>CACZLT010000059.1 GCA_902782185.1 uncultured Bacteroidota bacterium | reverse complement strand
GACATTCCCATTTCTGTAGAGAAACGGCCTGCCCGAAGTGATTTCGGCCATCATCATTTCATCATAGGCCGCGTGTGTGAAACTACTTGTGTTTATAGTGCGGACAGTTTGGGTATTGTATCTGAAATTGTTCCTAAAAGCCGCATAGATGTTGCCACCTTGCATAGGGCTGTTATTGACGCGGTATATCGTCTGGATTGCCGCGCCGGCATGGAAGATTATCTCGTTGACTGCATCTTTCTCGGCATCGGAGCTGGCATCGGTCAACGAATCGGGCATATTGTCCCAGTCATAGGCCGTGCTGAAATCGGCCGACACCTGCGCCGCGACATCGCCCGTGTTGGTGTACGAAACGCTGCCCAGCCCTCTGGGAGGATAGTTCCAATATTTCATAATCTGCGCCATTGCAACGGCTATCTGCCCCGGATGGCATCCGTTACCCGACGTGCGTCCACAGGGCGGCCACCCTGGCCGAGGCGGCAAGTCCCTGGCTACGGATGTTGGCAATCTGGGTCTTGCTATGGGAAAGCCACGAGGAGAAACCCGCGACAGCGAAATTCATGGTCGACGTGGTGGAATAGCCCAGCACCGGCAGCGCACGGTCGTCAGCCGATATCAACACAAATCCCACGCCGCCCTCCGGCGAGAACAAATACATATATTGACTGATATCGGAAGGCAACTCCGCCGTGCGGTTCACCAGCTGGGTGGTGCCCAGCACGTTCGCCGCCACGGTGCGTGCCGAGTCCACGCTGACCGGCGCAGCCTTCAACTGCAATCCTGCCAAAAGCAGTAGGGTCGCCAAAAACAGCCTCACTAGTCCTTTACGCATCACGCTTTGTTTTAGAGGTGGGAGTATGTGTTGTGTGTTGGAGGGTGTGGGGCAATATGCTCATTTACAGGTGTTTATTTCGGTTCTTTTGTTTTCTTGTGTTTATTTCAGTTTCTTGAGTATCTCAACGGTCTGGTTCCAGAACATCTCGACGGTGCGGATTTCGATGCGTTCGTCGGGGCTGTGTACGCCACGGAGGGTGGGGCCGTAGGAAATCATGTCCATCTTGGGGTATTTCTGCCCGATAAGGCCGCATTCGAGGCCGGCGTGGATGGCGCGGACGACGGGTTCCTTGCCGTACATCTTCCTGTAGACCTCGACACCGACCTTGAGCACACGGCTGTCGGGATTGGGAGTCCAGCCCGGATAGCCGTCGCCGTGGCTGACACGGCAGCCGGCGAGGCGGAAGGTGGCCTCGATTTTCTGCGCCGCAGCCAGTTTGGCGCTTTCGACGCTGCTGCGCTGGCTGGTGGCGATGTGGATGACACCGTTGCGCGTACCGCGCTTGCGGTCGCGTTCCTCGCTCATCTTGATGCTGGCCAGGTTGGTGGAGGTCTCGACGAAGTTGTCGATTTCGCGGCTCATGGCCAGCACACCGTGGGCGCAGGCGTAGAGGAGGTTGACCAGTTTCTCCTGGGTGGCGAGGTCGATGAGTTTGTTGGGCATGCTGACATCGCGCAGTTCGAATTCCAGTTCGGGCTCGGTGCTGCGGAATTCGAATACCAGGGCTTTGCCCATCCGGGTAACCATGGTCTTGAAGGCGCGCACCTCCTCGTCGGGGACGACGACCACGGCCTCGGCCTCGCGGGCGATGGCGTTGCGGAGGTTGCCGCCGTCGATGGAGGCCAGTCGCATCCGGTGCTTGAAGGTGCCCTCCCAGAGGATGCGGTTGATGAGTTTGTTGGCGTTGCCGCGTCCGCGGTGGATGTCGTCGCCGCTGTGGCCGCCCTTGAGGCCGGAGACTTTCAACAGGAATGCCTTGTGGCCGCGGGGGGACGTGGTGAGCTTGTAGTCCATCTCGGCCGTGGTATCGATGCCGCCGGCGCAGCCGATGCAGTACTCGCCCTCGTCCTCGTCGTCGAAATTGAGGAGGATTTCGCTGGTGAGCCAGTTTTTGGAGAGGCCGGCGGCACCGGTGAGACCGGTCTCTTCGTCGACGGTGATGAGGGCTTCGAGTGCGGGGTGTTGTATCTTTTTGTCTTCGAGTATGGCGAGTATGGCGGCCACGCCGATTCCGTCGTCGGCGCCGAGGGTGGTTCCGTCGGCGGTGAGCCATTCGCCGTCGAGCACGGGCTGGATGGGGTCGGTCATGAAGTCGAACTGCTTGTCGGAGTTTTTCTCGCAGACCATGTCCATGTGGGCCTGGAGGCATACGCCGGGCGATTTTTCGTAGCCTTTGGTAGCGGGTTTGCGGATGAGCACATTGCCCAGCTTATCGCTTTGGGTTTCGAGTCCGCGATCCTTGCCCCACTGGACGAGGAAGGCGCTGATGCGCTCCTCGTGCTTCGACGGGCGGGGTATTTGCATGATTTCGCCGAACCAGTGCCACACGCGTTCCGGCTTGAGCCCTTTCAGTATGTCGTTGTTTTTCTTCATATTAGAGGTGTTTCATTTGTTCGGATTTGAGGGTACAAAATTACACATTTTCACGCACATGGCAAAATTTTTTTCATATTTCGAATAATAGTAGTATTTTTGCAGAAATTTAGTGCCAATAATTAACAAAGAAAATATGAACAATCACATAGTGATCATGGCCGGTGGCATAGGTAGCCGCTTCTGGCCGTTGAGTACGCCGGAGTATCCGAAGCAATTCATTGACATACTGGGCTGTGGACGGACATTGATACAGTTGACGGCGGATCGTTTCGAGGGGTTGTGCCCGAAGGAGAATTTCTGGGTGGTAACCAATGCGGCCTATGTGGACATTGTGCGGCGGCAGTTGCCGGATATGCCTGAAAGCCATATCCTTGCCGAGCCTGCGGCACGCAACACGGCGCCCTGTATCGCATGGGCCTGCTGGCGCATCCGGCAGGAGGATCCCACGGCCAACGTGGTGGTTACGCCCGCCGATGCAGTGGTGATGAACCCGGTGGAGTTCCGACGTGTGATAGGCAACGCGCTGGCGTTCACAGAGAAGAGTGATGCCATCGTTACCATCGGTATCAAGCCCTCGCGACCCGAAACGGGCTACGGCTATGTGGAGTGCGGAGCTCGGTGTGCGGAATTCGGAGAGATTTGCACGGTCAAGGCTTTCAAGGAGAAGCCGCAGCGTGAGGTGGCGGAGCAGTACCTGCAGGCAGGCAACTACCTGTGGAATGCCGGCATCTTCGTGTGGAATGTGGACACCATCACCTCGGCCATACATGCCTACAAGCCCAATATCGCCGCCGACATGGAGCGGATGAAGAGCGAGGCCGACGTGCAGGAGGTGTTTCCGCAGTGCGAGAAGATATCGATAGACTATGCCGTGATGGAGCCCGCCGCTGCCGACGGGAAAGTGTATACCCACCCGGCCGACTTCGGATGGAGCGACTTGGGCAACTGGGCATCGCTGCACGACAAGTTGCAGAAGGACAGCGCGAACAATGGTGCTGTAGGCAACGTGCGGCTGTACGAGTGCCGCGACTGCGTGGTGCATGCCGAGGATGCCGAGAAGGTTGTCTTGCAGGGACTTGAAGGCTACATTGTCTCCGCCAAAGGCGGCCGCCTGCTGGTGTGCAAGCGCAGCGAAGAACAGCGCATCAAGGAGTTTTCGCAGGATTAAGCTGAAAGTGGGTAGTGGGTGGTACTTTAGGACATTTTCTAGCCACTGACAATCACCCACTATCCACTCTCAACCACTAACTACTTCTTATCGCATTTGCAGTTGGCGCAACGGCCGGTTTTGGGGTCGGCGTTGGCGCAAGGGCGCTTGAATTCTTTCTCCTTGCGGAGAATCATCTTCAGCCCCAGGGCAATCATGAGCAGTGCCACGGCACCAATGGCAATGAAGAGGACGATGAGCAGTGTCTTTCCCATAAGAATTTGTGTTACGAAAAAAGCCGCATCGTGGTGCGGCTTCCTCTCTTGCTCCCCCTGCTGGACTTGAACCAGCGACCCTCTGATTAACAGTCAGATGCTCTAACCAACTGAGCTAAGGAGGAATCTTGATGTCTCTCGAAATCGGGTGCAAAAGTACTAACTTTTCAGATACTGGCCAAATTTTTTTTGAAATATTTTTGAATGTTTATTGTAAGTATTTGTAAAATAGTGCTATCGAAAGTTTTAAAAATGCGTGTATACATGGCAAGAACGCCTGTTATTTTGGCTTTTAAAGGGACGGGAAACAGAAAAATGGACCCGATGGGTACAGTGGCACAATAAAGTGTCCCGGTTGGCGTTAAAGGTTTTGTTATGAGCAAAGAAACGATAAACGATGTGGTTGCCTATCTGGATGCGACCTTCCGTCCCGAGTTGCAGGAGGACTACGATAATGCCGGATTTCTTTTGGGAGATGGGCGAGAAGCCTATCGCGGAGCTTTGGTGGCGCTAGACTTGACACCTGCCGTGGTGGAGGAGGCCATCGACCTGGGGGTCAATCTGATAGTAACCCACCATCCATTCATTTTCAGCGGATTGAAGCGTATTACGGAACGCAGTGAGACGGGACGCATGGTGATGCAGATGGTGCGGGCTGGTATGGCCGTCTATGCCGCGCATACCAACCTGGACAGCCTGCCGTGGGGTGTCAATGGCGAGTTGGCCAAGCGTCTGGGGCTTCGCGCCTGCCAAATCCTTTCCCCGTTGGGCGGAGAGACGGGGGCAGGCATGGTGGGAGAGCTGGAAGCCAGTGTGGGGGTTGATGAATTCTTGCTGCAGGTGAAGCGGTTGCTGGGTATTCCGTCGCTGCGCACCTCACCGCACGATGCCAGCTGCCAGGTGCGCCGGGTGGCTCTCTGCGGAGGTAGCGGTGCCTTTCTCATAGGCGACGCGCTGGCGGCCAAGGCCGACATCTATCTCACAGCCGACTTGAAATACCACGACTTCCAGCGTACCGAAGGACGCATGGTGCTGGTCGATGCCGGCCATTACGAGACCGAACAGTTTGCAAAAGAGATAATTTCTCGCTGCATATCAGAAAAATTTAGTAATTTTGCATGCCGAATTTCCTCGAAACAGGAAGGCGTAGTACGTTATATATAATTGAAATCTAATAATATATAATATAAATATGGCAAAGAAAGTCAGCACCAAAAAAGCAGAAGCCCAAGAAGTTGCCCCCGTCATTCTCCGACCCGACGTGGACCTCGCCATCGAAAAGCGTCTGGTGGCACTCTACACCCTCCAGAGTGTAGACAGCGAGATCGACAAAATCAAAATCATCCGTGGTGAACTGCCCCAGGCAGTGCAGGATTTGGAGGATGAGATAGCCGGTCTCAACACCCGTATTGACAATATCACCGCTGAAATCAAGGAGACCGAGGCGGCCAACAAGGTCCGCACCACCGAGGTGTCCGACCACGAGGAGATGATCAAGAAGTACCAGAAGCAGCAGGAGAACGTGCGCAACAACCGCGAGTTTGAATCGTTGGCCAAGGAGATTGAATTCCAGCACCTCGAAATCCAGCTCTGCGAGCGCAAGAACAAGGAGGGTGTGGCCAAGGTCAAGGAACTCAAGGCCAACATCGAGACCGCCAAGGCTCTCATGGAGAGCCGCAAGAAAGACCTCGATGCCAAGCGTGAGGAACTCACCTCCATCATTGTCGAGACTGAGAAGGACGAAGCCCGCCTGCTGGAGAAGTCGAAGGAGCAGGAGCAGTACATCGACGACCGTTACCTCACTGGCTACAAGCGCATCCGCAATGCCGCCCGCAACGGATTGGCCGTCGTTACTATCGACCGTGATGCCTGTGGCGGTTGCTTCAGCGCCATCCCCCCGCAGCGCCAGATGGAAATCAAGATGCACAAGAAAGTCATCGTGTGTGAAAACTGCGGACGCATACTCGTCGACGATGACATTGCAGAGAAAGCCAAAGCCCAACTCTCCGAATAAAACACCCGCACCATGATCCACCTTTTCAATCCCGACCAGCGTCTCACCCTGGATCAAATCCAGGCCATCATAGACAACAAGGCCACTCTCGCCCTCGGCGACGAATCCAAGCGCCGTATCGAGAAATGCCGCGCCTACCTCAACCACAAGATGGAGAGCCAGAAAGAGCCCATCTACGGTGTAACCACTGGCTTCGGATCGCTCTGCAACATCAGCATCAGCAAGGAGCAGCTCTCGCAGCTGCAGAAGAACCTGGTGATGAGCCACGCCTGCGGCGTGGGCGACGAGGTGCCTGCCGAGGTGGTGCGTCTTATGCTTCTGCTCAAGGCGCAAAACTTCACCTTCGGCTACAGCGGTGCCCAGTTGCAGACTGTGCAACGACTCATCGACTGCTACAACGAGGACGTCCTCCCAGTCGTCTACCAGCAGGGTAGCCTCGGCGCCAGCGGTGACCTCTGCCCCTTGGCCAACCTGATGCTCCCCGCCATCCTTGGCATGGGCGAAGTTTACTGGAAGGGCCGTCGCTGCGACGTAAGCGAGGTTTACGCCGCCAAGGGCTGGCAACCCATCGAGCTGCAGAGCAAAGAGGGTCTAGCCCTGCTCAACGGCACCCAGTTCATGAGCAGCTATGCTGTGTGGAGCCTGCTGAAGGCCCGCCGCCTCAGTCGCCAGGCCGACATGGTGCTTGCCCTATCGCTTGACGCCTTCGACGGTCGCATCGAACCTTTCTACGAATCCCTCCACATGGTGCGCCCGCACCAGGGCCAACTTGACACCGCCAAGGCGGTGCGCAACCTGCTGGACGGCAGCCAGCTTATCACCCGCCACAAGGAACACGTCCAGGATCCTTACTCTTTCCGCTGCGCCCCGCAGGTGCATGGCGCCGCCAAGGACACCCTCCGCTATGTGGAGAGTGTGGTTGAGACTGAAATCAACTCCACCACCGACAACCCCATCGTGCTGCCCGACGATGACAAGGTTATCTCCGGCGGTCATTTTCACGGCGAACCCCTCGCCATGGTGCTTGACTTTTTGGCCATCGCAGTGGCCGAACTCGGCGCCATCAGCGAACGCCGCACCTACCAGCTCATCGACGCCAAGCGGGGCTTGCCCTCCTTCCTTGTGGCCAAGCCCGGCCTCAACAGCGGGTTCATGATTCCGCAGTATGCCGCTGCCAGCATTGTGAGCCAGAGCAAGCAACTCTGCACCCCCTGCAGCGTGGACAGCATCACAAGCAGCCAGAACCAGGAGGATTTGGTGAGCATGGGAGGTAACGCCGCCACCAAGTGCTACCGCGTCTGCGAGAACACCGAGCGTGTATTGGCCATCGAACTTTTCAACGCCGCCCAGGCTCTCGACTTCCGCCACCAGCAGGGTCTCAAGTCCAGTCCCGCCATTGAGAAGATGTTCGCCGACTACCGTCGCGAGGTCAACTTCGTCGACATCGACGAAATCATGTTCCGCCACATCCACGCTTCTGTCCGCTTCCTGCAGACCATGTCGTTATAGACAAAAGAATGGCTTAACAGGGTCGGGGTGAAGCAACGCTTCATCCCGACCCTGTCGCTTTACTTGGAGAAGGAGAGGGATTGTGCCGTGGCGGATGTCGTGGTGGTATCAGAGCCATTGAGGAACACCCGCTCGATGCGGGTGTGGAAGGTCTGCCCCTCAAGGGGACTCCAGCCGCATTTATATAATAATGATTCGCGCGTAACGGTTTCTTCCACCCCGGGACGCACGAGGACGAGGTCGGCCTTGTAGCCTGGGCGAATGAAGCCGCGCCCCTCGATACCGAAGAGCAGGGCCGGATTATGGCTCATCTTCTGTACCACCATCGTCAGCAACTCCTTGTTGCCGATAGCCGGTTCCAGCATCATCTGCAGCGAGTGCTGTATCGAGGGTATCCCACTCGGGGCGTCGAAATACCGGCGGCGCTTCGCCTCCAGGGGGTGCGGCGCGTGGTCCGTCGCGATAGTGTCAATCAGCCCGTCCTCCAGCCCCGCCCACAGGGCCAGGCGGTCGTCATTGCTCTTGATCGCAGGATTGCACTTGATGCGGTTACCCAACTCGGCATAGTCGCGGTCGTCGAACCACAGGTGATTGGGCGTTACCTCGGCGGTAACGTGCTTCTTGTCGAGGTCGAAGTTGGAGAGGAGCGAGAGTTCGGTGGCGGTGGAGAGGTGGGCGACGTGGAGGCGTGTGCCGTACTTCCGGGCGCGTTCGATGGCGTGGTAGGTGGCCAGGAAGCAGGCCTCGGTATTGCGTATCTGGGGGTGGAGGGCTGCGGTCTCGCCGACGGTGCCCTGGTATTCCAGTTTGAAGTTGCGGAGGTTGGCCTGGATTATCTCTTCCTGCTCGCAGTGGGCGACGATGAGTTTGCGCGCCTCGCGGAAGAGGAGGTCGAGTTGGTCGGCACTATTGACTAGCATGTTGCCCGTGGAGGATCCGAGGAAGAGCTTGATGGCGGCGTAGCGTGTGGGGTCGAGGCGGAGGAGGTCGGCGATGTTGTCGTTGGTGGCTCCGAGCATGAATCCGTAGTTGACGGCGGAGTCGCGGGCTGCCAGTGCCTCCTTGGCTTCGAGAGCCTCGAGGGTGGTGGTCTGCGGAACGGTGTTGGGCATGTCGATGACTGACGTAACGCCGCCGGCCAAAGCGGCGCGGCTCTCACTGTAGAATGTGCCGGCAGGGTTCTCGGACTGCCCTCCGTCGCGGAAATGCACGTGGGTGTCGATTACCCCGGGCAGAAGCAGGCACCCTTCGGCCTCCAGGATTTCTGAAAATTCCGAATAATCCGAACCATCCGATTTCTCAAATACTTCGACTATCTTGTCGCCGTCGATGACGACGGAGCCGACAAAGATGCGACCCTCGTTGACGATGGTGGCGTTATGGATGAGTGTCTTCAATGTTCATTTTCAGTTTTAGAACCTCTTCCCTTCGGCCCAGCGGCGGCCGGCCATGTAGGCTTCGGCGGAGGTGTTGTACTGGTTCTTGACGACGAATTGCCCGGTGTGGTCGATGCATCCCCACTTGCCGTCCATCTTGGCCGGAGCCACACGGTCGTTCCACACGTTGGTGAAGAGCTTGGCGTCCTCAAGGGTGGGCTTGATGACCCACTGGCCTTGATAGTCGACATAGCCCCATGCCTGTGTGCCGGGATCCATGATGGGGTAGAGCCAGTGTCCCAGCTCCTGCTGGGTGTCCCACTCGTTGCCGGCAGTCCATGCCTCGGAGCTGAGGGTGAAGACATTGCGGGAGAGGAACTCGCCGGTGTCGCCTATGACGAGCCAGTAGCCGTCATATTTGGCGGTGGCGAAGAGGCCGGTGTCGTTGGCGAAGTGGGTGGCGTCCTGGAACTGGGGCTGGATGCGCCACTCGCCGCTCCAGTCCACCCAGCCCCACTTTCCGTCGGCGGGGTTGGTAACGGGGTGGCGCCAGGCTTCGAGGGCGCGGCCATGCTCGTATTGGCGGAGGGCGTAGGCGGCCTGGTCGCGGGTGAAGAAGATGGGGAGGGTTACAGTTTCGCCGTTGCGGTTGATGTTGCCCCAGCGACCTTCCTGTTTGACCTGGGTGTATTCGTAGGTATTTTCGTTGGGGAAGGGGGTTATTTCGCTGTAGAGCGGCTGGACGGCCCAGCGGCCGAGGTAGTCGACAAAGCCCCAGAGACCGGTCTGCGGATGGGTGGTGGCGAGGCGCCATTTGTAGTAGTTGCGGCCGATGGCCCACTGCTGCCCTGCTTCGGTGGCCTGGTCGGCAGTGAGGAAGATGTTTGCTATGACGAGGACGCCGCGGCCGTCGATGCAGCCCCAGCGGCCGTCCTTGCGGACGGTGGCGTAGCTTTTGGGGTCAGTGCCACGGTGGGGGTTGGCGGCTTCGTAGACGGGCTGGTAGTGCCAGCGGCCGTAGTAGTCGACAAAGCCCCAGCGGCCGTCGGCGGCATTGCGGGCGGGGTATATCCACCGGCCGGGCTCGGTCTGGGCTTCCCACTGGAGGGCGGCCTGGCGGGCGATGTCCTTCTCGAGGAAGATGTTGCGGCAAACCATGTTGCCGTCCACGTCGATGAATCCCCAGCGGCCGTCGAGCTTCACGACAGCCCATTTGCGGGCGCCGCCCTCGAACTCGGAGGCGCGCTGGAATTGGGGGTTGATGACCCAGTTGCCGGCGTCGCCTTTGTAGCCGAATGTCTGGGTAGCGCTTTCGTAGGCAAGCTTTTGCGCCTGGGCGATGCCCAGTGGGAGCAGGGCTATGAGCAGGAGTATGGGGGTGCGTTTCATTATATATTTTGGTTTCAATTCAAAATGCAAAGGTACGACTTTTTTGTGAATTGGAGTGAAATTTGTGATTTTTTATGTTAAAATGGGGGTGGGAGGGTGGGAGGTCCCTAGGTGTTCTCTAGGTACTCTCTTAATGAATACATAAACTCTGGTGCGATATGGGACGATATGGTCTCACAGCGACCCACGGGCGGGGAAGTTAAGAACTGAGAACTAAGAATTAGGGAGAGGGATGGCTTAATTTCAAGTTAATAATGCAACACAAAGGATAAAAAGAAGCACCAAAAAACAGGAAGTTCTTGGTGCATTCGGGAAAAAGTGTTACCTTTGTGTT
>CACZLT010000058.1 GCA_902782185.1 uncultured Bacteroidota bacterium | reverse complement strand
CTACCAGGGCCTCTCCTTCTACGGCCGCCGCGAGGTCAAGGACGTGCTGGCCTACCTCCGCCTCGCCGTCAACCCCTGCGACGACGAGAGCCTGGTGCGTGTCATCAACTACCCCGCCCGCGGCATCGGCCAAACCACCCTGGACCGCATTCGCGTGGCCGCGGCGGACAACGACGTACCCCTCTGGACCGTGCTGGAGAACCTGTCCGATTTCGCCCTCCCCATCAACAGCGGTACTGTACAGCGCATCACCGACTTCGTCTTCATGGTCAAACGCTTCGAGTCGCAGGTGCCCACCCTCGACGCCTTCACCCTGGCCAAGCAGATTATCGGAGCCTCCGGCATCGTCAAGGCTCTGCGCGAAGAGGATGAACCCGACACCGCCGAGCGCATTGACAACATCGACGAGCTGCTCAACGGCATACAGGAATTCTGCGAGGATGACGAGACGGAGCCAATCGCCCCTTCAGAGGAGTCTCCCCAGAACTCGCAGAAAACCCTCGACCAGTTCCTACAGCAGGTGCTCCTCTACACCAGCGAGGACAAGGACAAGGATGCCGATGCCGACAAGGTGTCGCTAATGACCATCCATGCCTCCAAAGGTCTGGAGTTCCCCTACGTCTTCATCGTCGGCATGGAAGAGCAGATCTTCCCCTCGTTCATGGCCAGCAGCCGCGCGGAGCTGGAGGAGGAACGCCGCCTGTTCTACGTGGCCGTAACGCGTGCCGAGCGGCAGGTTACCCTCTCCTACGCCCAGAGCCGCTTCAACAACGGCCAGCGCATGGGAGGCGAGGTAAGCCGCTTTGTGGAGGAAATCGACCCCAAATACCTTGAGATGCCCTCGTCGCGCCGCACCTTCCCCGAAGCAGGTACCCTGCCGCGCGCTTTCTTCAACGTCGGCAAACCCCAGGCTCCTGCCGTCAAACCCACCCCCCAGCGCCGTACCGGTCCCGTGCAGGCCAACAGCCCTGCCGAGATAAACGCCATCATGCCCGGCATGAAAGTGCAGCACGACAAATTCGGCATCGGCAAGGTGCTGGGTGTGGAAGGTGCCGCCGACTCGCGCAAAGCCATCGTATTCTTCGACGGCGTGGGACAGAAGCAGCTGATGCTCAAGTTCGCAAAGCTATCCATTGTGGAATGAATCCCCCTGCATGCGCCGCTTTCTGCATAGATACCTCCTGCCTCTGTTGAGCCTCCTATTGTTCAATACCGCCTCGGCACAGGTGGTACTCTTCTCGCACGACGGAGGTTTCCACGCCGACACCTTCAGCCTGGGCATGCGCATTGAGCTGGCACCTGCCGGAGAACCCCTTGCCATCCACTACACCCTGAACGGGAACACCCCCACCGAGTGCGACCCTCTCTACACCTCTCCCCTGCCCCTATCGCAGGCACTGTACTCTAACTCCGAGGCTTTCAAGATACAGAACGTGCCCGATGACCGCTGGTTCCAGCCCGACAGCGTGGAGCGCATCATCGTGGTTCGCGCCGCCGTGTTCGACAGCAACGGGGTGCGCCGCTCGCCGGTCAACACCCAGTCCTACCTCATCGACAGCCTGCTGCGGCGCGCCATCAGTCTGCCGGTGGTCTCCCTCTGTGCCGACTCATTGAGCCTTTTCGACCACGACACCGGCATCTTCGTGCGCGGCCAGTGCTTCGACCCCCTGCATCCCTACCGCACAGGCAACTACTTCCGGCGCGGCATCCTTTGGGAACGTCCGGCGGCATTCTCGTACCATGACAGCACCGGGACCACACTCACCGTGGACTGCGGCCTGCGTGTGCATGGGAACAGCCAGCGCGTGTTGAGCCAGAAAGGCATGTCGCTCTATGCGCGGCGCGAATACGGGGCCTCGCACTTCAACCTGCCCTTCTTCACCGACACCCCCCTGGAGCGCTACCAGCGCCTGGTGCTGCGGCCGTGGAAGACCTCGTGGAGCGCAGCTGGGGTGGAAGACTGGCTATGCCAGCAGATAGCCCGCCCGATGCGTTTCGACCGCATGGCCTCACGCCCCGTGGTGCTTTTCCTCAATGGCGAGTACTGGGGCATATACTTCCTCGAGGAGAAAGCCGACGAACACTATGTGCAAGACCATTACCATACCGACAACCGCACAGTGAACCTACTGGCCTACTGGGGAGACGAGGTGGAAAACGGCGACAATGCACGCTGGACCGAACTGCAACAATGGCTGGAATCCACCGACCTGTCACAAGATGCAAACTACAACCATCTGGCTTCGCAGGTTGAACTCGACGCCTTGATGGACTATATGCTGATGCAGATACTGGTGTCCAACGACGACTGGCCCATCAGCAACGTGCGCTTCTGGTCGGCACCGGGACACCGCTGGCGGTGGATTTTCTTCGACGGCGACGGCACCCTGGCCACACTGCCCGAGAGTCCGGACATCCTTGACCGCATGACCTACAACGCCCGCGGACACACCACACGCACCTCGCCCGAGGCCACCCTGCTGTTTCGCAGGCTGTTCCGAAACCCCACCTTCCTGCAACGGTCGGCAGAGCGGATGGAGGAGATGGTGGAGACCCACTTCAACTACCAGCGAACCAGCGCTTTCCTGCAGGAGATTGTGGCACAGGTGGCCAGTGAAGTGCCGTACCAGATAGGGCGGTTCGACGCACCATCGTCGATGATGAGCTGGCGGACGGCCATCGCTGCCATCGACAGCTACCTGCGCACCGAACCCGAAGCCATACTGAAGGAGTACCGGCGCTACTTTGGACTGGATGGCATCCAAGGCACACTCGCCATCGGCGACGACGGGCTGCTGCACCTGAGCGGCGACTACCGGGAAGGGGGCAACGTGGTGGTGTACGACATTTACGGGCGCATCGCCCACCAGACCCAAGCCCCTGCAGGCGAGGAGACCATGCCGCTCCCCGACCTGCCGGCGGGTCGCTACTACATCATGATGGACCAACTGCCCACGGCTGTGCTGTGGACCATTCGTAATAATTAAGGAGATGAAAGTTGTACTACAAAGGGTTTCGTCGGCCAGCGTGAGCATCGGAGGCCAGGACAAGAGTGCCATCGGACAGGGACTGCTGGTGCTGGTGGGCATCTGCGACGAGGACGGGGAGGAGGACATCGAATACCTCTGCCGGAAAACCATCAACATGCGGATATTCAACGACTCGGATGGGGTGATGAACCTGCCCGTTACCGCAGTCGAAGGCGGCAGCATCCTGGTGGTAAGCCAGTTCACACTGATGGCCTCGACCAAGAAAGGCAACCGCCCAAGCTACATCCACGCCTCGCGGCCCGAGGTGGCTGTGCCGCTGTACGAGCGGTTCGTTTCGCGCCTGCAGGAACTGTTCGGGAAGAAAATCGAGACCGGTGTCTTTGGAGCCGACATGCAGGTGGCGCTGATCAACGACGGGCCGGTTACCATCATCATGGACTCACACAGCAGATAGCACTGATACTCTGCGCGTTGCAGAGTCGTGAATTTTTCATGAATTTTTCGTGGACAGGGGAATTTTTGCCCATACACAACTGGGTGATTCCCAGTGTTTTGTTACCATCCTCTTCTTCCTCTCTTCTTCCTTTCATAAGGGATCAAAGGGCAATGCGGGAGCGACGGGGAACAGGGGGTCAGGAGCGGGTGGCGGAGAGGAAGCGTGGCCGTCCGCGGAAGTCGTGGTGGAGGGTCGGGTGGAGGCCGTGCCGACGCAGGAGGTCGGCGGTGTCGGGGGCGAGGGTCTCGTTGATTTCAAGCACCAGCAGCCCGTCCGGTGCCAGGCGGCGCGCGGCGACGGCGGCAACGGCACGGTAGAAGAGCAGGGGATCCTCGTCGGGGACGAAGAGTGCGCCATGTGGCTCATGCTCAAGCACATTGGGGCTCATCGCTGTACGCTCGCTGTGGCGGACGTAGGGCGGGTTGGCGGTGATCAGATTGAATACCGAAGATTGGAGGTTGAAATCGTCCGACAGAATATCGGACTCCACAAAATTGACCTCCAGGCCGTTGGCCTCGGCGTTCCTTCGTGCCACGGCCAGTGCCCCAGGCGAGATGTCCACTGCCGTAACCGCAGCCTGCGGGAAGGCTTTTTTCAGCGCAATGGCGATGCAGCCGCTGCCGGTGCAGAGGTCGAGGATGGTGGATGGCGGCCGGAAATCGGCAAGCCGGGAGATGGTCCGCTGTACCATCTCCTCCGTCTCGGGCCTGGGAATCAGCACACTGGGGTTCACCTCAATGCGGCATCCGCAGAAGTCGGTGTGGCCTATGATGTGCTGGATGGGGCGGTGCCGCTTGAGATCCTCCAGTGTCCAGTGGAAGCGGAGCAGGTCGCTCTGGTTGATAGTCAAATCCCTGCTGACCAGCAACTTGACCTTGTCCCATCCGAGGAAAGCGTCGAAGAGCATGTCGAGGAAGACGCCCACCTCGCCGCTGCCGTAGAGCGGGTCGAGTTCGTGGTGGAAGAGGGCGAGGATATCGCGGACACGGTTGGAGCAGAAGCGGAGGTTGTCGGTATTCATTTTCTGCCGAAGTCGGCCGGAATCTCGCCCCAGCGGTCGGTGTCCCACTTGCGGATTTCGGTGGTGTAGGTATTGGTTTTCAGCCAGTTCTCGGCACGTCGGATATAGTCCCAGAGGTCGGCGGTGCTGTTGTCCTCGGGCAGCTTGCTCTTGCACTTCCGCTGGCGTACCCAGGAGATGGCGTTGACGGAGTCGGAGTAGATAATCTGGTTGAGGCGGTGCTTTTTCAGGTAGCTGAGGCCGTGGACGATGGCGAGGAACTCGCCGATGTTGTTGGTCCCCTTGGGAGCCTTGTAATGGAATACGCGCGTCCGCGTAGGTATATAGATGCCCTGGTACTCCATCACGCCCGGATTGCCGCTGCAGGCGGCGTCGACGGCCAAGGCGTCGAGCACCGGCCCGTTCTCCGTACCCGGCCGCAGGGCGGTCATGCCGTTTTCGTCGATGACGAGTATGGAGGTGTTGCCAGTTGAACTGGTTGGAGTAGTCCTACTGGTTACACTGGCGCTATAGGGCAGCTTTATCGCCGCTTCGGCCTCGGCCATGCTGTCAAAGCTCTTGTACTGTGCGCCCTGCACGCCCTGCACCTGCGCCTTGCACGCCTCCCAGTCGGTGTAGACACCCGGCTGCCGCCCCTGCCACACCACGTAGTATTTCTGCTTCTTGGCCATCGGCTAGATTTTGACCATTTTCTGTTCGAAGCCCTCGACAGTCATCTCCTCGGGGGAAACGAGCCAGAGGAGGTCGTCGTGCTGGAAGGCGGTGTGGCGCGAGGGGTTAACTATCTTCTCGCCCGCACGTTCGATGGCGACGACGAGGACGCGGTGCTGTGTGGCGAGGATGGAGGTGCCGACGGGCAGTCCGCAGAGGGGGCCGCCGGCCTCGACGTGGTAGCGATACATGTGGAGCTCGTGGTCGGAGTGGTCGTGGATGAGCACGTCGGCCTCGCGCTCGATGGCGGCGCGGATGGCGGAGACCTGCTCTTCGGTGCCGATGACGGTTACGATGTCCGAGGGCATGAGGATCTCTTCCTTGCCGGGGAGGTCGATAATCCGGTCGCCACGCTCAATGGTAACCACGTTGGCGCCGTAGCGTTCGCGGAGGTTGTTGGCTTGCAGGCTTTTGCCGGCCATCGGTGAGTAGGGACTCATGCAGAGGCGCTCCATGTAGAACTCGTTCTCCATGCCGGAGGGGATGCGGAAGGAGTTCTGCGCCTGGTGCGAGTTGAGGTTGTCGAGGAAGCGCTCCTCGATCTGGGCGTAGAAGCCGTTGGCGCGGCGCGAGAAGAGCACCACCAGCAGCACCATGAAGGCGATGACCATCAGGAAGCCCACGGCCAGGTTGACATAGCTTCCCACCACTATGCCCACGAAGAACAGGGCCACGAAGTAGCGCAGCACCAGCAGCGGTATGACCACGGCCTGCGAGAATCGGTAGGACTCGAACATGGCCTTGATTTTCTCCTTGCTGACGTTCTTGACCGTAACGGCCCAGAGGAAGGGCGACATCAGCAGCAGGGTGCCGGTCATGCCGAGCAGGCGGCTCCATATCTGCGGGATGCCGGCGTCGGCGAAGAGGCTGTCGAGCAGGGGTTTCAGCAGGGTGGAGGAGAGCATCTCGATGGCGGCCAGGATGATGCCGTAGAGGAGGATGCCGGTGAGCTGCTTCTTCACAAAGGCGCGGATGCCGGCCTGGTGGTCGGCGTCGCTGGAGGCGTTGTGGCTGTAGTGGTCGAGGTGCTGCTTCACCTTGGCGGGGAGCTTGGGGTTGAGCCAGTTGTAGAACGGCAGGGCCCCCTTGATCATGTAGGGCGTAACGAAGGTGGTGAGGATGGAGACGGAGACGATGATGGGGTAGAGGTTGGCGTCTATCACCTTGAAACTCAGTCCCAAGCCAGCGATGATAAAGGAGAACTCGCCGATCTGGCAGAAGCAGAAGCCGCTCTGCACGGCGGTCTTCAGCGGGCGGCCGCTGAGGAGTACGCCGACGGTGGCCGAGAGGCTCTTGAAGAGGATGACGGTGAGGGCGATGACCAGTATGGGCACGATGTGTTTCGCCAGCACCTCGGGATTGACCAGCATGCCCACCGAGACGAAGAAGACGGCTCCGAAGAGGTTCTTCAGCGGGGTTACGAGGCGGTGTATGACATCGGCCTCGATGGTCTCGGCCAGGATGGCGCCCATGACGAAGGCGCCTAGGGCGGTGGAGAATCCGGCCTGGGCCGCCAGCACCACCATGCCGAAGCAGAGACCCACGGCCAGGATGAGCAGCGTCTCCTCGCTCATGTACTTGCGCATCCAGCGCAGGAAGGTGGGTATGAGGTAGATGCCGAAGACAAACCAGGCCACAAGGAAGAACACCAGCTTGACCATCTGGCCCGCCAGCGCGCCGCCGTCGAAGCTGCGGCTGACGCTGACCGTGGAAAGCACCACCAGGAGCAGGACGGCGATGATGTCCTCCACCACCAGCACGGCCGTTACGGTGGAGGCGAATTTCTGCTGCTTCAGCTTGAGGTCGTCGAAACTCTTGATGATGATGCTGGTGGAGGAAATGGAGAGCATGCAGCCGAGGAAGGTGCACTCCATGGGCGCGAAGCCGAGGATTTTGCCCACCGAGGAGCCAATGAGGAACATGATGGCCAGCTCGGTCAGCGCGGTGATGGCACCGGTAGCGCCCACTTTCTTGAGCTTCTTGATGCTGAACTCGAGGCCGAGGCCGAACATGAGGAACACGATGCCGATGTCGCTCCAGACATGGATATTGGCCGCATCGGTTACGCCGGGGAACCAGGGGAAATAGGGGCCGATGAAAAAGCCGGCAAGGATGTAGCCCAGCACCAGGGGCTGTTTCAACCACTTGAAGAGGACGGTGATGACACCGGCGGCAATGAGGATGACCGCCAAGTCCATGAATATTGCGGGCAGGCTTTCCATTCTCCTGATATTAATAATGATGTCTTCCTAACGCAACGCAATCCATTTTATTGTGGAAAAAACTTTTTCATCCACGGGATTTTTTCGTCGCAATGGTGAAAAAGTTGTATATTTGCAGCCACACTTGTTTTCTAAAACACATAATAATTAATTAAAAATAAAATGGTTACAAAACTTGACGACCTGCTTGAGCTGGTCAAATCGAAAGGTAAGAAACGTTTGGTGGCAGCCTATGCCAACGACAGCCACACCATCGGCGCCGTCAGCGCCGCCATCGACCGCGGTATCGTGGACGCCACCCTCGTGGGCGACATCGAGACCATCAAGAAGGTCTGCGAAGAAGAAGGCATCGACGTGAACAAGTTCGAGCTTGTGCAGGAAGCCAACGACAACAAGGCCGGCGCGCTGGCCGTGGCCCTGATCAACGAGGGCAAGGGCGACTTCCTGATGAAGGGCCTGCTCAGCACCGACAAGTACATGCGCGCCATCCTCAACAAGGAAAAAGGTCTGATGCCCGCCGGCGCCAAGAACCCCATCCTCACCCACATGGCCGTCATGGAGGTTCCCGCCTACCACAAACTGCTCGTCTGCAGCGACATGGCCATCATCCCCGCCCCCGACTTTAAGCAGAAGCAGGCCATCATGAACTTCATGATCAGCGTGGCCAAGAGCCTCGAGAACCCCAAACCCAAGGTGGCCGTCCTGGCCGCCACCGAGCAGGTCTCGGTCGGCATGCCCGCCTGCGCCGAAGCCGCCTGGCTGGGCATGATGAGCCAGCGTGGCCAGATTCCCGGCGCCATCGTCGACGGCCCGTTGAGCCTCGACTGCGCCATCGACCGCGAAAGCGCACAGACCAAGAAGCTCACCAGCGAGGTGGCCGGCGACGCCGACTGCCTCCTGTTCCCCAACATCGAGAGCGGCAACATCTTCTACAAGGCCTGCACCAAGCTGGCCGGCGCCGAACTGGCCTGCATGGTCATGGGCGCCCGCGTCCCCTGCGTCCTCACCAGCCGCGGCGACAGCGCCAAGACCAAGCTCTACAGCATCGCACTCGCCGCCCTGCAGTGCAAGTAACCGCGTCCCCCACAGCGGGGAATCATTTAGACCAATCCAATAAACTGCTTGCGCAGGTCAATCTCCGAATTGCACCTGCGCAAGCCTTTTTTGCCCCAGGACCTCCCAGTGAACCTTCGGCGGTGTGTCGGCGGTCTCTACTTTTTTTGCTATGCGGTGAAAAAGTTGTATATTTGCCGCATAATCTGCGGAGAATAGCAATGCTATTATCCGCAATAAAACAGACAGATATGTATATTTGGGAGAGCAAAGACTGGCCGAATTTCCGTTGGGACGAGCACAAAATCAACGAATTGTTGATAGTTTTACGACATCGTCAAGGACGGCTTCTTGGTATTTCCGATATGCTGGGCTTCGACGTGAAAAGCCCAGTGGTACTTGATGCCATGACGTCGGATATCATCAAGTCGTCCGAGATAGAGGGTGTCACGCTGAATGTCGACGATGTGCGTTCGTCGGTGGCATGGCAGCTGGGGATGGAGCATCTCGGTGTGCCGTCGGTCGACCGTTATATCGAGGGCGTGGTGGAGGTGATGTTCGACGCGGTGCATAATTACGCGGAACCGCTCACTGTTCAGAGGCTCTTCGATTGGCATCGGGCATTGTTCCCCAATCCCGGCAGGTTGGCACATATCACCGTCGGCGACTGGCGGCAGGGCGATGCCGTGATGCAGGTTATTTCGGGAAGATACGGAAAAGAGAAGGTGCATTTTGAAGCTCCGCCAAGCAAGGATGTCCCTCAGATGATGTCGGAATTGCTTGGATGGATAAACGAGACTGATGTCGACCCGATGGTGCAGGCCGCCATTGCGCACCTGTGGTTCGTTACCATACATCCCTTCAGCGACGGAAACGGTCGCCTGGCTCGTACCATTACGGATATGCTGTTGGCCAAAGCCGACCAGACTCCTTATCGGTTCTACAGTATATCGGCGCAGATTGCCCTTGCGCGAAAGGAGTACTACGACATCTTGGAGCAAAGTCAGAAAGGCTCTCTTGACATCACCGAATGGATTCTCTGGTTTCTTGGACGTGTGGACACAGCCGTCGAGGTGGCACTGCAGACCATTGGACGCACACTGCGCAAAGCATCATTTTGGGAAAGCAACCGGCATGTGAGTCTGAACGAGCGCCAGTCGAGAATGGTGAATCTATTGTGGGACGGTTATGAGGGCAAACTCACCAGTTCCAAATGGGCAAAAATCAACAAATGCTCCACCGACACTGCTTTGCGCGACCTACAGGATCTTGTGGCCAAAGGCATCCTTGTCCGCACCGACGCCGGTGGCCGCAGCACAAGCTACGAGTTGAAAACTGATTGACGCATGTCGTTATATCTCCTGCTCATCTCATTCTCGGCAGTTGCTCATCTTGCTCTCGCGAGTTGAGCAACTCATGGTATATGACCCGAGTTCGATTTTAAATATCGTGTTCTCAATATGTTGAATTTAACACTTAAAAAGTGTTAAAATACTTTGCCATATCAAGGGATTTTCGTATATTTGCAATTGTAAATCAAACTATTGGTGTCCGATAAAAACAGCAAAAGGGCAACAACACAATCGTATTGCGCTGACACAGAGATGTCAGGCATCAGGCAGATGATAGTATGCCCA
>CACZLT010000057.1 GCA_902782185.1 uncultured Bacteroidota bacterium | reverse complement strand
GAGAGCCAGGGAGCCGACAAGTTCTTCGGCGAACCGTCGTTCGACATCTATGACCTCCTTCAGACCGAAGGCGGCAAGGGCGTCATGAACGTGCTGGCTGCCGACCGCCTCATGCTGCAGCCCAAGCTCTACTCCACCTTCCTGCTCTGGCTCCTCTCTGAGCTCTACAGCACCCTGCCCGAGGTGGGCGACATGGAGCTGCCCAAGCTCGTCTTCTTCTTCGACGAAGCCCACATGCTCTTCGACGACACCAGCAAGGCATTGGTGGACAAGATTGAGCAGGTCATACGCCTCATACGCTCCAAGGGCGTGGGCATCTACTTCGTAACACAGAGCCCCACCGACATCCCCGAGAACATCCTTGGCCAGCTCGGCAACCGCGTCCAGCACGCCCTGCGCGCCTACACCCCCAAGGATCAGAAGGCCGTCCGCACCGCCGCCGACACCTTCCGCCCCAACCCCGCCTTCAAGACTGACGAGGCCATCATGAACCTCGAGACCGGCGAGGCACTCGTCAGTTTCCTCGACGAGAAAGGCGCCCCCAATGTGGTGCAACGCGCCAAAATCCTCTTCCCACTGTCGCAGATAGGAGCCATCACCCCCCAGCAACGCGCCGACATCATGCGCGGAAGCCGCCTGGCGGGCAAGTACGACACCATGATCGACCGCGAGAGTGCCTTCGAGGTGCTCATCCGCGAGGCCGAGGAGGCCGCCGTGGCCGTCGTCGAGGAAAAGGAAACCAAGCCCGCCCGTGGCACCAAGGAGCCTGTCGAGGCCGCCCCCAAGGCCGGGAAGCAGAAGAAAGGGATGCTTTCCAAGGTGATGAAAGCCGTGCTGACCGCCGTTACCGCCACCGTGGCCACCTCGATAGGTACCGCCGTAAGCAACAAGGTTACCGGCAAGAAGACCAAGTCCAGCACCTCCACCGGCCAGAAGGTCATCAAGAACGCCACCTCGGCCGCCACGCGCACCATCACGCGCGACATCCTCGGCAACCTCATCAAATGAGGATACGCGTCTTTCTCATAGTCGAATAGCCTCTTTCCCGGCTTTCAGTTGGCAGCCGGGCATTCTGGGTCGGGTCTGTGCGGTGGTGATGCGGTGAAAGAAGAGACACGGCTTCATCCCGAAGGTGAGGTCGTGTGCGGGTGCAAGTTAGTTGGAATCTTTTATAAAATAGTACCACTTGAAATTTCCCATGTTTATCCATGAGGCGGAGTCGAATATGTTGTTTTCCGCAGGGGTGAAGGTGATGGACGAGTCGGATTTGTGGTAAGTGTGGGTTACGGATGTACCGTCCTCGTACCGAAACACAACGGAATCGCGCCAAAAATCTAATGGTGTGAGGCGGTCAAAGTGAAGAACTGATTCATAATAGAATTCCTGACCAGCATCGAAAGAATAAAAACTATCCGAGAATAGTTGCACGTCAACTTTTTGGTCAGTTGAATTTTGGATAAACATCCATTCTTCGTGCCACCTGTCAATTATGCATGCAGAGAGCAAAAGCACCGCGCAGAAGCATAAGAAAACCTGTTTTTTCATTACAATTAAATTTTGATTTAATATTTTTCGAAAAGCTTGTCGGTGTCGTCGTCGGTTTCCCCATGCCATTTTAATTCCTTCAGCCTGGCCTTTGTAGAGGGGAATCCAAATGCGTAGCAAAGTATGTGGTCTTGTATCTCTTTGAGGGTGTAGCCGGAAACCCTGTCGTCTGCATCAAAAGGTCCATGCAAGGGTGTCGATGGTTTGGAAATTCACTTCGTCCAATGGGATGGCCAGGTGATGCAACTCCAGGGGTTCGACAGAGGAACTTCCGTCGTCATAAGTGTAATAAGCCAATTTCAATGTCCCGTTTTTGTCGAGAATATAAGTGGTTGGAGTCCCTGTCGCCTCATCCGTTATGTGGCGGCCAAAAAAGCAATTGGTGAAATTACCCTCGCAGGAAAGGTATTCGGGAGAGTCGTCCCGGATGTAATACATTGTGGTGTTGATTCCGTAATGTTTCAGAAAATCCTCGTTCCATTTGACCCCCGAGCAATCATTTTGGACAAAATACCAACTGACCAAGGAGGAGTCCCACTCGTGCCAAAGTCGGTAATAGGTATCGTGAAACCGTTTCCGGCAAGCCCCGCAGCAATAGTTGTACAGAACGAGAACCTTGTACTGGCTGGTGTCGCAGTCAACCTTGCCTCTCAACTCTTTCACGGTGATAGGGATCTGTGATGTGTATTGGGCGGCTTTCTTTATTCTTCCAGGGCTTTCGTAGCACAATTGTATGCATCCCGAGGCAAGTAATGTCAGTGCTATTGAAATACAAAATAATGTATTGATTTTTTTCATGTTTTTTTGAAGAGAGTACCTAGGGAGTACCTAGAGAACACCCAGGGACGCCTGGGCGTGTGGGGGCTGTTTTCAGAACGAATAGGTGTACATCGCCCCCAGTGTTGCCATGAAGCCCCGCTCGTCGGTGTAGGAAAACAGTTTGGTTCCCTTCCTGTTGGCGTCGATGACCTTGTCGCGAATACGGTCGGCCAGCAGGTAAAATGTCAACGTGCTGGTGCGGGTCATGCGGTAGTCCACTCCGATGCAGGCACGTATACGGTTGAGGTACACGCTGTTGAATCCGTTGAGGAACCAGCCGGGGTCTCCCACGGTGTCGGCCAGACTGGCCGACTGCGAGTACTGTGTGCGGTAGGCGTCGCCGATATAGGTAGCCGTTACCGACGGGCCGCTGAAGGTTTGTCGCAGCTCCACATAGGCATAGGGCGTGATCCCGCGTTGCTGCCACCCCTTGTACTTGGCCGACACCCTGCTCTTCAACGCCCAGGCCGTGGCAGGGCTTTGGTAGGCGTTGTAGTCGCCCGAACGCGCCGTCATCTGCATCCGCTCCTTGATGGCGAAAGTCCAGAGGCTGGTGCGGTGAGACCACATGGCGTCGATCATCACGCGGTGGCGTATGCCCCCGAAGGCAGCCGACGAGGAACTGTAGGGGTTTATCAGCGAGTAGCCCAGTCCCAGCTTGACATTGGGGTGTACTTTATAGGAGGCCGCAAGGGTGTGCTGCAGGCGGTCGAATCCGGTGAAATTCTTGTCCAAACGCGCCTCTTCCTCGAAGGAGATGTGCAGGCCGCGGGTAATCTTCTTGTCTATCGCCACCGACAGGCGTCCGCCCAGTTCGGGTTCCAAGTCCACCTCGGTCTGTGCCTTGGATGCCAGCGGCAGGGCCAGCAGGGCCATTGCCAGGGATGTCAGTATGCTGTGTTTCATTGTCGAAAGATATTACTATTGTTTCCAGGGGCCGGGGCCGCCGCCGTTACCGTTGTATTGCGAGAGGTTGACGCTGCTGCCGCCCGAGACCTCGGCGTTGAGTTTGAGCATACCCTCGAATATTTCGGTGCCGCCCTCAATGGTGGGGTTCGAGAGCAGGGTGGGTTGTGTGCTGCCGGAGAGGATGAGGCTATTGCCACGGTCGGGGGTCTTGAAAGCGTAGGTCTCGGAGCCCACCGTCATGGCATACCACGCGTTCTTGGACCACGAGGAGGCCTGATAGCAGGTCTGGGTCATCTGGGATCCGCGTTCCAGGCCACCCACGGCGATAATCGTGCCGCCTTCGATGTAGAGTTTCTTGCGCTGTTCGGTGTTGGCGTCGATGGCCACCTCGGGGTTGCCCTTGGTGGTGATGGCGTAGACCAGGCCGCCCCGGATATAGCAGTCGCCGTTGGCGTCGATGCCGTCGTT
Source organism: uncultured Bacteroidota bacterium (assembly GCA_902782185.1). Lineage (GTDB taxonomy): Bacteria > Bacteroidota > Bacteroidia > Bacteroidales > P3 > Colimorpha. Next base: position 6,828 of record CACZLT010000057.1, on the reverse strand, counting down.
GCCGGCCGAGTGGGCATAGAGACGGCCGCCGGTAATGGTGAAGTCGCCCTTGGAGTTGATGGCATCGTCGCTGGGTGAGTAGGCATAGATGGTGCCGTCGCTGATGGTGATGGTGCCTTTCGACTCGATGGCCTCGTTGTTGGTGCACTTGGCGATAACCGTAGCGCCGCTGAAGACAAGGTTACCCTCGAAGCGTATAGCCTTGGCGGCGATGGTATCCGTCGAGTTGGGGTAGTTGGCGCCGGTGGTGGTAACCGTGGCGGTGCCGCCGGCGAAGGTGCCGGTTCCGGGGCAGACGATACCCTTGCCGCCACGACCACTATTGACAATGGTCAGGTTGCCACCGTTCATGACAAACTGCACACCAGCCCTCACGCCTGCGGTTCCGGTATAGGAGGATGTCTCGCTGTCGTAGCCGGCATGGCCGCTGACCGAGATGGAAGTCCGGCCACCGTCGAAGCGCACCAGGGTGTCGCTGCCCATACCCTTCATCATGTCGGCCGAGACATTGAGATCAAGGGTGCCGCCGGAGACGAAGACGTAGTTCTTTCCACGGATGCCGTGGCCGGATGAGGAGCGGACAGTGATGGTCGGACTGTCGGATACATGCACATAGGTGTCGGATATGATGCCCGACTTGCCGGTGGCGGTAACGGAAAGGGAGCCTGTGCCGGCGAAGACCAGCCCCCCTTCGGCGAAGAGGGCGGCCTTCTCGTCCTCCAGGGCGGGGGTGTTGGAGTAGGTGGCGCCGTCGGCGAGGGTGTTGGTGCCAAGGAGGAGCACCTTGGTAACCTTGCCCTTGCCGGGCGCATCCTGTGGGCCCTGGATGTTGATGGCGGCGCCGGTGGGATGGGTGATGCTGACGTTGTCGAGCACGACGGCCTGCCCGCTGGAGCTGTATATCTTGAGGAATCCATCCGAGGTGGAGCCCGAGAGGCGGTAGGCCACCTTGCTTCCGCTGGTGTTGGTGATGGTAACCCCGTTGCCACTGATACGGGCGCTGACCCCGTTGCCGTCACCACTGACGGTGGCGGCGCCGCCGGTGGAGAAAAGTATGTTCACGGTGCGGTCGTAGTCGGAGAGGTCAACAACGGTGGTGGTGTCGATATTCCCGTGGCCCGTGCCGGTGGTGTCGGCGGAGTCGTCCGGTGTGGTGATGTGATCCTCGGTGCAGGCGGCGAAGACTGCGACCAAGGAAAAGAGTGTGAGAATGGTGCGTTTCATAAAAAATCCTTTATACATAAGAGGCTGTCTACAAGCGCATTGTTGCTGTCTTGTTCTTCCTTGGTTCTTCCTTGGGAAGTGAGAGGGAAAGCCCCTCGCCGGGAGGGGCTGGCGGGAGGGGTGCCTACTGCGCGCGGAAGATGAGGTCGCCCAGGTGCTGCCAGGCGGCCATGAGTTGGCGGAAGCGGGGGTAGTCGGCGGGGGCGATGGTGCTTTTCTCGGTCTTCACGATGCGGGTTACCAGCAGTTTGCGCCCGTTCTGGCGGATGCTGACCTCGACGCTGCCAAGCCCTGTGTGGTTGAGGGTGCGCTGGAGGTCGGGGGTGGTCATCTTGACCTTTTTGGGGAGGATGTAGGTCTGGGTGTGCCGGAGGTCGCAGGCCGAGGTGGCCAGTGGGGTGGTGCGCTGCAGGGGGAGTGTGGCGACATCGGGCAGCGGGGTGTGTACATCGTTGATTTTCAATCGGAAGAATCCTCCTTCGAGGGTATCGAGGCGGGCGGTGTCCTCGTGGTCGACGGTGGCGGTGTATAGGATGTCGCGGGCCTCGCCGATGAGCTGCGGGGGTGTGCTGCGGCGTATGTCGAGGCTGTATTCGAGGGTGTCGATAAGGACGGCCACCCGGTCCATGTGGTCGCCGATGACGTGGGCGGTATAGCCCTCGTGGCGGAGTATGGCGGCCAGGAGGACGGCCTTGTCGGTGGCGGTGCCGCAGCGCGAGCGCCAGACTTCGGCGGGGATGGCGCGGGTGTAGCCGAGGTGGCGGGGGTGGATGTCGTTGAGGTGGATGTTGCGGAGGACGAAGTCGCGGGCGGCGATGACCTTGGCGCGGTCGTCGCCGAGCATGACCTGCCCCATGGCGTCCTCGGCGCCGCGGAAGTTCTCGGCGGTGATGGCTGGGGAGAACCCGATGGGCGCGTTGAAGAGGCGCAGCTTGGGCACGATGTGCTCGGGCATATAAGGCTCGCGAGGGGCCTGCGGGAGGTTGCGGAGGGTGATGCTGCGGCGCATGAGGTCGCTCTTGGCGACGCCCGCGGGGAGGTACTCCTCGCCGAGCAGGGCCTGGCGCACTTCCATGTCGGCCGGGGCGTTCACCTTGATTTCCAGGGTCTCCACCGGGCTGTCCACGAGCAGCGGGAGAGTCTCGTGCAGGAAGTTGTGGCGGCGGTGGACGGTGTAGTCGACCACGACGAGGCAGCCGATCTCCATGCCGGTGTGCACCATGGCGAGTTCGCGCAGGTGGTTGAAGCGCGCGCAGTCGGCGCATTCGGCGGGCAGCTGGTGGATGAAGGCGTTCTGCGGCATGTCCACGCGCGAGCCGTCGAGTTGGATGGTGTACACCTCGTTCACGGTAACCTCCTCGATGTCGGGGTTGTAGACGACGAAGGTCTCGCCCTTGTCGGCATAGGCGGTGAGTGCGCGGTTGCGGAGGATTTGCACCTCGTGGCGGTAGCGGTAGTCCGAGGTGCCGTCGGGGTTGAGGGTCCACTCGTGGCGGAGCAGCCGGTAGACGGCGTCGGGTTGCTGTGCGGCGGCCTGGAAATGGAGGCCGAGGGCGAGGGCGGCGAGTATGAGGGTTGCTTTTTTCATGTCTGTGTGGGTATTATTTGGTGAGGATGACGGGTGTGGTGGCCATTTGTTTCTGCGCGGCGGCGACGGCGCGGAACACGGGCCAGTCGGCGGCCTCGTAGCGGCGCTTGGAGAAGACGGCCTGCTCGCCGAAGGAGAGGGTGGCCCCGTCGAGCTGTATGCCGCAGCCGAAGCTGGCCACGGGGTCGGCCACGCCGTCGATCATGGGGTAGTGCAGCTGCTTGGGCGCGAAGGGCAGGGATACCGTCTCGCGGATGTCCACCAGGCGCGAGCAGCGGTCGCTGAAGGGCTGCTCGCGGGTCTCGGGGGCGAGGTCGAAGGCCATGTGTCCCATGGCGCGGGCGAAGATGCCGCGGGCGGCCAGGGGTACGAACACCACGGCGTCCTTGTTCACCGTGGCGTAGTTGGCGATGCGGTAGCGGTAGGTGATGCTGACGGGCTGCTCCAGGTAGCGGTCGGGGTCGGTGTGGCTGACGTGCAGGATTTCGGCCGTGGGCGCGATGGCGAGGAACTCGCGTTCGAGCTTGGCCGCCCACTCGCTCTGGCGGGCGCTGAAGACAGAGCGCACCGAGGCATCGCTCTGCCCCTCGGCCGTAACGGTGAGGGTGCCGGTGAGGGTGCCCTGGGCATCGATGGCGCTGTGGCCCACGATGCGCAGGTAGTGGTTCTCGGCGGGCGAGAGGGGGGTCTCCATCAGGTCGCACCCCTCGGCGGTGCCGATGAGGTAGCCCTGCTGCTGCTCGGCGCTGGACCACAGCTCGCGCACGTTGGGCACCCAGGTGGGGTCGAGCATCTCGAACTGCCCGTTGCGGCGCTTGACGGCGCAGACCGAGTGGTTGAACTGGTCGGCGGGGATGCGGTCGATGCGCTCGCCGGCCATGGTCATGGCGGCGTATGCCTCGAAGCCGGCGGCGCGGAGCATGGCGATGAGCAGGGACGCCTTGTCCTTGCACACGCCGCAGCGGTCGGTGAAGTTCATGTCGGCGCTGTGGAGGGTGAACCCTTCGCCCGCGCCCATCGAGATGCCGGCGTAGCGCATGTTGTCGGCCACCCAGTGGGTGAGACGGGCGATGGAGTCGGTCTCGTCCTTGGCGCCTTTCAGCACCTCGTTCACCTTCTTCTTGAGCGCCGGGGTGGGGCGGAAGCTGCCGTAGTCCTCGTTCACGCCGTAGAACCAGCGGCTTTTGGCCTTCCAGTCGGGGCTGGTGCTGAGGAGCAGCTTGCACTGTATGTCGTTGTCGGCCCAGGCGCGCGGCTCGCGCTTGAGGGGCATGATGTCGGTGGCGGTGAAGGTGTAGAGCGAACGGCCTGCCTCGTCGGCGGCGCGACGGCCGATGTCGAGCTTGCCGTTGTAGACCTCATACTGCAGCTTCTTGCTGTCCAGTATGTTCAGTTGGTACACCTTGCGCTGCACCGGCTGGTGGCTCCAGAAGGGCACGATGTCGTAGTAGTGTCCCCGCATGGGCGGCACATAGCGGTCGTCGTTGTCGGGCAGGGCGGCGAAGGTGGCGTTGAGGCCGGCGGTGCCCTGCTGCCCGTCGGCGAGGAGGGCGTAGGTGTAGCCCTTCTTGTAGGTCCACACCTCCAGCTTGTCGTGCAGATCCAGTCCCCCCACCTCCACCATCTTCTGGCTGGCGCCCCAGTAAATCATGCGCGCCGGGGCTATGTAGTCGTAGACCGGAAGGTTGCCCTCGCGGCCCGGCCACACCAGGGTGTCGGTCGCCCCGCTGGCGGCTCGGTGCACCAGCACCCGCTCGATGTCGCAGTGGGCCGACAGGGGGTCGTAGTCAATCTTCACCACACTGTGGGCGGCGCAGCCCTCGTAGGTGTACATCATCACGCAGCGGTGGTTCACAATGTGGCTCAAGCCGCTCTCCTCGACATACACGCCCGTCGAGTCGAAGATGGTAACCGTGTTGCTGCCGGCGTATTTCCCCGGCAAGGCATGCTGCTGGGCCGGGGCAAAAGGCACGATAGCCGCTAGAATTGAGAGGATTACGATAAGTTTCTTTGTCATAAACATCAGTGTTTGGAACTGCAAAGATACATTTTTTTTCACGATTTTTGCCTTTTTTGTGAAATAAAATCCGAAAAACGGCGTTGGAAAAACAACGCGAAAACTAAATCAAATTTCACTATGGCAAAATTGGAACAAGGTATCCTCGGGCCTTTCCGGGGAAAGGTGGGTTCATTGGTCGGCTTCGTGTGGCGTGGCCGCTACGTGGTACGCGCCTACCGCAAGGAAATCAACTACCCGGACACCGCCGGCCAGCGCGCCGAGCGCGAATGGTTCGTCTCCATGGTGCGCTTCGCCGCCACGGCGCGCCAGGCGCTGCTGCTGGGCCTGCGCGAACGCGCCGCCCGCGAACAGATGACCGAGGGCAACGCCTTCGTGAAAATGAACAAAAACGCCTTCAAAAGAAATCAGCCAGAAAAAATAGATTCTATAGACTCTTCTATAGATTCTATAAAATCTATGAAATCTATAAATTCTATAAATTCCATCGATTACCCAAGCATCCGCCTCTCCGAGGGTTCCGCCGCGCCGGTGCGATTCTCGGCGGCCAGCGTGGACGAGCGCGGCGTGCTGCGCGTGGCCTTCGAGAAGAACGGCGGCATGAGCCGCGCCAAGGGCAGCGACCGAGTCTACCTCTACCTATATAATGTAGAAACGCGGGAGGGACTCCTCCCCCGCCCTGCCGAGCGCCGCCAGGGATGCCTCGCCGTGCAGCTGCCCGACAACTGGAGCGAGCGGAATATCAAACTCTGGGGCTTCGTGGTGGACATGGAGGGTCGCGCCAGCATGTCGACCTATATCAAGACATCAGACTCCATAGTATCAACCGATTGCGCCAACCACAACCAGCCGGAGAAGATACATCCTACACCTTGCGACGAAGTGCCAAGGGTAGAAAATGCCAGTTCAAATCCGCTGTCAGCCACTTTTCGTGGGCGATGTCGGGATGGTTTACCGATAAGTTTCACGTAGGAAGTCTTCTGCCACGCGTTCAGCCAGGCGGGTGGCACCGGCATGAGTGGGATGGATAGGGTCGTAGAAGAGGGAGTTGTTGCGGAACTCGGCATCTCTGGAATAGTCGTGGTACTCCATAGGGTAGGCGGCCTGGACAGTCTGAACAACGCGACGCAGGTCGGTGTACATGGACTCGGGCGTCCAGTCGAGGTACAGGTTGGTCTGCGGCGGGGTAACGGCGATGAGGCGGACACCGTTCTCGCTACAGATGCGCGCCAAGCGAGTAAGGTATACGATAAAGGCATCGACATCGCTTTTGAGGTTGGGGGTGGGCGGTCCATAGCCTGCGACTATCTCACCACCCCACACGCCAGAAAGTGCCTGGTAGCCGAGAGAGTCGCAACGGATGTCTGTACGGAAGTTCTTGAGACAGAAGCGACCGGAGAGGAGTTGGGAGTGGCAGAGGATGTTCTGCGGGAATGTACGACAAGGAATGTGCCACGACTTGGCGTATTCCACGCCGGAGTTGAGGTCGCCCCCGCCGACGGCAAGTCCGCCGACGGCAATTGGGTATATGACCGTGCGCAGGTTGTGCATCTGAGGGATGTAGCGCCGGGCAATCTCGACGTCGTAATAGATTTGCCGCCCCATCTGTGCCGCATTGAAAGTGCTGTCGCCGAGGACGTGGTTGTTGAACGAAAGTTCGAACATGCTGTTGCCGAGCAGCAGGGTGGAGATGGAGCCGAGGTTGGCCTCCAGGTGCTGGCGTTTCCAGAGGAAATTGTTCTGCACCCTGTAGGCAAGCAACTCGACGGGCAAGACAAAGAAGAGCACACCGACGACGAAGACAACAGCGACATCGCGTAGGAAACGGTGCATACCCGAGTTCGATTTTAAATATCGTGTTCTCAATATGTTGAATTTAACTCTTAATAAGTGTTAAAATACTTTGCCATATCAAGGGATTTTCGTATCTTTGCAATTGTAAATCAAACAAATAAACGAACAATCCCATGAATTTATCCAAAGACAAAGTTACGGAAAT
>CACZLT010000056.1 GCA_902782185.1 uncultured Bacteroidota bacterium | reverse complement strand
CTGGTGATGCCCACAGCATCCCTCGGGGTGAGGGGGGAGGCAACCAGGTCGTGCGTCAGGTTGGCTATCGGCTTCACCGGTATGGTCGATTCCTGAATGCACGAGGATGCTCCGGTGAAGGGCGGGTAGTAGTTGTGGCAGTACCAGCGGTTGCCGAAACAGGCCACCTGGACATTGCTCCCGAGGGGGCACAGGGAGGCGTATTCCTTGCCGGGATGGTAGAACACCGCGGCATTGTGGTTGACGGTAACACCGGGCTCCAGCTGTATGAAGTTGGCATTGTAGAGCCCTGTCGAGAAGGGGAACTGGAAGGGATGCACCAGCACAGGCTTGCCCGTGTAGGGGATGTAGGCCATCTCCAGCGGCGAACTCTTGTCGAGCGGACTGTACTCCTGCGAATTGAACACCAGCATGGTGTTGAGGTCAAAGTAGCGGATGCGGGCGGTGAAGTTTGCCGTGGTGTTGTCGTAGTACATGTAGGACACGGCCAGGACCCTTTCGCAGACGGCGGAAACCGTCCAGGCGTTGACCTCCCCGAGCGAGGGGGAGTAGTAGTGGAGGTCCCCGATGTCGGCCGAGGAAAGCACGTTGCTGGCGTTGGCCTTGCGCAGGAAGAGGCCGCGGACCCGGTCGTAGCCCACGAAGACCACCCCCGCCGAGGTCCTGAACACCTCGTGCAGCACATAGTCCCATGTGGTATGCAGGTCGTACACCGACCGGATGGCATCCGGCAGGGAGATGTAATGGGAGTAATACATGCCCCCTGTCCCCATGATGAAGTTGGTGTGGTCGGTATAGACAAGGTACCTCCCTGCGGAGCCGTTACTGTAGGAGACTGTGTGGTCGAACAGGTGGTTTCTCACCAGCGATATCCCCGTGACGGGATGACCTAAGGGGACTACGTCAACCTCGCTGGAGTTCTGGGTACGGGAAACCAGCGGTGCCGCCAAAAGCAGCAAAACGATTAAATGCTTAATTTTCATACCGTTGTATTTTTTAATGAATAATTATCACTGCTGCAAATATACCAAAATTTCCGAACCCAGCCTCCAAACAGATTGGGCGCGGCATGCCGCGCCCAATCAACTCCGACTTCCGAGTTCCGCCCTCCGAAGCGGTTCAGTTCTTCACCAGCCGCCGGGTGTGGCCGGCGGCGCGGACGAGGTAGGTGCCGGCGGGCAGGCCGTCGAGCGACAGGGTGAGCGTGGGCGATGTGGCGCGCCGCGCCAGCACCGTGCGCCCCGCCATGTCCACCACCTCCACGTCGGCGGGCAAACTGCTCTCGGCCAGCGTCAGCGTCACGCTCCCCGTGGCGGGATTGGGCTGCAGCGTGAAGCCCGCGGCGTGGGGCGACAGGATGCCCACCGTGTCGCGCGGCAGGGAGAAGAACACCGTGTCACTCCAGGGGCTCCACAGGAGGGTGTCGTGCGAAGGGCACAGGTGGTGGCACCGCACACGCAGGCGGGCGGCGTAGCGGCGCGTGATGTCGAGGTCGTGGAGGGTGTACAGGCTGTCATCCTGCGTGGTGTAGGTGCGCGTCCGGGCGGCGGGGTTGCCCAGGCTGTCGAAAGGCGTCACCTCCAGCTGTACGCTGTCGCACAGGCAGGGCTCCCACTGCAGCGTGGCATTGTTCCCCTCCACGGCCGCAAGCCACGGCGCCGCCGGCTGCGGGCACCGCACCTCGTCGGGGGCAATAATAGCCATATATCCAATCCAACCAGCAGCACTAGGCGCATACCTCCACACGCTGTCCCATACATCATATATCCAAAATCTTGTACCGTTGTACAGCCCCGTTGTGTCCCAACCCTGGACAACGCCAAACGGCTGCACGGTTTCCGGACGTGAAGGCGTGGTCGGACGCTTCTCTTTCACTCGGTAGACTCCGACGTAATGGGTGTCAAGCCCCACGATGCTGACGGGCTGGTCGAAATAGAATTCGTACAGGTAGGGGTAGAAATAGAGTGGCTTTCCGTCGGATCCGGTCTCGTGGTGTTCGAACACCTTCACCTGGTAGTAGTTGCTGAAATCGGCTGTGTCCAAAACAACAAACTGCCCTCCCACCCGTGCCATCGCACCCATCACCACCCGCAGCGAGTCCATGTCCTTGGTGGAGAAATAGCCCGCCATGGCGACGCCATAGATGCTGTCGCCCTCGCGGACATCAATGGAACTCAAACCGATAAATGGTCTATAGCGCCACCCCCCCAAATAATCCGACAAACCGTACGGGCGCAAAAAGTTGTAGCGGCTGTCGCCGAAACGCACCGTGTCGGTCGGGTATTCACGGCAGTATACGAGATACATCTGTTCGTGCCGGGCACCCACACAGTTTGGAATCGTGTCCAGTGTGCATTGCTGCGCGCAAGAAAGTCCGAAAGAGACTGTCAACAGGAAAAAAAGGATGTACTTTTTCATAACTGTCATATTTGGGATTACGGATTGGTACAATTTTGAGGGGCATTGGGGTAGATTGACGCCGACACATTGTGTGTTACCCTCGTCACGCTGCCGGAATAAACGGAAAGCGGCATGGTCGTCTCGAGAAGGGTACAGTTGTCTATGACATTCACCGTCTCCTTGTCCTCCTTGACGCAGTTACTTGGCGGCAGCGCGACGGTGGGGTTGTCCAGCAACATGACATCCTCTCCTGTGGAAACGATGTGCCTATCCCGGACAAGGTCAAGAGACCAGAATGTGCTTCGGGGAAAGAATCTTGCATCGGCGGAATAGCCGGTCGTTCGCGCAGGGAAAATGGGGGTGAACACCGACTCGTATGTGGAGTCCCCCAAAGGAAACGGGATGTCCTGCAGAAGCATGGCCGCCTTCAGCTGGCGCACGTAGGCCATCTCGTGTATGTAGGGCTTGTTGGAACATGAAATCTCGTGCGAGTTGACCATCTGCATGGTGGGGATGCTGAAGTGGCGTATGCGGGTGTAGTACCGCAGGGGCGTGAGGTCGGTGTGGAAATAGGCCGCGGCCAGCATGTTGTCGTATGTCGACACAGCGGTCAGCATGGTGTAGTTCTCACCTGTCGGGGGCACGTAATGGTACCTGGTGTCGAATTGGGAGGAGAGAACCATGTCGCAGTGGGACTTGCGAAGGCAGAGGGTTCCTGTCAGGTGGCTTTGCCCCACCACCACGGTTTCGCTGCCCACGAGTGCCACGTCGGACATCTCCTCTCGGGGGAGGAGGACATAGGAGTATGTGCCGGCGTTGTGGATATCGTCCATCTCCACCACCACGCGGTCATAGGTGGGATTGGCCGCCCCTATCCCCACGGCCACCACCTTGGGGATCCCGCCGGTGTTCTTGTAGGCCGCCATCCGCCAAAGCACCTGGGCATCGGGAACCTCCATCAGTTCCATTGTGGTGGGAAGCGCCAAAGGACTGCCCGAGAATTGGAAATATCCGATGAAAGCCGTGTTGTTGATATATTCCCCGCAGAAATACACATAGTCGTCCACCACACGGATGTCCCACACTTTGAGCACCCGGGGGTGAATCGAAATGTGATGGCATGTAAAAGGCATTATGGAAGTCGAAAAGTATGGGGTGTGTTCGGTAATCATGAACTCCTGCATGACCTGGTCGTTGGCATACGAGACGGTGTTGTTGTCATCGATGGTTCTGACCACGGAATATCGCGTGGGTTGCAGCAGGGTGGGGTCTGTCGGCAGATCGAGCACCTCGCTGACAAACTGAGCACTGGAAACCAGCGGTGCCGCCAAAAGCAGCAAAATGATTAAATGCTTAATTTTCATATCGTTGTGTTTTTTTATGAATAATTATCACTGCTGCAAATATACCAAAATTTCCGAAACTGCCAAAAAAAATATCATCTTTTTCTTCAAAAAAAAAAGAGCCCCCCGCCTCCGACCCCCCGGCCCCGACCCCCGCCCACCCCAAGGCGCTGACGCGCCATGACACCATATCGTCCCATATCGCGCCAGAGTTTATGTATTCATTAAGAGAGTACCTAGGGAGTATTAGGAGAGTACCTCTACTTTGCACCCCCTCTCTCTGCCGTCCGCCGAAAAAAAATTTCCCCTCTGGCACAATAAAAGCCCTCCGCCGATGTTATAGTTTTAATCTTATATAAAAACAACAACATGACAACCCTCCAACGCAACCGTCCCGCCACCCTGCTGATGGCCGCCGACACCGCCCTCGTGGCCGCCGCCTGCCTCATCCCTGCCGCCTCGCATCTCACGGCGGCACCCCTCTATACGTTCAACCCCATGCTCGCCCTGCTGCTGGCCGGTCTTCTGGTAGGTCGCCGCGCGGGTATGCAGTTGGCCAACGGCCTGCTGCTGGCGCTGCTCATGCCGCTGGTGTCAAGCCTCCTGGTGGGGATGCCCGTGCCGGGGAAGATGCCCTGCATGGTGGCCGAGCTGGCCGTCGTCGCCGGTGGGTTCACCCTCCTCTCACGCCGCATGCCCGCCCTGCCGGCCGTCCTCCTTGCCGCCCTCGCGGGCAAGCTGGCCTACTATGGACTCAAGGCCCTGCTGATGCCCGCCGCCACCCTGGTGGGCACCGACTGGACGGTGCAGCTATTCGCCCTCCTGCTGTGGGGCGGCCTGTTCGCCATACTTTATAAGCGCGCCCGATGAACAACATTGCGGTTGTCCTCGCCGGGGGTACGGGTTCCCGCATCGGGGGGGCTGTGCCCAAACAGTTTCTGCCCCTTGAGGGTCGTGAGGTCATCGAGTACTCCGTCGATGCCTTCAATGACCACGAGGCCATCAGCGAGGTGGCCGTGGTGGTTCACCCCGAATGGCGCGCCCATTTCCTCGCCCTGGCCGAGCGGCGAAGGTGGGGAAAACTGAAAGCCGTCCTTGACGGCGGTGCCGAGCGACACCTCTCCACCCTCTCCGCCCTCCGCCACTACGAGAGCCTAACGGATGCCAACCTGCTGCTCCATGATGCTGCCCGCCCCTGGATTGGCCCCGGTGTCATCACCCGTGTGGCTGCGGCGTTGGAGAGCCACGAGGCAGTGGCCGTGGCCGTTCCCGCCACCGACACCCTCTTTCGCGTGGCTGACGGATGTGTGGCCGCCATTCCTCCGAGGAGCGAGATGTACCATGCCCAGACACCCCAGGCCTTCCGCCTGCCGCTGCTGGCCACTGCCTTCCGGAAAGCCCTCGCCGACCCCGCCCTCGCCGCCACCGACGACTGCGGCGTGTTGCTCCGCTATTGCCCCGGCGTACCCATCCATATCGTCGCCGGCAGCCACGAAAACACCAAGATCACCTATCCACAAGACCTGGAAAACCCATGCAAAAACCCGTCATAATAGCCGGCCCCTGCGTCATCGAGAGTGCCGAATTGCTGGATGTTGTCGCCGCCGAATTGGTACGCCTTAATGCCAAGTACGATCTCGACATCATCTTCAAGGCTTCCTTTGACAAGGCCAACCGCACCTCGATCACCTCCTTCCGCGGCCCCGGCCTCGGAAAAGGCATACAAATGTTGGCCGATGTCAAGCAGAATCATGGACTCCGCATACTCACCGACATCCACGAAAGCACCCAGGCCGCCCCGGTGGCCGAGGTGGTGGACGTGCTACAGATTCCCGCCTTCCTCTGCCGCCAGACCGACCTCCTCGTGGCTGCTGCCCGCACAGGCCGCACCGTCAACATCAAAAAAGCCCAGTTCCTCTCGGGACAGGACATGCGGTACCCCGTCGAAAAAGCACGGCAAAACGGATGCACCGACGTATGGCTCACCGAGCGTGGCAACGCCATGGGATACAACAACCTGGTGGTCGACTTCCGCAACATCCCCGACATGCTGCAGTTCGCCCCCACGGTGATTATGGATTGCACCCACAGTGTGCAGCGTCCTGGATCGGCGAATGGTAAGACTGGCGGCGACCGACGCTTTGTCCCTGCCATGGCCTTGGCCGCTAAAGCGTTCGGGGCCACGGGCTATTTCTTTGAGGTACACCCCGACCCCGACAACGGCCTCAGCGATGCGGCCAACATGCTACGCCTGACCGACCTCGAACCCCTCATTGACAAACTCTTGCATTAATCCATGAATAACGCAGACCTTATAGAAGTGGGACGTAGATGCCTGCAAGACGAGTCCCGGGCACTACTCGACATGGTACCCCGTCTGGGCGACGACTTTGTCCGTGCCGTAGACTTGGTCTACGGTTGTCGCGGCAAGTTCATTGTTACCGGCGTGGGAAAATCCGGCCACATAGGCAGCAAGATAGCCGCCACACTGGCCTCCACCGGCACCCCCTCCTTTTTCATCAATCCCCTCGACGCCTACCACGGAGACCTCGGCATGATACAGGAGGGCGATGTGGTGATGGCCATCTCCTACAGCGGCATGACCGACGAACTGCTCCGCTTCCTGCCGCTGTTGCAGCGCCGAGGCATCCCCATCATCGGCATGAGCAGCAATGCCCGGTCGCCACTGGCGCGCCTGTCGGTGTGCCACCTCGACATCTCCGTCTCCCACGAAGCCGACCCCTTGGGTCTGGCTCCAACTTCCTCCACCACCGCCACCCTTGCCATGGGCGACGCGCTGGCCTGCGCCCTTATCCGTCGCCGCGACTTCAAGCCCGACGACTTCGCCCGCTACCATCCTGGCGGTTCCCTCGGCAAGCGACTCCTCTCGCGTGTGGAGGACTATATGGTCTCTACTGGCCTCCCCTTTGTAAATCCCTCCGCCAAGGTGAGCGACACCATTATCGAAATAAGCCGTGCCAAACAAGGATTCGCTATCGTGATGGATCAAGGGACAATGGTAGGTGTGGTTACCGACGGCGACGTCCGTCGCGCCATGCAGAACTACAGCGAACGGTTCTTCTCGCTCACCGTCAATGAGATTATGAGCCGCCAGCCCAAGACCATCGCCGCCGGCGAAAGCCTCTCCCGGGCCTCTGAACTGATGCGCCAAAACAGCGTCCACACCCTCGTCGTTTTGGATGCTTCAGGACAACCTTGCGGCCTCATTGATTCCTTCGCCTGCTTGTAATTGATACACCCCTTTAATAGCAATAATGTAATGAACCAGAAACAAGTATACGTCGGCATGAGCGCCGATATGATTCACCCAGGGCACCTCAATATCATACACGAGGCTGTCAAATTGGGCAGTGTAACCGTTGGGGTACTCACCGATGCCGCTATTGCCAGTTACAAACGCTTGCCCTATCTCACCTACGATCAGCGGGCCGAAATTGTGAGCAATATCAAGGGTGTGGATCGTGTGGTTCCGCAGGCCACGCTGGACTATGTACCCAACCTGCGTGAGCTGAAACCCGACTATGTGGTGCATGGGGACGACTGGAAAGAGGGTGTGCAGCAGAAAACGCGTCAGCGCATCATCGAGGTGATGGCCGAGTGGGGGGGGCAAGTGATAGATATCCCCTACACCCAGGGTATCAGCAGTACCGCCATGAACCAGCGCTTGAAAGAGATAGGAACCACTCCCGAGATACGCATGAGGCGCCTGCGCCGCCTTATCGGAGCCAAGAAAATAGTCCGTATACTGGAAAGCCATAGCGGATTGACGGGTCTTATCATCGAAAACACCAGTGTCGATGTCAACGGCATCAAGCGGGAGTTCGACGGCATGTGGGCTTCGTCACTCACCGACAGCACCAGCAAGGGGAAACCCGACATAGAGGCGGTGGACATCACCACCCGTCTCCATGACCTCAACGACGCATTGGAAGTAACCACCAAACCTGTCATCTTTGACGGTGATACAGGTGGCAAGGTGGAACATTTTGTATTCACTGTCCGCACGTTAGAGCGATTGGGTATTTCTGCGGTTATCATCGAGGACAAGGTGGGGCTCAAGCAAAACTCACTCTTTGGAACCGATGCCGTGCAGACACAGGATTCCATTGAGGGATTCTGCGCCAAAATCAAAGCCGGCAAGAATGCCCAGATAACGGAAGACTTCATGGTGATTGCCCGAATAGAGAGCCTTATCGCGGGCAAGCCCGTGGAGGATGCGCTGGAACGTGCGTTTGCGTATGTGGCTGCCGGTGCCGACGGCGTCATGATACATAGCAAGAATAAAGACGGCATGGACATCAAGGAGTTCTGCCTGCGTTTTCGGGAAAAGGATGTGGAAACTCCGATAGTGGCTGTACCCACCACCTATAACCAGATCTCAGAAGATGAGCTGGCTTCATGGGGAATCAACGTGGTCATCTATGCCAATCACATGCTCCGGTCGGCCTATCCCGCCATGGTGAACTGCGCCAAAAGCATTCTGACTCATCAGCGCAGCCTGGAAGCCAGTAACAACTATTGCATGCCTATCAAAGAGATACTCACACTCATTCCTGGAACCAAGCAATGATAACACCTCATTTTTTTATAGAGAGGCTTCGGGCAGGTGGAGTGGGTTTCTACGCCGGAGTGCCCGACTCCCTGCTGAAAAGCGTATGCGCCTATATGACCGACCATTTGGATGATCGCCAGCACATCATTGCCGCCAATGAAGGCGGTGCCGTGGCTTTGGCCGCTGGCTACCATCTGGCCACCAACCAGCCGGGCTGCGTCTATATGCAGAACAGTGGCGAAGGAAATGCCTTGAATCCATTGGTTTCGCTTATGGATGCCGAGGTGTATGGTATGCCCCTGCTGCTTGTCATCGGATGGCGTGGTCGCCCAGGTGAGCACGACGAGCCTCAGCATGTAAAGCAAGGGAAAATCACCACGGGACTGCTCAACACTCTAGGTATAAATTATGATGTCCTCTCGAAAGAAGAGGAGGTGGCCGGCAGACAGATTGACAAAGTCTTGGAGTGCTTGAAACAAAACGAGATGTATGCCTTGATAGTGGAGAAAGACACTTTCGACAGTTACACGATTCAGCGTCAGATACCGCAACATTATGAGTTGGGCCGGGAGGAGGCCATACGCATTGTTACGGACAGCATTCCTGACAATGCGGTGATTGTAAGCACCACGGGTATGATTAGCCGTGAGTTGTTCGAATATCGCACAGCCATGAGGCAGGGGCATGACCACGACTTCCTGACCGTGGGCTCCATGGGACACGCCTCGCAGATTGCGCTTGGTATTGCCCTACAGCAGCCAGAGAGACCGGTCTACTGTTTCGACGGCGACGGTGCTGCCATCATGCATATGGGCAACATGGCCATTGTCGGCACCCGCGCTCCGCGCAATTTTGTCCATGTGGTATTCAACAATGGAGCTCACGATTCGGTGGGTGGCCAGCCCACGGTGGGGCATGAAATCGATTTGGTGGCGATAGCCCATGCCATGCACTACGGGTGTGCCAGCGCGGTGAGGACGGCAGAAGAACTCGCCATTGCGTTGGAAAATCTTGGCGGGAATGGTCCCGAACTGCTGGAAGTGCGTGTGCGCAGAGGCAACCGCAAGGATCTTGGCCGTCCCACCACCACGCCCCAACAGAACAAAGAGGCATTGATGCAATTCCTTGGAAATTAGTCTATGCAGAAAATTCTACAAGGTGCTCAAGGCATCGATTGGGTGTTGGCGGAGATGGGGTGTCGCCGCTATATGCTGGTCTGCGACTCGTCATTCCCCTTCTTGCCGATAAAAAAGTTGTTCGATACAGAGGTGATTTTCAACCAAATCTCCCCAAATCCTCTTTACGAGGATGTGTGCCGGGGGGTGGAGATGTTCAACGCCAACAATTGCGAAGCTCTTGTGGCCGTGGGAGGAGGATCCACCATCGATGTGGCCAAGTGCATCAAGCTTTTTTGCCGGATGAATCCTGAAACCAACTATCTCCTGCAGGCTTTCTCCGATAGCGGCATACCCCTTGTCGCAATTCCTTCCACCGCCGGCACAGGCAGCGAGAGCACACGCTACGCGGTCATCTATTTCGAAGGGAAGAAACAAAGTATCACCCACGAAAGCATCATTCCCGACTATGCAGTGCTTGAGCCAGCATTGCTCAAGACATTGCCGCTCTACCAGAAAAAATGCACCATGCTTGACGCCCTTTGCCAGGGTGTCGAGTCGTTGTGGAGTGTCAACTCCACCGACGAAAGCATGGTATACAGCAGGATGTCCGTCAGGATGATTATGGATCACTGGTACGGTTACATTGAAAACGATTCAGAAGAGGCCGCTTTCCACATCATGCAGGCCTCCAACTTTGCCGGGCGAGCCATCAACATCACCCAGACCACCGCTCCGCACGCCATGAGCTACAAGCTCACCTCCATCTATGGTATCCCTCACGGCCACGCCGTGGCACTCTGTTTGCCTGGAGTATGGCAGTACATGATGGATCATCCCGACCGTTGTGCCGATCCGCGTGGAAGCGTACACCTGAAACATGTCCTCAAGGAGTTGGATTGTCTCATGCAGTGCAATTTGGACGACAAGGGGCTCGTGCTGTTCCGGACTATCCTCTGCAGTCTGCAACTTCCAAAACCGCAAGTGAAGAATCGCGATGCCGAGTTGGCCACCTTGGTTTCTTCGGTCAACCCGGTCCGCCTCAAAAACAATCCCGTCCCCCTGGAAGAGGACACTATCCGAAACATATACAACAACATCCTGCCATGAGAGAATTGATAGTCAAATTGGCCACATTCTTGGGTCTCTATAACTGGTTGATGAAAATCGACAACAGACGGGAGTCTCGTCGCCAAAACCGGGCTTTTGTGAAATATGGACTGGAGGCCCTGCGGGAAGCCGTGGCCGCCGCAGAGGAATGCGGTGGACACCTGTTCCTTGCTTTCGGATCGCTGTTGGGCGCCTACCGTGAGAAGGGATTTATCCCCTCCGACTTTGACCTGGACACGGGTCTCCTTTCCGGGGAACGCTCGGAAGCACTCATGTCCGCGATGCGACGTCATGGATTCTGCCATCTGCGACAGTACTATATCGGCTCCACGGGAAGGGTTTGCGAGGACAAGTTCGACTACAAGGGGGTTCATCTTGATGTTCACTATTTCTATAAGAATCAGGCGGGAGACCTCTATTGCGACCTCTGCCTGCCTCACGAGAGCAAACCTTGGCGCGAGGCCAACGCCACGGACGGATTCCCTTCTATTGTCCGTTCCTGCCCAGACTCCCCTCTTTCCCGACACGATTTCTTGGGGATCTCGCTCTACTTGCCAGACAAGGCGGAAGAATGGCTCAAGGTGCTGTATGGGGAGAATTTTATGACTCCCGATCCCAACTGGACCATGAACGACCACAAAAAACGCTCTCAAAGTCTCGGCGAGCGCATGTACCGCAGAATCCTTCCCTAAACCACCCCCTGCCTATCATTTACCAAAGACGAAGAGGGGAAGAAGAGAGATACCTTCAACTATCGTGTCGCATAACGCACAGAGATAATGAAACAGGCAATCTCAAAGAAGGATTTCCGCAATATTGAGGACATGCTTCTCAATAGAGTAATGCAACTGCACGACGACCTTTCCAAGTTTCCGATGTAAAAACCATCCAGACCGAGGACAGGATTTTGAAAGAAAGGAAACGTATGGGTTTGTAGCCCTCAAACATCCTTTATTGCAAAATTATTTGCGATATAACACGAGTTCTCCTATTCCATTTATAATTGCAAGGATAATAGGAAAACTCCATTTATTCTGTCTATTTCTTTGTATTGAACAGCAGACGGAGTATCTTGATGACTATTTTAATTGGTAGACCTGCGGCAGGGATGGTCTTTGCCACATCTTCGGCAATATCGAGGACTTAATTTCAAGTTAATAATGCAACACAAAGGATAAAAAGAAGCACCAAAAAACAGGAAGTTCTTGGTGCATTCGGGAAAAAGTGTTACCTTTGTGTT
>CACZLT010000055.1 GCA_902782185.1 uncultured Bacteroidota bacterium | reverse complement strand
TTGTCTTTGGATAAATTCATGGGATTGTTCGTTTATTTGTTTGATTTACAATTGCAAAGATACGAAAATCCCTTGATATGGCAAAGTGTTTTAACACTTTTTAAGTGTTAAATTCAACATATTGAGAACACGATATTCAAAATCGAACTCGGGTCAATAGTATTTTTTCATAAGACAACACAAAAGTAGTCATTTTACATGAGAGTACCAAATTTTTGGTACTCTTTTTTTCTACTTAGTGTTGCACTTGTAACTGGAATTTAGGCGTTGCCGGAGGGGGAAGGGATATTGTTTTAGTTTTAAGTTATTAGTGTTAATTTACTTTATGCTTTCTCCCAGCAGGCGGGCTTCGGCTTCCTTGCCGCGGCCGAGGACGGTGCCAAGGTCGTTCCAGCCGATGTATTTGGTGTAGATGTGGTATTGGTCGAGGGGCATCGTGTAATCGTTGCCGCGGGCGGTCATCAGCAGCGCGATGTCTTTCTTGACTCCCTGGTTCGTGTCCATAGTAATCCATCCGAACATCCGGTCAACGACGGTTTTCAGCTCCGCCGTGAACGTCCCCCAGTACTCTAGCGAGGCAAACACAATCACGTCGGCCCAGATCAGATCCTGATAGATGATTTTCATGTCGTCGGTCTTCTGCACGCAGCCTTTCTGCGTCTTCATGCACATATCGCAGCCGAGGCAATAGTTCGCCTTCATACCGTGGATGAAATGCTCCTTCACTTCGTTGCCGCCCGTTCTTGCGCCTTCGGCAAATGCGTCGACAAGCGCCGACGTGTAGCCGTTCCTTCTCGAACTCCCGTTGAGTATCAGAATCTTCTTCATTGGTGTTATTGTTGTTAATGTGTTCATTGACTGCCGCCATCACTGGCGAGTTGAGCAGGCTTGTCGCGGCGACTGCCGCCACACCCAAGCTGCCTATATCATCTTCAAGAAGTCCACCGGCAAGCAGCTGGCTGTTTCCTTAAATCATTTTGAGGAAGCCGACCTCCTTGTCAGTCAGTTCACGCCAACGGCCACGGGGCAGGTCTTTCTTTGTGAGGCCGGCAAAAACAACACGGTCAAGTTTATGAACCTCGTAGCCGAGAGCCTCGAAGAGGCGGCGCACGATGCGGTTGCGGCCGCTGTGCAGCTGCACGCCCACGATACGCCTGTCCACCTTGCCGCCCACCTCGGCGTACTGGATGTCGTCCACGTGCATGGAGCCGTCCTCCAGCTCGACGCCTTTCAGCAGCGACTTCATGTCCTCCTTGGTAACGGGGCGGTTGAGCTCCACCTGGTAGATTTTGTAGACCTGGGTGGAGGGGTGCGTGAGGCGCTTGGCCAGCTCGCCGTCGTTGGTAAAGAGGAGCAGGCCGGTGGTGGCGCGGTCGAGACGGCCGACGGGATAGATGCGCTCGGCGCAGCAGCCGTCCATGAGCATCATCACGGTGCGGCGCTCCTGCGGGTCGTCGGTGGTGGTGATGAAGCCCTTGGGCTTGTTGAGCAGGAAGTAGCGGAGTTTCTCCGAGCGGAGTTTCTCGCCGCCGTAGGAGACCTCGTCGCCGGGGAACACCTGGTAGCCCATCTCGGTTACCACTTTGCCGTTGACCTTCACGCTGCCCGCGGCGATGAGCTCGTCGGCCTCGCGGCGCGAGCAGATGCCGGCATGGGCGATGTACTTGTTGAGGCGCACGGCGCCCTCGGGGTGCTTCTCTTTCGGTTTCAGCGGGGCGGTGGGTTTGGTGGGTTTTCTGGTGGTTCTGGTTGGAGCAGTCTTTCTAGTTTTACTAGTTGAACTGGTTTTCCTCGTTTCGCCGGTGGCAGTCCTGGTTCTGGTGGGCTTTTTGGGCTCCTTGTGTTCCTTGGCGGTGGGGTTGCTGGTTTTCTTTGTCATGGCATGTCGGTCGTTAAAATTAGGCATTCGTCTCCCCGGCGGCGATGCGGGCGCGCTTGCGCTCGTTCTCGTCGAGGAGTATCTTGCGGATGCGGAGGTTGGAGGGGGTGATCTCGAGGTACTCGTCCTCGCGGATGCACTCCATGGCCTCCTCGAGGCTGAACTTGATGGCGGGCGAGCAAGTCGACTTGTCGTCTGCGCTCTTGGTGCGCATGTTGGTGAGGTTCTTGGCCGTTACTACATTGATGATGATATCGTTGCCGGGGCGGAGGCTCTCGCCGATGACTTCGCCGGAGTAGACCATGTCGCCAGGTTCGATGAAGAAGGAACCGCGATCCTGTAGCTTGCTGATGCTGTAGGCCGTTGCCTCGCCGGTCTCCTTGGCGATGAGGGCGCCGTACTTGTGGTCGTCCATGTCGCCTTTCCAGGGCTGGAACTCAAGGAAGCGGTGGGCGATGATGGCCTCGCCGTTGGTGGCAGTGAGGAGGGTATTTCTCAATCCGATGATGCCGCGCGAGGGAATGTTGAACTCGAGCTGCACACGGTCGCCCTTGGTGTCGATGGTGCCCACCTCGCCCTTGCGGCGGGTAACGACGTCGATGACCTTCGAGGAGAACTCCTCGGGCACCAGCACGGTGAGCTGCTCGATGGGTTCGCACTTCTGGCCGTCGATTTCGCGGATGATGACCTTGGGCTGACCGACCTGCAGCTCGTAGCCCTCGCGGCGCATGGTCTCGATGAGGACGGAAAGGTGCATGATGCCGCGGCCGTAGACCAGCAGCTGGTCGGGCGAGCCGGTCTCCTCGATGCGCATGGCCAGGTTCTTCTCCAACTCGGCGAAGAGGCGGTCGCGCAGGTGGCGGCTGGTAACGAACTTGCCTTCCTTGCCGAAGAAGGGCGAGTTGTTGATGGTGAAGAGCATGGACATGGTGGGTTCGTCCACCTTGATGGGAGGCAGCGCCTCGGGGTTCTCGGCATCGCAGACGGTGTCGCCAATCTCGAACATGACGTTTTTGTCCAAATCCATGAGGATGGCACATATCTCGCCGGCCTCGACGGGCGTCTTTATCCTCTCTTTTCCAAGCCCTTCGAAGACGTAGAGTTCCTTGATTTTGCTGTTGACCCGGGTGCCGTCGCGCTTGAGAAGGGCGATGCTTTGTCCGGCCTGCAGGGTGCCACGGTTGAGGCGGCCGACGGCGATGCGACCGAGGTAGGAGCTGTAGTCGAGCGAGGAAATCATCATCTGGGTGTTGCCCTCGGGGACCTGCGGCGCGGGGATGTGGTCGATGATGAGGTCCATGAGGTAGGAGATGTCCTCGGTGGGGGTGTTCCAATCCTCGGCCATCCAGCCGTTCTTGGCGGAGCCGTAGGCGGTGGGGAACTCGAGCTGGTCGTTGTTGGCACCGAGGTTGAACATGAGGTCGAAGACAGCCTCCTGGGTCAGCTCGGGGTCGCAGTTGGGTTTGTCCACCTTGTTGACCACGACAATGGGCTTGAGTCCCAGCTCGATGGCCTTCTGCAGCACAAAGCGGGTCTGCGGCATGGGGCCCTCGAAGGCGTCGACCACCAGCAGGACACCGTCGGCCATGTTGAGCACACGCTCCACCTCACCGCCGAAGTCGCTGTGGCCAGGGGTGTCGATGATGTTGATTTTGTAGCCTTTGTAGCGCACGGAGACGTTCTTGGAGAGGATGGTGATGCCGCGCTCGCGCTCGAGGTCGTTGTTGTCGAGGATGAGTTCGCCGGTATCCTGGTTGTCGCGGAAGAGCTTGGCCTGGTGGAGCATACGGTCGACGAGGGTGGTCTTTCCGTGGTCGACGTGGGCTATAATAGCAACATTACGAATATTTTGCATAGATATATAGTATTACAAACAAGTTGCAAAATTACGAAAAAACGGCGACATGGGAGCAGTTTTGTACCCAAATGGCCGCAAAAAATTTGAAAAAATTTTACATCGTGTGTAGTAAAAATGAATCTTGTTGCGTTATTAGGATTGTGAGAACGAAGGATCCATTCGATGAACTGCTCCACCGCTACCGCGGGCTGCTGTTTTCGGTCTGCCGCCGATTCAGCCACCGCGGACTGGAGACAGAAGACCTGATACAGGAGGCCGCCATTGCCCTCTGGCGTGCGCGGGAACGCCTGCTGCCCATGTCGGCCGGCGTACAGCAGGCGGCGCTGGTGTGGAAGATTGCTCGCAACGCGGCCATCGACGCCCTGCGGCGCACCGACGAGACCGACAGCCTGCCCGAAGGGTACGACGTGGTGGCCGAAGACAGGAGTCTGGTACACGAGCTGCACGAACTGATAGACCGCCTCGAAGAACCCGACAGGTCGATAGTAACACTCCAACTGGAGGGCTACAGCTACGAAGAAATCGGCGAGCAGTTGGGAATGTCGGTGAAGAACGTGAGCGTGCGGCTCGTCAGGACCAAGGAACGGCTGCGGAAATCGATGGGGAGTTGAGAATTGAAAAATTGAGATATTGAAAACCAAAAAAACATAAAAAACAATATGGCTATGATGAACGAAGACAGGTTTGAAGACCTGTGGGCGAGGGCCGGTGCCTCAGAGTACGCCTCGCAGCTGGCGGCGGAATACCCCGCCTGGCACGCACGGCAACGCCGCAGGGCGGGCATGGTGGCCGGCATGGCCCTGCTGCTGGCGGTGTCCACTCCGGTGTTCCACATGTTCCAGCGGACGGGTCCCCACTCGCCCCAGCAGCATGTGGTCTGCAACCGCATGGACATGCCGACCCAACAGTGGGTCGACCTGGCCGACGAACTGCTGATGACGGCCTAGAAAAAAATGAATGTCAAGAAATGGAAAACAACAACACAGTTATGAAACGAATACTACCGATAGCGATGCTGCTGCTGGCCGTGTTCACGGGGTGTATGCGCGAGAGCGCGCCGGAAGGCGCCCTCTACCTGCGCTACGCCTCCAGCCCGGAAGTGGCGGTGGCGCAGGTGAGCGACTTCAGTCTGAACGACACGGTGCAGGTCGACGTGGTGCTACTGCAGGCCGAGAGCGACGAGGCTTGGCAGCGGATGAAGGAGGAGTTCGGCATCGCCGACACCTCTGGCTCCACCAGCTGGCTGGGCACCACCGACGAACCCGCCCGCCGCGCAAGCTGGAACGGGCAGCCCCTGCTGCGCGTCATCGCCTCGCACGAGAAGAGGGCCGTCGGCCTCTACCTCCTCGAAAACGAAGTCCAATACGACGCCCTGATGGACTACCAACTGAACCGAATTGTAAACTGACAAAAAAAGAAAAAACAATGAACAAGATTGCAAAAATACTGGCTATGCTGACGGTGGTCTCGCTGGCGGCATGCGACCCTGAGAACGAAGAGACTATCTTCGAGCGCGACATCTTCTACACCGTAGCCAACGACGAGGCTTTCTCCGGCCTGTCGGGGAAAACCATCCACCTCCGCACCGAGAGCGAGTGGGAGGCATTGCTCGACCGCTTCTGCGACTATGCGAAGGACGGAGAGCAGGTGCTGTTCTGCAACACCCACCCCGGCCAGCCCCGCTCCAAGAGGAGCGGCACCAAGGACACCCCCACCTCCATCTCCACCACCGACCGCAACGAACTCAAGGACTGGATGAAAGAGATGGAGAAAATCGGCAAGACCGTCAATATCACCTACGACGAGGGTACAGGTACCTGGAGCGGCCACGCCTACGTGAACATAGGCCAGGAGGACATGCGCGAGTCGCAGACCTACAGCGGCACGCTCGTCTTCGTCCCCACCCCCGTGCTGGAAGAGCCTCCGCTGGGCGGCCGGGTATGGGCCATGCAGGTGAACGCCGACAGCACCCTCATCCTCTCCGTACACGGAATGATGATGTGGAATTCGAGCGACACCCTCACCAACGAGATGTTGCTGATCCAGGGGGCGGAACTGATGTTCGACGGCGTGGCGAAAACCCATACCGACCTGCAAGGACACTCATTTATGACACTCAGTCTGAACATATTAGAGAAAAAAAACTAAAAAAAACACATTGCCTGTAGTTTTTTGCCGACCGATTACGTTTTTCTAGGTGAAAACAAATTTCCGGAAAAGTTAATCAAAAGTCAAAAAACAAAAAAAAACAAACCTTTAAAAATTAAACATTATGAAAAAGAACCTTTTTATCGCAGCCCTCGCTGCCCTGGCCCTCTCGCTGACCGCCTGCCAAAAAGATGAATTCACCGGAAGCGACATCACCCCCGACGCCCGAGTGAAAACCACCGCCGACCTGCACAACACCAACTGGGAGTACAGCCTCTCCGCCGCCGACCTCCTCACCGCCCTGATGGGTTCCGACTTCAGCGACGTGGAATGTGTCGAAGGCGACACCTACACCATCGGCCTGAACTTCGACGGCACCCACGCCCACTTCTCCTTCTCCGACAACATCGAGGCTTACATGGACGACCAGCAAATCTTCGGCATCTCATACGAGTACAGCTACAACGGAGCCACCCACACCGGCTACCTCGTCGGCACCGCCGAGGACGAGAACGGCAACGAGGTACCCGCCCAGCTGCAGTTCACCTACAACGACGCTACCGATGTCATCACCTTCGAACTGCCCCTCCAACTGCCCGAGAGCAACGTCCCCTTCCTCTTCACCATGAACTTCGCCCGCAACTAACAGCACCGTAAAAACAGGTTAATAATTAAACAGAGGCCACCGCAACTGGGCGGTGGCCTCGCTTTTTTTCATGGCGTTGTAATTTTCACCCCCTGTCTTACGTTATTATAGTGTGAAAGGGAGTGAAAAAACATTCAGCGAGACAATGCTCCGTTACCGTGGGCTGCTCTTCTCGGTCTGCCGACGCTACAGCCGCGACGGTCTGACAGTCGACGACCTGCTGCAAGAGACAACACTGGCTCTCTGGAACCTCCGCGAACAGCTTTTTAGCATTACGATTGCCCCGAAACAAGCCGCTTGGATATGGCGCGTGGCGCGCAGCACCTGCATCGACCTCCAGCGGAAGACTTCCCCACCCCTACCCCTGCCCGACGACTACGACACCCCCGACGAGGACTGCTCGCTGCACGATGTTCTGCACGAACTCATTGCCCAGTTGCCCGAACCCGACCGCACCATCGTGAGGATGCACCTCGAGGGGTATGAATACAAAGAGATTGGAGCGAGGGTAGGCATGACAAAGAACAACATAGGCATCCGCCTGATGCGGATAAAAGACAAATTGAGAGAACAATGGAACACAATATGATGACATTTGATGAACTTTGGGTACAGGAAGAGCGTCAGGGCTTGCAGCGACGGCTGCAGCAGGATTACCCCGCATGGACGCGCCGTCGCCATACAACGCAGATCGTCATGGCCTCGGTGGCGGTAGTGGTTGTTGCAGCAGGCATAGCACTCTCCACTCTCCACTCTCCGCACTCCACTTACGACAGCGTCGCTTGCAACCGCAGCGGCATCGCCGACAGCCACTGGGCTTCCGTGGCCAGTAACATCCTAACGATAGAAACATTATGAAACGCCTGCTGTACATACTGCTGCTGTCGCTGCTGCTGGCTGCCTGCTCGCACGAGAAGGTGGAGTTGCTGCTCTATCAGCAGTACGCCTCGCGACAGGATCTCACGGTAGCGCAGGTTAAGGGCTTCCAGCTGTGCGACTCGGTGAAGGTCGACGTGGTCATACTCGTGGCCGACGACAGCGCGGCCTGGCAGGGACTCAAGGAGGAATTCGACATCCGCACCAGCGAGGGTGTCACCTCCTGGGTGGGTGACATCGACAATCCGACCCTTCGCATGAAAGGCGGCGATCGCCCCGCCTGGCGCGCCATGGCCGTCCACAACGCCATGACCATCGCCTTCTACCGCATCGACACCGAGGAGCAACTCGACGCCCTCCGCAACTACCAAATGAATATGATTGAAAGCAACAAAAGAACAGAAACAATGTTATAATATCATGAAAAACACCGTCTCACTATTTACCCTGCTGGCCACCGTGCTGCTATTCGGGGCATGCAACAAAGAGAACACCGAACGCGATATCGTATACACCGTAGATGCAGAGCGCCACGACGCACACCTGAAGACCGACGCGGAGTTTGACACGCTGCTGGAGCAGTTCTGCGACTACGCCGAAGGTGGCAGCAGTGTCACCTTCTACAACGCCAACCGTGCCACAAAAGGGCATGCTGCGAAGGAGGCCACCACCTTCAGCACCACCTCCCGCGAGGAGATGAAGCGCTGGATGGCGCAGATGGAAGACGAGGGCATGACCGTCACCGTGACCTACGACCCCGCCACCGGTACCTGGAACGGCACCGCCTACGCCACCGCACCGCAGCCGCTGGTGGGCAACGGCGTGGCCACCTACGTCAGCTCGGATTTCGACGGCTGGGGCAATGGTCTAAACGTCATCGTCACCATCGACAGCCTGAACCGCACCGCCTATGTCAACTTCGACTATAACAACTATTGGCTCCACATGCCCTGCGGCGTGTTCCACGACATCCACGAGGAGGACGGACGGCTGATACTGGCTGTGTGGGAGAACCAGAACGGCACCGATACCCTCTACGTCGGCCGCAACTACGAGGACTCGATGATGATTTGTTTTGCCTACAATGGCATCTGCACCGCCGACCACACGCATGGTTGCTACCTGATGCCCGCTCCGATGGGGCTGGAGACGTGGTACAGCGACCAGGTGGGCGGCATTATCATGCACGTCATGCCCAATGCCATAGAAACCTACCCCGAGATACACCTGGCGCAGTTCTGTGCATTTATGGGTGAGGATATCAACTGTATCTGCCCCGTCATCACCGGCTTCTGCGAGATGCAGCGCTACTACACCAACCGTCCCGGCATCAACTGGGAGCTCTCGCTGCGTTACACCTATAACAACGACAGCAGCTACTTCGTGGTTGACTCGCTCAGACTTTCCGGCCACGAAATCGGCAGCGATACCTACGATATGGATCCCGTCGTCATCCACGACCTGCACCAGTACCCCGGCTGCGCCAGCCAATATGTGTTCCATAGAATCAATTAATACAGCAACAATATGAAAAAAACAATCAAACTGGCAGCCCTCGTGCTGCTCATGGCAGGCACCATGACAGCCTGCACCCCCGATTATGAAATCGCCGGCTCCGCTTGGAGCAACTCCGTCAGCGGCACCGATAGCGACGGCGACCACTACACGGCCACTTATGCTATGGTACTCAACACCTCCAGCAGCGGCATGCTCTTCCTGACCGTTGCTTACGGTGCCCCGATGCCTTTCTGCTTCGCCATGCCCCTCACCTACACATGGGACGACAACCAGGGCACCGCCACGGCCACCTTCACCCTCCCCGGAGAGGGCACGCAGACCTTCAGCATCCCGCTCAGTTGGAGCAAGACCACAGGCCTGCAGGCATCGTTCAACTCGATAGAACACGCCTTGGGGATAGGCGGACCGCTGGAGCTGGAGAAGGAGAGCTTTGCCAAGCCCTCGTCGATGGAAGGCACCACTTGGACAATGAGCATCACCGAGGGTGTGGACGGCTGGGCCGACCGCTACGATTACGAGCTTATATTCCTCAGCACCACCGCCGCCATCCTCAACCTCACCATGACCGAAGCAGGCGAGAATACCGACAATGAACGCTGGAACGTCAACTACACCTACTCCGACGGTATCGGCACCACCAGCATATACTTTGACGGCGAGAATGTCAAGGGTGGCTTCTATATGCCCGACGAGAACACTATGCTCTTCAGCGACGGCGAGAACGGACTGCTATTGACCAAACAACAATAAGCCATGAAACATATTGCAAGACTTGCCACATTGCTGACCGCCGTGCTGCTGACGGTCGGCTGCACCAAATGCTGGTGGCCCGAAGACACGGTGCGCGACATCACCTACACCGTCGCACCGGCAGCGGCCACCGACGGCAACAGTACGACAACCACCGTACACCTTACGACCGATGCCGAGTTCGACGCCCTGCTGGAGCAGTTCTGCAACTATGCCGAGAGCGGCAGCACCGTCACCTTCTATAATAGTGTGCCGAGCGGTTTACCCGCTCGGAAAACCGCCACCACCTTCAGCACCACCAGCCGCGAGGAGATGAAGCGTTGGATGGCGCGAATGGAGGACGAGGGCATGACCGTCACCGTGACCTACGACCCTGCCACAGGCACCTGGAACGGCACCGCCTACGCCACCGCGCCACAGCCTCCCCTGCCGTCGGGCGGACTGATTACTTACGAGTGCGACTGGATGAACGTCTTCGGCTACATCTGGAGCTTCGACACGGTGAACCGCCGCGTGTACATCACCATTCACTCTACGTTGCAAAACATCACGGCACCTGACTACCCCGTGGGAGAGTATGAATACCGCCACGCCGACGAGGTGAACACTCCCTTCGCCTACTGGCTCATTGACCAGTGGGGCGACACGGCCGGACTTTACATTCTTAATTCCATCGGCAGCGATACCCTGCACTTCAACAGTACCCGCCTCGGCGACCCCGTTACCCTGGTGCGCACCGACCGCTGGCACACCTACCTCTGCAGCAACTGGGGACTCAATATAGTGATGCATGTGTGCGGCACCTTCATCGAGGTCTACCCCGAGGTGTATGTCGGACAGATGGGGGTCAACGGTCTGGAGCGTACCGATGTCATCTGGCCCTTCGGCTTCGGACGCTTCGAGATGTGGCGCGCCGAGATGACGCAGCCCGCCATGGGAGCCCCTTGCTGGGGACTGATGCTCGACTTCCGTCCCTTCGGCGGTACCGATCTCCTTGACGGATTCTGGATACAGGGCACACCGCTGTCGTACCTCAACCAATTTACCATCACCAAAGGGAACGGCAGCCCATTCGTCTTTCAGCGACTATAAGTTAGCTAGCCCACTCACCGGCGACTGCCACCGAGGCTGACAAAATGTCAGCGGGTGGCAGTCGCTGGCAGTTTCTGTGGGGGTTGGCATGGTTGTTGATTGTTATTTGTCGTCAGATTATTCAGAATAATCGGAATACTCAGAATAATCAGAAAAAAATAAACTAAAAATCGTGCGTCCCGCCGAGGCTGAACAGAAGACCGCCAGCGGCATCATCATCCCCGACACCGCCAAGGAGAAACCGCAGCGCGGCGAAGTCCTCGCCGTGGGTAAGGGCACCAAAGACCATGAGATGACCGTCAAGGTGGGCGACCAGGTCCTCTACGGCAAGTACAGCGGCACCGAGATCGAAATCGACGGCGAGAAGTACATGATCATGAAAGAAAGCGACATCTACGCGATCATTTAATTAAAATGGAAGATAACGGAAGATAAAAGAAGATAAAAGGAGATAACGGACAAATGCAATCGATAACAAAAGGTATCGTCCTCTATCTCCCCTTAACTCCACCTATCTTCCCCTAACTCCCCATAGCAATAACCCTTAAAACAGAAAGAATTATGGCAAAACAGATAGTTTTCAATAATGACGCTCGCGAGCAGCTTCGCAAAGGCGTCGACGAGTTGGCTAACGCAGTGAAGGTAACCCTCGGTCCCAAAGGCCGCAATGTGGTTATCGACAAGAAATTCGGCGCCCCGCAGGTGACCAAGGACGGCGTGACCGTCGCCAAGGAAATCGAGCTTGAGGACGGCATCCAGAACATGGGCGCCCAGATGGTGAAGGAAGTGGCCTCGAAGACCAACGACCAGGCCGGCGACGGTACCACCACCGCCACCGTGCTGGCACAGGCCATCGTCAACACCGGCCTGAAGAACGTCACTGCCGGTGCCAACCCCATGGACCTCAAGCGCGGTATCGACAAGGCCGTGGCCGAGATCGTGAAGAGCATCAAGGAGCAGAGCCAGGAAGTGGGCGGCGACATCCAGAAGATCCGCCAAGTGGCCACCATCAGCGCCAACAACGACAGTGCCATCGGTGACATCATCGCCGAGGCTATGGAGAAAGTGACCAAGGACGGCGTCATCACCATCGAGAACGCCAAGGGCATTGACACCACCGTCAAGGTCGTCGAGGGTATGCAGTTCGACCGCGGCTACATCAGCCCCTATTTCGTTACCGACACCGAGAAGATGGAGTGCGCCTACGATAACCCCTATATCCTCATCTACGACAAGAAAATCAGCACCATGAAGGATCTGCTGCCCGTGCTCGAGAAGGTTGTCAACACCGGCCGTCCGCTCCTCATCATCGCTGAAGATGTCGAGAGCGAGGCCCTGGCCACCCTCGTGGTCAACCGTCTGCGCGGCAGCCTGAAGATTGCCGCCGTCAAGGCCCCCGGTTTCGGCGATCGCCGCAAGGAGATGCTCGAAGACATCGCCATCCTCACCGGTGGCACCGTCATCAGCGAGGAGAAGGGCTACAAACTCGAGGACGCCGACCTCAGCATGCTCGGCCAGAGCGAGAAAATCTCCATTGACAAGGACAACACCACCATCGTCAGCGGCAAGGGC
>CACZLT010000054.1 GCA_902782185.1 uncultured Bacteroidota bacterium | reverse complement strand
ACTGTACGGATTTCGCTGCGGCTGCAACCGCGGCGCCCATGACTGCTGCCTCTCTCCGTCTAGACCCTCCGGAAATCACTCAAAATCGAACTCGGGTTGATATATAATCAGATTGAACATAGATAGTGCTACGAAATATATGCAGACAACAAAAGAAGCCTTGACAACCAAGGCTTCTTTTGTTGTCCTACCTGGATTCGAACCAAGACAAGCTGATCCAGAGTCAGATGTGCTACCGTTACACCATAGGACAATTGACTTTCTTCTCTCTGAAAGCGGGTGCAAAAGTACGAACTTTTTACAAACTGGCCAAAATTTTTTGGATTGGGAATTGAAAATTGAAAATTGAAAGTTAATAATCAGCGTGTTGCGAAACAAAAATTTTCAATTTTCAATTTTCAATTTTCCATCTCAAAGGCTGTCGCCTTCCTCGGAGGAGCCGTCTTTTGCGCCTTTTTCGAGTTCCATCTTGCCGAAGCGGAGGGTGATGCCGGCAGAGATGTAGCGGCTGTTGAGCATCTTGCTCGTGTTGTCGGAGAGGTAGTAGGGGTTGGTGTTCTCGGAGCCGGAGCCGCGGCTGGCGCCCCAGTTGAAGAGGTCCTGGATGTTGACGAATACGGAGAGGCGGCGCTTGAAGAAGTCGCTGCGGGCGCCGATGTTGAAGAAGAGGCGTTCCTTGCGGACGGACATCAGTCCGAGGGTGGGCGAGCTGTAGTTGAACGAGGCTGTAACCTGATACTGGTCGAAAATCTTCGCCCAGGCGTTGACACGGACACTCCACGACCACATGTCGTCCTCGACGGTGCGTCCGCGGTAGTTCTCGAGGCGGTAGCCGTAGTCGTAGAGGTTGGCGTAGAGGCGAACGTTGAAGAATCCGGTGGGGCGGTAGGTCATGTTGAGCGAGCCGCCGTAGCGCCAGGAGGTACCCATGTTGTAGGGCATGGAATAGTTGACCCAGCGGTCGAGGAACTGGTCGAACTCCGACTCGGTGAGCGAACTAATCTCGTTGGTGGAGAGGCGGCCGTAGAGTTCGGCACCGACGTTGCCGAAGCGCTCGAAATATTTGGACCAACCGGCCTCGGCATTGTGGGTGAGGCTGTTGCGGAGGCCGTCGGGGTTACCAGTGGAATAGGAGTCCTCGCCATAGGTGCGGAATCGGGTGAGGTTCCTGTAGCTGGGATCCTTCATGCGGAGGGAGTAGTTGATCTTGAAGTTGTGCATGTCGGCGGTGCGGTAAGTGAGGTGGATGGAGGGGCGGAGCTTGAGGTGGGTGAAGGCGCTGTCATCGGCGAACTGAAGCATGTCCGTCGTGTAGGCGTAGTTCGTGTGCTCCATCTTGACACCCAGTCCGGTGCTGAGGGTGAAATAGCCCCAGCGGCGAGTCCAGTTGACGTCGGCGGAGACTTCGGTCTCGCGGAGAGCGAGCTCGTAAGTGCGGAGGAGGTCTACGCTGTCGTAGTCGCCAGAAGCGGAGAGGTAGTAGCGGTTGAAAGTGTTGCGGTCAATGTCGTGTTCGATGCTGAATCCGTAGGAGAGCTCGCCGTTGTCGGAGTAGGGACGGTTGTAGCGGGCATTGAGGTCGATGCCGAAGTCGCGGCTGTCTGAAAGGAGGTAGCGGTTCTCGTCGAGATCGGTGTAGGTGGTGTAGAGGCGGTGGTAGTACTCGTCGGAGGAGTTGTGGGTGGTGCGCATACGGGTGCCGAGGCGCAGGTTGTGGCCCTTCGTGTCGAACTTCTTGGTATAGTCGACACCGAAATTGAGGAAGTTCCAACTGGAGCCCGAGGTGTCGGCCAACGAGTAAGCGAAGGTGCTGTCGGCGTCGAGCGGCCAGAAGAGCTGTTCGGTGAGGCGGAGCGAGTAGGTCTTGTTGTAGTTGAGGTTGAAGCCGCCGTGGAACTCGATGTCGGAGGTGGAGTCAATCTCGTAGTTGACCGAGGCGAAGAGGTTGCCGCCGTAGGAGCGGTTGCCACTGGTGGCGGTGTCGGTCTGGCGCATGACGGTGTCGTACTCGTTGCCGGCGGTGCCGTCCCGACGGGTGAGCGACCAGGCGGTGGACTCGTTGTCGCGGAACGAATAGCGGAACGAGGCGAAGAGGTTGATGCTCAACCTCTCCTTGGCCCACATGTAGGAAATCCAGGGCGAGACGAAAGGCTGGTTGGAGCCGTTGACACCGAAGGATACAAACTGGTTGCTCTTGATGTGGGCGGAGGTGATGATGTTGATGACCGCCTCGGCATCGGTGGCGTACTTGGCGGAGGGATTGGTGATGGTCTCGATGCGCGCCAGGGCGTTGGCAGGCAGGGTCTGGAGGTAGGTCTTGAGGTTCTCCTCGGTGAGCTTGGAGGGCTTGTCGTTAATCCATATCTCGACACTGGAGACGCCACGGAGCGAGATGTTGCCCTCCACGTCCACCTCCACACCGGGGGCGTTCTGGAGCGCGTCCTCGGTGGTGCCGGTCTGTATGGAGGGGTCGTCCTCGACATTGTAGATGAGCTTTTCGCCGTCCATGAGGTAGAGGGGCTTGTCGGCGGTAATCTCGACAGCATCGAGGGTGGTGGCGCCGGGCTGGAGACGCAGGGTGCCGAGAGCAGTGTTGTTCTCCACCTTGAAGGGAACGAGGCGGTTGCGGTAACCGATGGCGGAGATGCGGAGGAGGTAGTCGCCGGCAGGGATGCCGCTGACCTCGAAGAGGCCGTCGAGGTTAGTGGCGCCACCCTTCACGAATGAGGAGTCGGCGGCCTCGAGGACGGCCACATTGACATAGGCGAGGAACTCGCCGCTGACGGAGTCGCGCAGCGAGCCCACCACCTTGAAGGTGTCGCCCTCCTTCACCTTCTTTTTCTGCTTCACCTGCTGTGCCTTCTGGTCGTCGCCCATCTGGTTCCAGTCGCGACCGGGCATCGGAGGGCGCTTGCCTCCAGGAGGACGGCCACCGGGGAAGCCGCCGGGAGGCGGGCCGCCGGGGCCGCCGGGCTGGGCATCGCATACAGAATAGGAAAGAGCCAGGATTGCCACCAGGGCAACGGACTTGAGCAGGGAGTGTGGTTTCATAAATATATTTTGTAAAATATGCATACGTGTTAAGTACCGTCCACCTGCGGATTCTTGCACAGGGCGGCATTTTTTTTCCGGCAGGGGGGGGGATTCGGCAGGGGTTCCCTAGGTACTCCCTAGGTACTCTCTTAATGAATACATAAACTCTGACGCGATATGAGACCATATAGTCCCACAGCGAGCCACGCCTTCCGGGGAGCCCGCGCGCGTCAGCGGGCGCTGTTGTGGATGACGATGGCCAGGTTGGAGGCGAAGAGTTTCACCGAGATGGCCAGCAGGATGACACCGAAGAATTTGCGCAGCACGAAGACAATCTCGTCGCCCAGCCACCGCTGCAGCTTTTTCAGCAGGCGGATGACGACGTAGTCGATGACGATGTTGAGAAAAAGGCCGAGCATGATGTTCACCGTGGCGTACTCGGCGCGGAGCGAGATGAGGGCGGTGATGGCGCCCGGGCCGGCGATGAGGGGGAAGGCCACCGGCACGATGGAGGCTCCGGCGCCGATGCTCTCGTTCTTGATGAACTCGCGCCCCATGATCATCTCCAGCGCCAGCAGGAAGAGGACAAAGGCACCCGCCACGGCGAAGGAGGGGATGTCGATGCCGAAGAGGTTGAGCAGCGCCTCGCCGACGAAGAAGAAGACGAGGAAGAGGAGCAGGGCGACCGAGGTGGCCTTGAGGGCGTGGATGTGCTTGCCCTGGTTCTCCATGCCGATGAAGATGGGGATGGATCCGGTGATGTCGATGATGGCGAACATCACGATGAAGACGCTGATGATTTCTACAAAACTGATCTGTGCAAGCATGGGATGTTGGGTGGTTTATTTGGACAAAAGGTACCATGCCGAGGTGGCATAGAAATTGCGCAGCCAGGGGATGCGGTCGAAGGGACAGACGAGGCGGCGCGGGCGGAGGCCGAACTTCTGCTTGTAGTGGGGGTTGATGAGCCAGAGGTTGCGGCGGACGACCCGGAGGCCCTCGCCGGCGGCCAGCCGTTCGAACTTCCCGATGGGCATCCGTGCGCGCTTGATGCTGAGCAGCTCGTCCACCACGCCCCGGGGTTCCTTGCAGGCAATGAGCACCGCCCTGTAGAGCGGGGCGGGCAGGAGGTGCAGGAAGGGCAGCTTCGACAGTTTGCCGCGGCATATCTGCTGGTGCCCACCGAAAGGCATCTGCCATGCCGGGAAGGCGATGAAGGCCACCGCGTCGGGGCGCATGAAGCGCTTCACGTGCGACAGGAAGCGCTCCTTGTGGGGCGGCTCGATGTGTTCTATCACGTCGTGCACCAGAACCACGTCGAACATGGCGGCCTCGTCGGCAGGGGGCTCGACGGCCATGAAGTCGGAGGCGACGAAGGTACCCTCGCGGCCGTTCTTCTCGAAAAAGCGGCGTGCGTTCTCCACGCGCGGCGCATCGATGTCGATGCCTGTAACGGAGCATCCCGCCTCGGCGAAGGGCAACAGGTTGCCCCCCTCGCCGCAGCCGACCTCCAGCACCCGCGTGGCGGGCGACAGGGGCTTCTCCAGACGCACATGGTCGAGGTAGAATTCCCTCGAGGTGTTGGCCAGTTCGGTGAAGTAAAGTTCGCGATCCTGATGTCTTTTCTGCATGGTGTTCGTTGCTAGAATTAGGTTGCAAAAGTACACATAATTTTCCAACTGGCAAAAAATATTTGGCCATGTCGCGAAAAAGGCGTATCTTTGCAAGTTCAAACGACAACAAAAACAACACGTGATATGCAAGGAAATTTCACCTACCACAACCCCACCCGGCTGCACTTTGGCGAGGACGCGATGCAGCACCTGGCGGGCGAGCTGAAACACTACGGCCCCACCGTGATGCTCTCCTACGGCGGCGGCTCCATCAAGAAAAACGGCATCTACGACGCAGTGGTCGCCGCGCTGAAGGAGGCCGGCAAGACGGTGATCGAGGATGCGGGCGTGATGCCCAACCCCACCTACGAGAAGGTGCAGGAGGGGTGCCGCCTGGTGCGGGAGCACAAGGTAGACCTCATCCTGGCCGTGGGCGGCGGCAGCACCATCGACTATGCCAAGGCCGTCAGCGCCAGCGCCTGGTGCGAGGAGGATGCCTGGGAGAAGTACTGGGTAAAGCAAGGCTGGCCCACCTGCCCCGTGGTACCCATCGGCGCCGTGCTCACCATGGTGGGCACCGGCAGCGAGATGAACGGCGGCAGCGTCATCACCAACCGCAAGGCGGGCTTCAAGCTGGGCAAGGTGTTCGGCCCCGACCTCTACCCGCAGTTCACCATCCTCAACCCACGCTTCACCATGACCGTGCCGCAGTACCAGATGGTGGCGGGCTTCTTCGACATCATGAGCCACTTGATGGAGCAGTACTTCGCCGGCACGGCCGACTGCACCACCGACTACCTCAACGAGGGGCTCATGCGGTCGCTTGTCCATTCCACCCGCATCGCCGCCCGAAACCCGCAGGACTACGAGGCGCGCGCCAACATCATGTGGACTGCCACCTGGGCACTGAACACGCTGCTCAAATGCGGCAAGGGCGGCGACTGGGAGGTGCACCAGATCGGACACGCCATCGGTCTCGTAACCGACGCCACCCACGGCATGACCCTCGCCACGGTCTCGCTACCCTACTACCGCCTCGTGATGCACGACGGGCTGCACCAGTTTGTGCGCTTCGCCACCCACGTGTGGGGTGTGCGCCCCGAGGGCAAGACCGACGAGCAGGTGGCCGAGGAGGGCCTCAAGTGCCTTGAGGCGTGGATGCAGGAGATTGGCGTGGTGATGCACAGCCGCGAGCTGGGCGTAACCGAGGAAAACCTGCAGGCCGTGGCCGACGCCGTACTCATCTTCCCCGTCGGCTACCGTACCCTCACGCGCGACGAGGTCATCTCCATCCTGCGCCAAAGCATGTAACCCCCCATGATCCCCACACTGACCGAACTCTATGCCCGGAGTACGCTGGCCACCACCCTGGGACAAAAACTCTCCGGCCACGGGGCGCGCATCCACATCAACGGCATGACCGGATCGCTCCCCGCAGCCATTCTCGCCGCACTCGCCATCCAGCGCCCCACAGCCTCCCACCTGGTCATCACTCCGACCAAGGAGGAAGCCTACTACCTGCAGAACGACCTCCAAGCCCTCCTCCCCCACCCCGACTGCCCGGCTCTGCTCTTCCCCACCTCCTACCGAAAAGCCTACCACTACGACCCCGACCAGACCGAAAACGCCAACCTCCTGATGCGCAACGAGGTGGTGAAGACCCTCGGCGGCGGCGAGCCTGCCGTGGTGGTTACGTGGCCCGAAGCCCTGGCCGAGAAGGTGGTGGGCAACCGCACCCTGGCCGCCGGCACCCTGCGGCTGGCACGGGGCGCGGAAAGCGACCTCTGGGACGTGGCCGACCGGCTGCAGGAGATGGGGTTTGAGCGCGAGGACTTCGTCGTCGAACCGGGCATGTACGCGGTACGCGGCGGCATACTCGACGTGTGGTCCTACGCCTCCGACCTCCCTTTCCGCATCGAATTCTGCGATGACAGAATCGACTCCCTCCGCACCTACAACGCGGCGACACAACTCTCGGTCAAACAGGTAGACCGCGTGGAGATACTGCCCGACTTCGTACAGCACGAGACCTCGGACGAGCGCAGGGTGTGCCTCGCCGACTACTTCGCCGAGAGCGACACGGTGTGGATACAGAGCCTGATGCAGGTGTGCGAGAGGGCCGACCAGATACTCCTGGCAACGCAACAGACCCGCGAAGAGCGGCTGGCCGACACATCGCACCCCATTGCGGGTACCCTGCCCCAGGCCCACGACCTGAGCTGCGGGGCCGAGGAGATGCTGCGAGCCCTACTCGGCAAGAACATTGTCGAATACGGCAACAGCCACTACTTCAGCCATGCCGATCGCCTGGAGACCCACAGCGAGCCACAGCCAGTGTTCAACAAGCAGATGGAGCTGCTGGAGGAGAACCTGCGGCAGTATGCCGAACAGGGCTACCGGCTGATGGTTACCACCTCGGGCAGCAGCCAGGAGAAGCGCCTGCGGACGCTGCTGGAGGGAAAGCCCTGGGCGGTCGAACTGCTGGACTTCCAGTTGAGCCACGGCTTTGTGGACCACTCGGAGAAGATTCTCTGCTACACCGACCACGAACTCTTCGGACGCTACCACAAATACAACGTCAAGAGCCTCGCCGCCGCCCACGAGGCCATGACACTCAAGCAACTCTTCGAGCTCAAGCCCGGCGACTTCGTAACCCACATCGACTACGGTGTGGGCCGCTTCAGCGGGCTGGAAAAAGTAACCAACAACGGCAAGAGCCAGGAACTGATCCGGCTGATATACAAAAACAACGACGTACTCTACATCTCCATCCACGGCCTGCACAAGATTTCCCGCTATGTGGGACGCGAAGGCGAGGCGCCGCAGCTGAACAAACTGGGCAGCAACACCTGGCAGGTGCTCAAACAGAAGACCAAGCGGCAGGTGAAGGACATCGCCAAGGACCTCATAGCCCTCTATGCCAAGCGCAAGGCCAGCCGAGGATTCCCTTTCAGCCCCGACAACGACCTGCAGCAACAACTCGAGGCATCGTTCCAGTACGAGGACACACCCGACCAATTGAAAGCCACCCGCGCCGTGAAGCACGACATGGAGGATGCCGCCCCAATGGACCGCCTGGTGTGCGGCGACGTGGGCTTCGGCAAGACCGAGGTGGCCATCCGCGCCGCTTTCAAGGCCTGCTGCGACTCGAAGCAGGTGGCTGTCCTCGTGCCGAGCACGATTTTGGCCTACCAACACTACAACACTTTCTGCGACAGACTGAAGGGGATGCCGGTGCGCATCGACTATCTCAATCGCTTCCGTACCACCAAGGAGAAGACGCAGATATACAAGGATGCGGAAAGCGGCAAAATCGACATCCTCATCGGCACCCACGCCATCACCAACAAAGACCTCAAGTTCAAGGATCTGGGACTGCTCATCATCGACGAGGAGCAGAAGTTCGGCGTGAGTGTCAAGGAAAAACTCAAGCAGATGAAGGTGGGCGTGGACTGCCTCACCCTCACCGCCACCCCCATCCCGCGCACACTGCAGTTCTCGCTGATGGGGGCGCGCGACCTCTCCGTCATCCAAACCCCGCCGCCCAACCGGCAACCCATCGAGACCGAACTGTCGGACTTCAGCGAGGAGCTGATACGCGATGCCATCATGTTCGAGATGAGTCGCGGCGGACAGACCTTCTTCATCAGCAACCGAGTGGAGAACCTGCCGGAAATGGCCGGGCTGGTGGGGCGGCTGGTACCCGACGCGCGCGTGGCCATGGCGCACGGAAGGATGGACGGCAAGGAGGCCGAGGATACCCTCATGCGTTTCCTCGAAGGCGACATTGATGTGCTGGTGGCCACCAGCATCGTGGAAAACGGCCTCGATATACCCAACGCCAACACCATGATTATCAACAATGCGCACCAGTTCGGCCTCTCCGACCTGCACCAAATGCGCGGCCGCGTAGGACGGAGCGACCGCAAGGCGTTCTGCTACCTGCTCATCCCCTCCTACCTCACCCTGACCGACGATGCGCAGCGCAGGCTGAAGGCCATCGAGGAGTTCTCCACCATAGGCAGCGGCTTCAACATCGCCATGCGCGACCTCGACATCCGCGGCGCGGGAAACATACTGGGCGCCGAGCAGAGCGGATTTATCAGCGAGGTGGGCTACGACATGTACCACAAAATCCTCAACGAGGCCATCGAGGAACTCAAGGAGAGCGATTTCGCCGCACTCTTCGCCGACGAGGCCGAAGAGCGAAAGGACTATGTACGCGAGTGCGCCATCGAGACCGACCTGGAGATACTCATTCCCGACAACTACGTGTCGAAGACCAGCGAGCGCCTATTGCTGTACAAGGAGCTCAACGACCTCCAGACCCAGGAGGAACTCGACACCTACCGGCACCGGCTGGAAGACCGCTTCGGCCCCGTGCCGCAGGCCACCGACGAACTGATCAAGACCATCACTCTGCGGCACATGGCCAAGGCTTTCGGCATCGAGAAGATGGTGCTCAAGCAAGGGCGCATGGTGCTGCACCTGGTCTCCAACCCGCAGAGTCCGTTCTATCAGAGCGGCAACTTCACGAAAGTAATCCGCTTTGCACAGGCAAACCAGCGGCTTGCACACCTGAAGGAGACGCCGGAGCGGCTGTCGCTCTCGGTGGACAAGGTAGACTCCATCCGCCAAGCAACGGCCATCCTGTCAGAACTGGCCGGCGACCCGGAAGACGGCAACCACTAGGGTACCACCACGACACGACGAGCCGGACGGTCGCCAATGCGGAGTATGTAGACACCGGCGGCAGGGGCGCGGAAGATGGCGGTATGACCCGGCACCTGAACCTCGTAAGCCAGGCAACGGCCGAGGGCATCGTAGAGTGCAAGGGTTTGCTCCTGCGTACCGTGAACAACAATATGAGTACCCTCGACACGGACGGCTGTGCCGTCAGACAATGAGCCTATGCCGACGGTGTCGGCGGCAAAGTAGGCGACAATGGACATGTCTTCCGTTACAATGACGGTGAACGGGTTGTCGGTAACTATGTTCTGGTAGCCCGGGGTTATACTCCACCCCTCGAAGTGGTAGCCCTGATTGGGGGTGGCACCGATGGAAACGAGCGTACCCTCGTCATAGGTTCCTGCGCCGCTGACGAAACCCATAGCCGGGTCGTTGGCCTCGACAGTGAGGGTGAAGAGTCGGATGGCAGGGGTGGTGAAAGAAAGAGGGGCGAAAGCACCGAACCCGGTGCTGCCGATGGCGGCCACAGCGATGCGGTAGCGTGTTTCGGGGGTGAGCCCGTGAAGTGTGATGGAGGGTTGGACGACCACGGTGTCGTGCCCCTGGCCGAGAGTTACCATGTAGGCCACGGCACCAGCGACGGGATCCCAGCTGATGTGGGCGCTGCGGGCGGCAAGGCTGTCCACAACCAAATTTTCCGGCGCAGGAATGCCACTGGCGGAATAGAGCTCAATGTTGTCAACGATGACACCCCACCAAGAGTGGTACGCTTTCCATTGCAGGGCAAAGCGGCGGATGTCGGTGGGAAAACCGCCGAGGCTCACCGTGGCAATGGCGCCCGATGCCTGTTGCTCCAGGTCGGCCACACCCACAAAGGCGCCGCCCTGCATATAGCCTACGCTCAAGGTGCCACGGGTGGCACTCTCGTGTTTATAGAAAAACGACAGCGTCAGCCCGTGCAACGGCATAGCAAACGAGGGGCTTTCCACAATGACCACGGGTTCGAAGCCTGAATTGAGACCAGCCACCATCACCAGTGCATTGTTGGTCTGCACGTAACTGCGGATGCCTGAACTGGGATAATCGTTGATGACGTGGGGCGCAAGGTAAGAGGTTGCACTGTTGCTCCAAGAGGTGCGCCAGCATGTGGGCATCTCGCCGTCGGTGTACAGGTCTACGGCGTTGAGGGCGGAGAAGTCCTCCTCATAGGGAAGAGCCTCGATGTCGAAACACTGCACCACCTCCACCACTGCGGTGACGGTGGAAGAGCCGTAGCGGTTGGTGGCCACGAGGGTTACAGTGTCGGTGCCGGGGGTGGTATAGACCACCGACCACTGGCTGCTGGAGTCCATCGACACCGTGTCGGTTCGGCCAAGCAGGCTGCTGTGCCAGGTGAAGGTTACTCCAAAGTGAAGACCTTCGTCAAGGACACCGGTGTAGGTAACCTCCTCGTTGAGGTCTACGACCGAGAAGGGAGCCAACAGGCGTACGATCGGCACACTGTCTATGCGTATCCCCACATCGTCGATATAGATGCCGGAGGCACTGCTGACAGGGCGATTGTTGATGGCAATGCGGATGGTCTGCCCGGCATACTGGTACAGGCTGGCACTCATGGTGTCCCAGTTGGACCAGTTGCGATGAGTCGAATGGTCGAGGATGACGGTCTGGTAGACCGAGGTGTCAGTCCAGGCCGTGTCGGTGGTAACCATCATGCGGTAGCGGAGCATGATGCTGCTGTTCGACGAGGATACCCGCCA
>CACZLT010000053.1 GCA_902782185.1 uncultured Bacteroidota bacterium | reverse complement strand
ACGACGAGAGCGGCCAGCTCACCGAGGCCGTCCGCCGCAAGCCCTACTCGATAGTGCTCTTCGACGAGATCGAGAAGGCGCACCCCGACGTGTTCAACATCCTGCTGCAGGTGCTGGA
This sequence comes from uncultured Bacteroidota bacterium, assembly GCA_902782185.1. GTDB lineage: Bacteria > Bacteroidota > Bacteroidia > Bacteroidales > P3 > Colimorpha. Next base: position 17,135 of record CACZLT010000053.1, on the reverse strand, counting down.
AGACGGGAGATTGACGGACAACAAGGGCCGCACCTGCGACTTCAAGAACACCATCATCATCATGACCTCGAACATGGGCAGCGAGATTATCCGCGAGAAACTCTCCGGCGCCACGATGCCCACACCCTACGAACTCGACGAGACCAAGGAGGCTGTCATGGAACTGCTCAAACAGCGCATCCGTCCCGAGTTCCTGAACCGCATCGACGAAATCATCATGTTCCAGCCGCTCTCGCAGAGCCAGATACGCGACATTGTGCGCATACAGCTCCGCTCCGTGGCCCACATGCTGGAGCAGAACGACATCACCATCTCCGCCACCGACGAAGCCGTGAACCGACTGGCCGAGGTGGGCTACGACCCCGCCATGGGCGCCCGCCCGGTGAAGCGCGTCATACAGCGCGAGATACTCAACGAGATGAGCCGCCAGCTGCTCGAAGGCAAGGTGCAGGCCAATCAGACCATCATCATCGACGTCATCGACGACCACTTCGTCTTCTACAACCCGGCCAGCGAAGGCAAAGCAGACTAGGGTGTATTTTCCCCGACTAAATTGAAAGTCCGGCCACCTGTTATCCAACAGTTGGCCGGACTTTTGTACCACCAATGGTCTACTAATCTCCACCGATGCAGCAAGGCGGAAAATATAATGTGGAAAAATGTTCGTTGAGGGTTTACTCTCCCGCCACGCCGCTAGTAGCGAAATGGACTGTATTAGTTTGCTTGTGGGTTGTCTTGAATATACTCTAAAATTGCTGAAGCAACATATTTTGCAAGTTTGACGGGTACGGCATTGCCAATGATTTGCTCCAATTTCGTCTTTGTCCCCGACCACTTGAAATTCTTCGGAAAAGTTTGGATATAACTGCGTTCAATAGTGGTCAACCCTCTGATGCCGTCCACCGAATTTACTGGGTCTGCGGGATGGAGTTTGTATGTTGGAGGAATATCACAGTTGGTTCCGCGGATGGTTGGACTAGGCTCGTCTATGCTGAATATTGCACGCCTATTGTAGTTTCTTGGGTGGCGATAATAATAATTGAAGCCCAGGTTTTCCCCAAAATAATCTCGCAGTGTCATTTCTTTTTCAGATAGGTTTTTCCGCAGATAATCAAGCAGAAAATCATCACAATCACCCAGATGCCCTATTAAAAAGAACCGTTTTCTGTTTTGTGGGACACCGCACAAGCTTGCATTGAGAACCACTTGCGTGAGGCCATACCCCGCTTCTTTATAGATGGCTCTTGCTTCCTGCAGCTTGTGTGTTTTAAGAATCCGTTCGACATTTTCCATTACAAACCACTCGGGTTTGATTAAGGATACAATTTGGGCATAGGAGACGGTGAGTACGCCTCTCCCATTGTCTTCATTTCGCTGTCCGGCAGAGGAGTAGTCTTGGCACGGAGGTCCCCCAATAATCATGTCCAGCGAATAATCTTTCAATTCATTGACGGTGCTTCCTACATCGGACAAATCCTGTTTGAAAATAGGATGGGAAAAATTCTCTTTATAGATGGCAATGGCATCATCCCAATTATCGTATGCCGCCATTATCTTATAGCCTGCTTGTTCGAATCCCAGGCTTAATCCGCCACATCCACAAAATAGGTCTACGGTATTCATCGTTTTGGTATTGAAAATTTGGATATTGTCAAGTTTGATATTTCTTCACTTACGTCATTCCCGAAATGGCTTGTGATTATCCTGTCGAATTCCTCATAATCGATTTCCCTCTCGTCATATTCGATACAGTTATAGAGGTACTCCGCAAAGGTATTTGCCAACAGGATGACATTTCTTGAATCCGCAATATCTCTTTTCGCAGCAGGAATGTATCGTGAAGTTATCACTATGGTGTAATCCCCTCCCATTTTTCTGCGATGTTCTTTGAGGCGACTTGTATTGATGCCAGTAAGTTTCATTGACGTGGATTTTGCATCAACAGCAAACTTTTTCGGATTTTGGGGTTTTAGGAACACACACTCAATGTCGGTTTGTCCGGCTCCTCCAATTTTTCTCGCATCAACGTTGTAGAACATGTTAAATCCATCTGTCAGTATGTCCTCGAACAGGTATGCCGTTTTGTTGTCAGGATTTTGCGCGTATTTCTTAATTAGGTTTGGTAGCTCTAAAGCCGCTTTCTTTTGCGGATCTGTCTCGCCGAGTTCTTCCAGCAGCAATTCCGGATAGAAGTTGTATAATTCCTTTGTCGCATCTATTTTAAGTGTATTTGGGTCGATTAAATTGATTATGGGTTCGTCAAAAGGAAATGCTTTTTCCAGTTTTTGGACGAATAGAACGAGATTTTCCGGGATGCAGACCCAACTACGGGTTACTTTTCTATACGTGTTCGTTATACCCTGCTGGAGTTTACAAATGGTTTGGCCATCAGTTCTTTCCAGTATTCCAGCTTGTTCAAAAAACTTACTTACATAATAATCCCATTCATAGATGCAATTGACAAGTGCGTGTCGGTCGTTTTTAAATAGTCTTTCAATATCAGTGTCTGACATCCTCCGCAGAGCCAATAGCTTGTGCACAAGCTCTTCGTATGAGGTGCGGGAGATATTCATGTAAAACATCACATAATAAGCAACCTCGTACGCATACAACAGATGGTTTAGCCTTTTGTCCGTTAATAGTTTAAATATGAGTCTAAATGGGTGTATGTTGCAAAGGTCAGAGGTGCCTGCATGTGGATGTGGGTACTGGAACCGCCACATCATGGTCAGAAAAATCTTCGGGGCCTTGGCGGTGTCTTTGCAATACTTCAAGTATAGGTTTCCAAGCGGACTAAATATAAATCGTTTTGTTTTGCCGTCCTTGTAACCAAACATATAGTTGGCCAGTTGGTTGATGTAATGGCTTATGGAATCCAATGGGAAGCCTGTGTTCCTTTCTTTGAAAATTCCCAGTTCCCTGGCTTTTAATGTCAATGCCAGTTTGTCGTCTTCCGAGATGGATGTTTTTGAAAATGCCTTTAACAGGTTTGCGTATTCACACAGAAGATTGAAATCTCTGGTATGGCGATATAAAATCCATTTGTCTTTTGGAATCTGGACGGCCATGACTAAAAGGCTATTTGTTCAACAATCTTTTTTACCAGCAAAGGCGGTATCGATTCCCCGATACACTTCCTTATCAGATTTTCCGGCGTGTTGTCGGGTATGTTCCAATTTCGGGGGATGGAATTGAGAATCATTAATTCCAATGGGGTGAGCACTCGGGCATCCGAATACGTTCCATCCGCCATAAGACGTCCGGGGTGGACATTCAGTTGGGAACTGATAGCATCGTTTCTCATTGTAATTGTGGGTGCAGGCTCATCCCAGTTTATTCTGCGATAGGTTGTGTTGTATCCCTTGACACGCTCGCCTTTGGCATTTCGGGGAAAGAAAACTTCGTTCTCGAATGCGGAATGTCCGGTAGGAGTGTGTTTCATGCACTCAATGTGAATGTCCGAATGCGGTCTTGCGAAGTGCCATTTTACTCCAGAATCTTGCCCCGCCTCGATACTGGGCAAATCGCCAATGGCCTCCCTTACGGTAATAGTTGGGCATTTGGATGGTTCGCCCCAATGTCTGCCCTTTTTGTACATTTTCACGATGGTTCTTTTTCTTCGTTGGGGAATTCCGTATTCCTGTGCATCGTATATCTTTGCATCCACGACGTACTCATTTCCAAAAGACTCCTTCAAGATATCAATGACATTCCGAATCTCATGCTGATATGCTATTTTCAACTTTAGGAAAGTTGGGACATTCTCAATGAGAACAAAATCAGGCTGTTTGACCGATATGAAATCCACAACACGCAATACCAGGGAATTGCGAGGGTCGGCCATCATCTGTTCCACAAATCGGTTCTTCCCGGCAACACTCATTCCCTGGCAAGGTGGAGAGGCTAAAAGAAAATCCAAATGTTTCGGGGAAGAGTCGATTATTCGTTTGTAAACTTCATCGTTCAGAATATCTCCACAAACCATGTTGGAGTGTGGGTATTGCGCTCTGTATAACTCGGCTCGTTCTGCTATCAGTTCATTGGCAACTACAATGTCCACGCCTATTTCTGATAGGTATTGTTCCGCTATTCCTGCACTTGAAAAGAGAGAGACCCCTGTCGGCATAATATTAGTGTATGGATGTTGAATAAGGTATAAAAAAAGCAATCCGTGCAACTTTCTGTCGTGTACGGAGGCTCTGGACTGCCTATTTCCCAAAACGAGAAAGCCCACGGATATCGCCGTGAGCGTTCTGCCTTCTCGTCGGGGATAAGAAATTGTCCAGATTTCCGTACACCTTGAAAAGCAAAAACGCTTCTATATCATGTATTTATTCTTCTTCTATTTCGTTGTTGTTATTCTGTTTTAGTTCAAAATCCTTGCTTTGTTTTCGAGGTGCAAAGATACAAAAAATATTTGGAACGGCAGAAAAGACTTTTCATGCACGGGGCGGCACTGCTTGGCAGTGCCGCCCCGTGGTTGGTGGTATGTGCTTGTTGAGAAAATTAATTTCTAGCGGCGGCGTTTGCTGGCCTCCTTGGCCTCGACGGTCATCGTGGCGTGGGGCACTATCAGGAGGCGCTCCTTGGGGATGAGCTTGCCCGATGCCTGGCAGATTCCGAAGGTGCCGTTCTCGATGCGGACGAGGGCGGCGCGCAGGTCGCGGATGAATTTCTGCTGGCGCACGGCCAGTTTCTGGTTCTCCTCCTTCAGCAGCGTGTTGCTGCCCTCCTCGAGGGTCTTGAAAGTGGGCGAGGTGTCGCTCACGTCGTTCTCGCTGCCGGCCACGGCCTGCTGCAGCATCTCAAGGTCTTTCTCGGCTTTGGCTATCTTGGAGAGTATCAACTCTTTGAATTCCTGCAACTCGTCGTCCGAGTAGCGGGTCTTTTCCAGGGGTTGTTCCTTTGCTTTCATCGTGTCTGTTTTTGTGGGCAAAGATAGGTTTTTTTCCGCTAACGGCGGAGAAAACATTTCAACATGGTTTGTTAGTATCGCCCAGATACAACTCAATCAGCCCGTTAGGGGCTGCGATACGGATGGTTTTTTGCCCGCGGTCCACCTCTTTTATCACCTCGTCGATGACCGGGACGAGTATCTCCACGCCGTTTTTCATGATTTGGAACAGCGGCTGGGCGGGGTAGTCGATGACCGAGGCGATGGTGCCGATGTCGCCGTGCGACTCGTCCAACACCCTGAAACCCACCACTTCATGGAAGTAGAACTTGTTTCCCTCCAGTTTGGGCAGCAAATCCAGCGGCAGGTACACCTCGTGTCCCACCAGCGCCGAGGCCTGCTCCGCCGTGAGGTCCTCGAAGGTGATAACGGCCTTGTTGCCGTTGAGGTTGTCGATGCGGAAGAAGTAGGGCACCAGTTTTCCTTTCACCTCGACAAAGGCCGAGTCGAGTTCGAGGTAGTCTTCCGGCGTGTCCACGTCGAGGAAGAGTACCACCTGCCCCTTGTAGCCCCAGGCCTTGGTGATGCGGCCCAGCTGATAACAGTCTTTTGTGTCCATGACGATACCTGCCTAATAAATGGAGACGCAGCATGCTGCGCCTCCACGGTTCGTGTTCGAAATCATACGGTTCGATTAAGCCTCGGCGGGAGCCTCGGTCTCGGCGGCGGGGGCTTCCTCGCCGGCCTCGGCGGCAGCGGCCTCGGCCTTGGCTGCGGCTTCAGCCTCGAGGGCGGCCTGGCGCTTGGCGGCGATGGCGGTCTGCTTGGCCTCGTTGGCCTTCTTCTCGGCTTCCAGGCGGGCTTTCTTCGTGTTGCGGGCCTTGTTCTCGGCCTCGCTCTTCACGTTGGCTATCTTGGCCTCCTTGGCCTGCAGCCACTCGTTGAAGCGCACGTCGGCCACTTCCTGGCTGATGGCACCCTTCTCCACGCCAATCTGAAGGTGGCGGCGGAGCAGGACTCCCTTGTAGCTGAGGATGCGGCGCACGGTGTCGCTGGGTTGGGCGCCATTTTCCATCTCGAGGTGCACGACCATCCGCAACAACGATGTGGTAGAAAGGCTGATTCTTCTTACCATGACGCTGAAGTCTAATTCTTGCTGGCATAATTGCTTAATTTTTAAGTTGTTGTTAATGATTTGTTGTTTTATAACAGACTGCAAAGATACAACCTTTTTCGGAACTGGCAAAAAAAAATTTCATCCCTCCAACCCCTTGAACTCCACCTGTCCCGGGATGCTGGTGCGCTATGACACCATATCGTCCCGTATCGCACCAGAGTTTATGTATTCATTAAGAGAGTACCTAGGGAGTATTAGGAGAGTGCCTGCGGTATGGCGGCGGAGGGTGGGGTCAGTCGAAGAAGTTCCAGGTGAGGCCCCACATCAATCCGAATCCCTGGCCGGGGTAGTGGGGCAGCAGCAGGTACTGCGGTTGCCGCTCCCACAGGGCGTTCACGTGCCCCGCTTTCGCGTATATCGTCGCCCGCTTCACCTGCAGGTTCACGAATACATCGCCCCACACGTAGCCACCCACCTCGCATTCCTCCTGCTGGTGGAACAGGCCCGTCCCGGGGTCGTAGGCGTCCGCATAGAACTTGCTGTGGAACCTCACGTCGATGCCCACCTGCATCCGCAGCGCCCTCCGGAACAGCATCCAGTCGCCATACAGCGAATTCTTGCTGGTCCACAGTGGCACACCCACCTGCACGTCGTCGGTCGAGTACTGCACCAGCTGCTGCATGTCGAGGCACAGCCAGCGGTGGCGCAGGCTGGCGGTGAGCGATGCCTGGAGAAGCCACAGGGGCGCCCCTCCCTCCTGCACGGCGAGCGCGGTGTCGTACCACAGGGCGTGGCTGAGGTGGGTGGCGCATAGCGAGAGGTCGAGGCTGGGCAGGAGGGTGCTGTCTTTCCTGTGCCGGTAGCGGAGTTCGTGGCGTTGCACCTCCTGTGCCTTGAGGCTGTGTCCGGCGGTGAGGAGCATCCGCACGGTGGGCATGCTGTGCTGTATGTCGGTGCGGAATGCCAGTGTGTTCCCGTCGTTCGTGTCCAGCGGAGCATTCAGCTCCAGGCAGCCTCTCCATTCGGGTTCCTTCACCTGGGGCAGCATGGCCATGAGGGTGTGGTTGGCCTCGCCCTCGGCGGTCAGCGTCATGCGTTTCAAGGCCAGTTCGGCCTTGGCGTAGGGGTTAAGCGCGGAGGCTGCGGCAAGGGTGTCGCCGAGAAGGTGGGTGCGTAGCAGTTGGGGCTTGATTCCGATGGTGATTTTCAGTGGGTTGCGCCATCGGTGGTCGGGGTGGACGTCGTTGGTCCAAAACAGGGTGGCGGCGGTCTCGCTCCAGAGGGTGGAGTCGCCCAGTCCTTCGATATAGGCGGCGCGCTTGGTGCGCTTGTGGTGCACATCGAGTCCGATGGCTCCCGCATTGAGTGTGTGCGGGCTGGAGGGCTGGAGGGTGTCGGTGCGCACAATGGTGTCCAGCACCATGCGGACGCTGTCGGGGGCAACGGTGTCGTGGCGCACCGTCAGCGAGTCCCGCCGGCGGTAGTGCACCACCTGCTGCACGAGGTTGTAAGATATGCGGGAAAAGGCATCGTGCCTAAGGGTGACGGAGCCCGAGTTGCTATAGTGCATCGGAAGCCCGGCCTGGTTGGACTGCCGTCCCGATGTGAAGTAGGAATCGTCGCTCAAACCGCCGTTCTCGTCGATGGTGTAACGTTGGAAAATGAAGGCTGCCAGTGCCTGTAGGCGGGAATCCTGGGAGAAATAGTTGGTAGTGGCGTCGAGGTAGTGGTTCCGTGCGGCGGAATGGGCAAAGGGGCCTTCGGGGTTGATGAGCCGGTAGTCAAAGGCCGCGTTCCAACCGGGCCACATGTTCTGCGTATGGGTGATGGCGAGGGAGTAGTCTTTGTTCAGGGAACTTCCATAAGAAAGGCGGGAATAGGGGGTGAGGGTCTGGTAGAGGTTGATGTTCTGTAGCGTTTTGGCATACCCCTCGTGCTCGTCGTCCTGCAGCCAGTGTTGGAACCCGCCCCCGAATGTGGGATAGAGCGCCAGGTGCGGATGTCCGAGGACACCCGTGGAGAGGTAGTAGTTGCCGTCCGGGGCATCCAGCGGGTCATGGTACTGCGCGCCAGTGGGATCTAGGATGGGGTTCTGCAGCTGGTGGATTTTCACCCCCAGGGTGGGTATGGGAAAAAAGAACACCTTCCCTTTGAGCAGCGAATCCGGGGTGTCGCTATGGAATACGAGTCCCTTGGTGGCGGAGGTGTCGTTGTCGGCAAGGGGGAAAGAACCCGGCTGCCCCCCTTGTATGCCTCTGGTCGGGGAGGAAGGGTTATCGGGTCGGAAGCCACCCCTCTCGCGTTCTATCTGTCCTTGGACAAGGGTGGGTGGCAACAGAACCACCGCCAAAAGTAGGAGGTGGTTTAGTCTTTTCCATTGGGGCTTTAGTTCCTTCATCCGAGGGATTGCAGGAAGCGCTCGACATCCATTGCGGCGACACAGCCCTTTCCGGCGGCGACGATGGCCTGGCGGTAGTTGGGGTCGCACACGTCGCCTGCGGCGAAGACGCCAGGTACACTGGTGGCACTCGAGGGGTTTTGCACTTTGATGTACCCCTGTTCGTCCAGTTCCACCTGCCCGTTCAAGAAAGCGGTGTTGGGCTGGTGTCCGATGGCGACGAACACACCCGTTACCTCGCGCTCGCTCTTTGCACCTGTTTTCGTGTCCTCCAGCTCGATTCCGGTAACGCCGTCGAGGTCGGTGCCGAGTATACGGCTGATGCGGCTGTTCCAGCACATCTCGATTTTGGGGTTGGTGAGTACGCGGTGCTGCATGGCTTTGGAGGCGCGGAGTTCGTCGCGGCGGTGCACAAGGTATACCTTTGAGCAGAGGGTGGAGAGGTAGTTTGCCTCCTCGCAGGCGGTGTCGCCACCGCCGACGACGGCAACGACCTGGTTGCGGTAGAAGTACCCGTCGCAAGTGGCGCAGGCCGACACGCCGGCTCCATAGAACTGCTTCTCGCTCTCCAGGCCTATCCACTTGGCACTGGCACCGGTGGCGATGACGACGGTTTCGGCCTCGATTTCAACGCCGTGGTCATCCTTGGCGCGGAAGGGGCGTTGCGAAAGGTCAATCTCTTTGATGTATCCGGTTCGCACATCGCAGCCAAAGCGCTGGGCCTGCTTTTTGAGGTCTTCCATCATGGCGGTGCCACTGATGCCTTCGGGGTAGCCGGGGAAGTTCTCTATCTCGGTGGTGATGGTGAGTTGTCCGCCGGGTTGTTCGCCCTCATAGAGGAGGGGCTTGATGTCGGCGCGACCGGTGTAGATGCCAGCAGTGTAGCCTGCTGGACCGGATCCTATGATGAGGCAACGTGTATTTTCCATAGTATTATAATGTATTTATTTTTGTTTGCGTTTCATGAGGCTGAAGTAGATGAGGTAGACGGCGCCAACAGCGATGACGGTCACCTGCTGCGAACCCCAAAGGAGCCATCCGCAGGCAGTACCTACCTCGTAACTGATACCGTAGATGTCGAGCGCCATCTGTACCAGTACCGGGTAGACTCCGATGCCGCCTTGAGAGAAAGTCATGCCGACCGACCCGAAAAGGTAGACGACAAAGGCCGCCCTCATTCCCAACCAGGATGTTTCGGCGAAGGCATGGAAGATGATGAGGCCGCCGAGGATGTAGAGCAGGTAGATGGCGGCACTGTAAAGGAGGAAGAGGGTGGTGTTGCGAGTGCCCATGTGGAAAATGCTCTTCACGCCATCGACCACGCCGCGCGCCATATCGTCCACTTTCTTTATGACGCCGATATGCAGCAACCGCTTCCACAGCAGTTTGTACAGCAGGAATGCCACCACGGACAGGGTCAAAAACGCGCCGACAATCATGGCCATGTTGGGCAAGGAATCGAATTTCGTGGAGAGGGTGTCATAGAGCCAGTCCTTGGCTTTGCCAAACATGGCAACCATGCCGAAAAGGACTATGAGGCCAAAGGCGAGGGTGTCGATGAGACGCTCGGTTACGACAGTGCCGATAGACTTCTCCAAAGGGATGCCTTCGCTGGTGCGGAGGGTGGCACATCGCATTACCTCGCCGGCGCGAGGGAAGGCCAGGTTTCCAAGGTAGGCGACGATGACCGAGCCAAAGGTATGGTTAAGCGAGGGGTTGAGTCCCAGGGGCCGGAAGAGAAGCCTCCAGCGGAGAGCCCGTACAAAGTGGCTGAGCAGGCAGCAGAGCATGGCCAATGCCACCCACAAATAGTTGGCATCACGGAACGACTGCCAGATGGCGGCCTTCTGTCCGGCATCCAGTTTGAGCAGGAACCAGTAGATGAAGAAGACGCCTATGCCGAGGAAGACGAGCATTTTCAGGACATCTTTCCACTTGAATGGCTTATGTTCCACGGCGTTGCTCACAGGCGGTTGTTGTGGGGGAAGATGACAGTGGGGTGCCATTCGCGAGCCTCTTCGGGGGTCATGTGGGCGTAGGCGGCGATGATGACGAGGCTGCCCACAGGTGCCTTGTGTGCGGCGGCACCGTTGAGGCAGATGACACCCGAACCGCGCTCGCCGCGGATGGCATAGGTGGCGAAGCGCTCGCCGTTGGAAATGTTGTAGATTTCCACCTTCTCGTTCTCGATAATGCCGGCGGCGTCGAGCAGGTCCTCGTCGATGGTGATGGAACCGATGTAGTGGAGGTTGGCTTCGGTTACGGTTACGCGGTGTATCTTTGATTTCAGTACTTCGATGAGCATGGCGGTTGATATTTAAAAGAGTATCCAGTATAGCAGGGTACAGACCAGCAGGGCGTAGAGCATGATGCGGCCGGCTGGCACGGGTTTGAGGTAGTCTTTGTCGGCGATGTCGAAGCGGCGCTTGATGGAGGTGCTGCGCTTCTTGAACTGCTGCAGGTGCTCGCCGGTGCCTTCGCTGTCGGTGGTGGCGAAGCGGGGCTGGTAGTTGAACGTGGGCATCTCGCGCTTACGGAAGAGGTCTTTCCAGGTGAGTCCACCCTGGCTGTGGCGTTCCTCGCGGTTGATTTCGCGTACCCGGCGCTGGAAGTACTCCAAGTCCGAACCCGATTCGGAGGTGGCCTGGGCGGCTTCTTCGGCGGCACGCTCGTCGGCGTACTTCTGCTTGAGAGCCTCCCACCGCTCCTTCTCGGGGTCATAGAAGCGGGGCTGGTAGCGGAACTGGCGCGGCTTGGGGGTGTGGAACATCGGCATGGCTAGTCGCTTATTACGAGGTTCATCCGTACATCATGCGGCTCCACGGGCAGGTTGTCCAGCATCTGGAAGTTGTAGGCAAGACCCATCTTGAGGGCACCGGGGGTGGTTTTGAGGAGGCGGTCATAGAATCCGCGGCCACGCCCCATGCGGTTGCCCTGGCGGTCGAAGGCGACGCCGGGGACGATGATGAGGTCGATGGTGTCGAGGGCGGTGTATTCGGGGCCTGTGGGCTCGCCGATGCCGAACTGTTCGCCAGCGACCAGGCATTCGGGCCCGGTATATTGCCGCAGGCGCAGGTTGTTGCCGTCCACGCAGGGCAGCAGCAGTGTCTTCTCCTTGTGCCAGCGGTTGACAAAGGCATGGGTCTGCACCTCGTCGGGCATCGACCAGTAGAGGAGGACGACCCGGGCCTGCTGGAATTCGGGACGGAGCTCGACTTGGTGCATGATGAGGTCGCTCCGGCGGAGTTTCTCCTCGGGGGGGACGGCGGCCTTGAGGGCGCGGATCTGCTTTCTGACCTCGGCTTTGTCCATGATGCTAGAAGGGGAGGTCGTCCTCGCCGCTGGGTTCCATGGCGGGCGGGGTGGCGAAGCTGGCCGGGGCGGCCTGCGGCTGGGGGGCGGCGGCAGGCTGGGCGGCGGGGGCCTGCGGGGCGGGGGTGCCGCTCCAGGCGTAGCCTGTGGCCGCGGCGGGCATCTGGCCGGGTACGAAGGGCTGGATGCGCGAGGCGCGCAGGTCGGTGTACCACTTGTCGTTGAATTCGCGGCTTTCGGGCTGGAAGGTAACCTGCACGGGCGAGCCCATGGGGATGTTCTTGGCCATGGCCACGCGTTCCTCGCCGAAGGCGGTGAAGGCCACTTTGCGGGGATACTCGCCATCGGTTTCGATGACAAAGCCGCCGCGTATCCAATGGCCGCGCTGCGATTCGCCCTCGACGTCGGGCAGGAGTTGAATTAGTCTACCTGTAATGTCCATTGTTTTGTCTGTTATTATTAATATTCAATGTATTATATACCCAGTACAGGGGTGGGTTATTCGCACAAAAATAGGTATTTTTTTTGGGGTGGCAAAATATTTTTTTCAACATGGGTCGCAATCGGGGGGCGGATGGGGTCCGGGCGGCAGGGGTTCCCTAGGTACTCTCTAGGTACTCTCTTAATGAATACATAAACAAAAAACCGCTATGGCACACTTCGCGGTTGAAGTGTGCCATAGCGGAGCGTTTTCCCGTGGTGGGCTACTGGACGTCTTTCTCGTCGAGGGGTTGGGCGAGGAGGTGGGTGAACTGGCCCTTGCTGTCGAACTCCATGCGGATGAACTTGCTTTCGCGCGAGCCTTTTATCTTCTGGCTGACAACTACATAGGTGTAGGGTTTGGGCTTTTTGCCGTCGGCGCCGCGGTATTTGGAGTTGTACTCGTAGACGACCATTTTCTCGATTTTGTACTTCTCGCCGTTGAACTTCTCGGCCAGGTACTTCATGATGCCGTTGTTGTAGCGGTCCTTGGGCAGCACCTTGCCTATCATGATGGGGGCACCGGTGTGGATGTCGTAGACGGCCTCCTTTTCGACCTTCTGCTTGTCGGTGAAGTAGGCGACGGCGTACTCGTCGTTGCGGTTGATCCATTCGGGGCCGGTCTTGCAGCGCTTGGCGCCGATGGATTTCTCGAAGTCGGCCACGGCGGCGTCGCAGGGGGCGAACTGCTCGACCATGGGCTCGTCCACGCGGGGTTTGGGGCGCTCGGCGTGGCGGCTGGTCTCGGTCTTGGTGGCGCGGCTGACCTGCTTGTCGGTGGCGTCGGGGTTGTTGTGGGTGTAGTAGTCGCGCTTGACGGCGGCGGGGTCGGGGGCGTTGCTCTTCATGAGCTTGCCGCGGGTGTCGAAGATGAGCTCGAAGTCGCGGTCGGCGATGCCCTTCTTGATAATCATCATGCGGTAGTAGTTGTCGCCGTTCATCTCCTCGATGTAGTCGAGGGTCTTGACGCGGTAGCCCGGGTAGTTCTCGGTGAAGAAGGAGGTCATGAGGGTGGGGCTTTCCTCGAACTTGACAGGGAAAGAGGTGTATTGCCAGTCGCCGCCGGCGGTGAAGTAGGCGCGGCCGTCCTGGCCGTCGATGACCACTTCGGCGATGTATTGCCCCGGTGCCTGGTACCAGGTGCGAACCTTATAGGAGTCGTAGGTTTTCTCCAGGGCGAGGAGTACGGAGCGCGGCACGGCGGTTTCCTTGATTTTGGTCTGGGCGGCGGCCACGAGGGGCAGCAGCATGGCGAGGACAAGGGCTATCTTTTTCATGATGGTGTTGTTTTCTGATTGAGTATGCCTTGGGGGTGTTTTCTTGCAATTACTTAACTCCGAATTCCGACCTCCGAACTACTTGAACAGCACGTCTTTCCGGTCGGGGCTGATGCTGACGGCGGCGATGCGGACACCGGTCTGGCGCTCGATTTCAGCCAGGTAGGCTTGCAGCTCGGCGGGCAGGGCGGTGTATTCGGTGATGCCGGTCAGGCTCCGCTGCCAGCCCGGATGGGCGGTGAGCACGGGGCGTATGTCGGCGGTGTTGTACTCGAAAGGTATTTCGTCGGTGCTTTGGCCGCCGATGTCATAGGCGGTGCACATGCAGACCTGCTCGAAGTCGTTCATCACGTCGGGCTTGGTAACGAAGAGGTCGGTAACGCCGTTGATCATGCAGGCGTAGCGCAGGGCGGGGATGTCGATCCATCCGCAGCGGCGCGGGCGGCCGGTGGTGGCGCCGTACTCGTGCCCCAGTTCGCAGAGCCGCTTGCCGGTCTCGTCGAACAGCTCGGTGGGGAAGGGGCCTGCGCCGACACGTGTGCAGTAGGCCTTGGTGATGCCCATCACGCGGCCCACGGCACTGGGAGCCACGCCGAGGCCGGTGCAGACGCCGGCGGTGATGGTGTTGCTCGAGGTAACGAAGGGGTAGGTGCCAAAGTCGATGTCGAGCATCATGGCCTGCGCACCCTCGGCGAGTACCTTCCTGTCTTCGCGGAGGCACTGGTTGATGAAGTACTCGCTGCTGACGAAGCGGAAATGCTTCAGGGTGCCGAGGCTCTCCATCCACAGCTGCTCGTACTGGCCCAGATCCATGCCGTCGATGCGGAAGGCGTCGATGTCGAAGTCCATGGCGCGCGCCACCATCAGGTGCTGGCGCTTCAGCTGGCCGTAACGCTCCACGAAGTCGGGCGCCAGGATGTCGCCCACGCGGAGGCCGTTGCGGGCAATCTTGTCGGTGTAGGCCGGGCCGATGCCTTTCAGTGTGGAGCCTATCTTGGCGCCGCCCTTGGCCTGCTCGTTGGCGGCGTCCATCATGCGGTGGGTGGGCAGGATGAGGTGGGCCTTCTTGCTGATGTACAGGTTGCGGGTGGCGTCGACACCTTTCCCGGTGAGGGCGTCGATTTCCTGGCGGAAGATGCGGGGCTCGACAAGCACACCGTTGCCTATGAGGTTGATTTTGTCCGGGTGGAAGATGCCGCTGGGGATGATGTGCAGCACATGCTTGGTGCCGTTGAACTCGAGGGTGTGCCCGGCGTTGGGGCCGCCCTGGAAACGCGCCACCACATCGTATTCGGGAGTGAGGACATCGACGATTTTCCCCTTGCCTTCGTCGCCCCACTGCAGTCCTAGTAGAACGTCTATCTTGGTCATTTTTTCAGTCAAAATTGCGGTGCAAAAGTACGAAATTTTTGGAATATGGCACCTGTTTTTTCGGAAATAATATCAACAGCCAACCGTAAAACACTGATTGTGAGTACTGTTGTGGCGACTGGAAGATGCTGTGCTAGCGGAGATATCCGCTTTCTTTCATGATTGCCACCAATTCGCGTTTGGAGACGCTGGTACGCTCGGATTTGTCGTAAATCATAAGCAGCAGGAGGTCATCTCCCTCCATGCACGTTACCATGTTGTAGGTGATTTGTCGCATAATAATGACACTGTTTTTTGCGAGTAACGCTCGTGAATGCAATTTATTGTGCCGCCGGAACCCGATGGTCGAAAAAACTGCCGCGGGACCCCGGTCGGGGCCTCGCGGCAATGTATGTGTGCCGGTACGGACGGCTAGTTGAGGTCTATCACCGGGCGCACGGCGAGACCCGTGCTTTTGTTCGTGGCGCAAGGAAGACAGATGGAGGAGCCGGTTATATCTATCGAGGTCGACATCGACCCCCCTGCAAACGCCGCCGCAGTGGTGGCATTGGACGTCCAATAGGTACAATGGTCGGCATAGTAGTAAGTGCCATCGCGGTGTCCCGCCGCCGGCAGGAAGATGGCGCCTTCTCTCTCGAACAGCTGCCACTCGCTGAGGGTATAGTTGTTGGCCGTGTTGATTCCTGTTTCGAAGTTCAGTTCCCAGGGAACATAACCAGCGTCGGGCAGGAGAATCAAGCCGGACATCCCGTTCACGGTGGCAAGCCCCCACTTGTTGTTGGCATCAAAGCGGTTGTGGAGGAGGTAGTCCCATTCTACGTCGTCCAGTGTGCGCCACATGTGTGACCGGTTGCCGCCGTTCCAGATGGGGTTGTGCCAGGCCCAGTCGGCATCGGCGTACGCTCCGGCCAGGTTGATGGTTCCGGAGTTGTCGGGGTGGTAGTCGGGGTTGTAATCGGAGGTGGACCACGGCTGGTAGGCCACGGCACCGCTGTTCCAGCCGCTGGTGCCCCAGCCGAAGAGGTCAATCCAGCCTTCGTAGGTCGGGGAGATGAGGGCGTTGACGGCTCCCCTGAAGTCGTACTGGTTCTCGGCGAAGCGCCAGGTACCCGTCGAGGCTTGGAACTGCAGGTTTCCCTGCGAGAAGCACACCTGCCTGTCGGGAGCCACGGAGAAGCCGCCTTCGGAGTAGTGACTGACCCAACCGCTGCCGGGGTCGAGGATGACGTTGGCGTTCACCACTGTAGCACGGGCAACGCCGCGCGTGGAAGAGCGTTGGTACCCGAGCATTGGGGCGGCCTTGACACCCGGAATCTGCGACCAAAAGTCCACTTCAACGCTGAATTCGTTGCAGGGCAGCACCGGAATCTGGAAAGTCTTGCTGGCACCCACGGCGATAGTGCAAGACTGCTCCTCGAACAGCAGGTCTATGCGGCCGTTGTTGCTGGGGTGGGCTTGGGGGGTGATGTCGAAATTGTCCATGTCGGACACATCGACGTTGTAGGATCGGCCGGTGAGTTTGCTGTTACTGTTCAGAAAGATCCTGTAGAGTTCGATGGGGTAGTCCATGTTGTTGGTAACGGTAACGTCCACCGCGCCGCAGATGTGCTTGAGGGTGATGCTGCCTGCACCCGCTGCGGCCTTGCCCAACATGGGCAGGTCGAGCCGCTGGCGGCCGTTCTCCTCCTTGTATTGGTAGAAGTCGGGCAGCCCTAGGAGGACAGAGGTGGAGGTGTAGTTGAGCCTGGCCACATTGTTGGGGTCGTTGAGATTGCCTGCCAGGCTACTGGGGTAGACCATGAGGATGCCCTCCGTGCTGTTGTCGATGTCCACCTCGCCCAGGGTGCCGGCACTGTTGGCGTAGACGGGAAACTCGAGGGCGTTGGCACACACCTTGTCGCCCGAGGCCCAGTAGACGTTGAGGCCGTCCACGGTGGTCTTGGTACCCTTGGCACCGCCCTTCTCGGCCACCAGGCGCAGGCCCTTGCCGGTGAAGTCGCCGTCGGCGACCGACTCATCTTTCACGCAGCCACTCAAGGCCAGGCTGCCGGCCACGGCCACCGTCGCGAGGTGGCGCAAAGTTCTGTTTTTCATTCCGATTGTTGTTTGTATTTTATTATATGGTGTTTCATTGTTTATTATTTATTCCCATGCGCTTCCGCCGCCGGTACGGCCTTCCAGGCCACTGCCGGAGGAGGTCCAGGAGCCGCTGCCGGTGAGCCGGTTCTCCAGCCCGCTGCCGGTGCTGCTCCAGGCGTCGTTGCCGTCGAGGCGCATCTCCACGCC
>CACZLT010000052.1 GCA_902782185.1 uncultured Bacteroidota bacterium | reverse complement strand
GACAGGAAATCAGACGCCCAGCTGGCGCAGCGTTCGCGCTTCAAGGCGATGATCCGGTTCGCCTCGCCGGCGACGCCGGTGCTGCGCGTGGGGCTGCGGCGGGAGGCCGTGCGGCTGGCGATGACCGAGGGGAACGTGTTCCTGCGGTTGAACAAGGGGTGCTTTTCCGGGGGTGTGGAGTATGCGCGGCTGCGGTTCTCGCGGGGTCGGCTGGCGGCGGTGCGGGGCCTGCGGTGGAGGAGGGATGGGGGTGTGCTGCGGGTGCGGTGGTGTGGCGAGGGCGGTCGGCTGTCGGACCGGGTGCATCTCTATGTCTACTGCCCCGCCCTGTCGTCGGGCTGTCTACTGCCCCGCCCTGTCGTCGGGCTTGGCGTTGGAGGGGTGGCGCGGCGCGCGGCATGTCGAGGCGCTGCTTCCCGAGGGTTTCGCCGGGGCGGAACTGCACGTGTGGGCCTTCGCCTCGAACCGCGGCGGCGAGGTTTCCGAGACCACCTACGGTCTGGAATCCGATCCCGCGGAAAGGTCGCAATCGATTAGTAGTGTATTCAGGTTACCGCACCACCAGTGTGCGGGCGTCGATGAGTTGGGTGCCGGCCGTCAGGCGCAGCTGGTATTGCCCGGCGGGCACACCGTGCAGGGGGAGGGTGCAGGAGGCGGTGCCGTTGGCGGCCGGTGTTACCGTTTCTGTCAGCACCTGCTGCCCCAGGGTGCCGGTCAGCAGCAGTGTGGCGCCCGCCAGGGTGGGTGCCAGGCGGCAGGCCACCTCGGTCTGCCCTGCGGCGGGGTTGGGAGCACCGTGCCGTCGGCGCCGCGCCAGGTCAGCTGCGCGTCGGCCTCGCTGCTCCCGCCGGTGAGGGTGGCCGGAGCGCCCAGGATGGGGATGAGGGGCTCTATGTACACGTCAAAGTTGTGCAGGGAGAAATGCCTCATGGCCACATTGTTGTTTTGGCGGACAAAGTCCTCCATCGGACAGTTCCCTGCATTCAGGTTCACTGTAATACCTTCATCGATGGCAATCGCTGCCATATACAGGTCGAAACGGTCTGGCGTAACGCAATTCAACGTTCCGGGAAATGAGGGCGCAACCCAATCGGCGGTATAGACCGCGCTTCCATATGCCGGTACGGTGCCAAGGGGCTGGTTCATCGCGATGCCGGTTTGGGCCTGGCCGCACACTGTTCCCGAGGTCCATCCGGTTTTCCATGTGTGGTAGTTGCCCGAGACCGTCCATCGGAGAAGGATTCTGTTGTCTGCGTCCCCGGTGAACGTGTGTCCCGTGCGGTTGTGGACTCTCACGTGTACCTAGTAGCTTTCCCCGTGCACCAGCGTGGACACAGTGTTGCCGTTGTGGTCGGTAACCCAGATGTCGGGGCTTGAGTCGATGGAGGCAGGGGTACGGTTGGGCTCCAGCCCTGTGTCGGCACTGAAGTCCTTGACGTACAGGTCTGCCGCGTTTGTGAGCCGCTGGGCAGCGAGTACTGCCTGGTAGGCGTCCACCACGCCGTGCCCCATCTCGATGTTCCATGTGCCGTTGGGGTGGTCGGGATTCTGGGTGTAGTTGTACCCGCCTGTTTTTTGGGCCGTGCTTTCCAGGATGTAGCGCACCTGCCCAGCGGTCAGGTCGGGGTTGACCGAGAGCACCAGCGCCGCCACGGCCGCCACCTGCGGGGCGGCAATGGATGTGCAGTTACCCATCTCATAACCATTGTCTATCGTGGTTGTCGGCACTTCGTGGCCCGGCGCCATAATGCTTATCCAGTCTCCATAATCGCTTTCGCATTCGCCATAATAATACGTGTACGAACCTGCCCTCATGCCGTTAGGTAGGGAAGACCCTACCGCAATGACCTCTTCTTTGTTTCTAGGAAAAATGTCTCGTCCAGCGTCTTCAGGAGGCCATCCTGATGAGGCAACCATAACGCACCCCTTTCCAAATCTTCCTTGTGAGATTGCATTAGATACGGCCAGGTCTGTAATATCATTGAAGGTGCGGAGAATCCATGACATACTTATAATGCTTGCGCCGTTCAAGATTGCATACTGAAATGCGTTGTATACTTCTGATGGACGTGTACCTGCAGTGGGGAGAAAATATATTGGCATTAATTTACAATTTGGTGCAATTCCAGATATGCCTATATGATTATTCTGTTTCGCCACAGCAACACCTGCACATTTTGTGCCATGATGATGTCCACGATGAGACCCTGGTGGAGCATCGCTCCAAGACGCATTGTAACCAGGAACAAGGTTTTCTATCAAGTCAGGGTGATCAAGCTGAACTCCCACGTCGAGCTGGGCTATTACTATTGACCCATGCCCCGAGGTAATATCCCACGCTAGGTTTGTTTTTGTGCTAGAAATGTTCCATTGCTCATTATACATTGAGTCGTTAACAAGAGTCTCGCACAACCCAACGGTTGTTCGGAAGTCTGGGCTTACAGCAAAAAACAATTTGCTTTCATGCAGAAGATTCGCGACCTCTATAGCCGATGCACCATTTCGTTGAGCTGTGTGTAAGAAAAAAACATTGTATCTAGGTCGCTACGATAATATATATGGCACCCGAATTTGCTTAGTATTTCATTGAACTCGGTTATCGGAATGCCATCTTTCAGCCTCACAGCGACTCTGCTGTCGCATGTTATTAGATGGTTCCGCTCAATATCGCCATATACAGGAGAAATAGTCTCGACTCGGGAATCAGCCATGCACCATTTCCATAACCGGTTATATACATCGACACTACGCGTATCAATAAGAATACATTTGAACGATTCGTCAATTGTAATAATGTCGACACCTTCAGTTCCCAAAGTCGTCATAAAATCATCTAGATTGCTCGACACGGTAATGTATAGGTAATGAGGTATAACATTTAGTGAATGTCTTTCATTATTGTGATAATAACTACTATTCTGTCCCATTGAGACAATGTTTACTAATAGAAATGTAAATAAAAAAATATTTCTCATCGTAATATTTTTTTAAACTTATAACTACGAATAAATTCAGAGGCGGGACCGCCGGTGGCTATATATAGCGTAGTGTCAGAAATTTCTTCGATTACAAAGCCCACCATGTCATGGCAGAGGTCAGGATGGGTGTCGGCCTCTATCGGTGCGTCTGCCGGGAGGAGGTACAGCGTTGAGTCGAAGTTGCTCCATTCTGGGCAGTACAGATACCTGTGCTCGGAGGAGCCGACCTCGAAGTAGGCAAACCAGCGCTGCTCGGAGGACTTCTCCACGTCGGCACGGAAGTGATTTCCACCCAGCAGGGTGGTGGTTACGGCGTAGCCGTGCAGCTGCATTTGAATGGAGTTGCCCTCGCGGTGCCATTCCCGCCAGGTCTCCTCGCTGCGCCACACGCGGCCTTCCCGGGCGGCGGCGGTGTCGTAGGGCGGCGAGACCCACACCGTGTCCGGCGGCAGGGTGTCGATGACGGTAACCGGGTCTTGGGGAACTGTGTCGGTGGCGGGTACGGTGTCGGTTCCGCCCGGCTGCGGTTCGGGTTCGCATCCTGCCGCCAGCAGGCACACTGCTTCGGTGTCTTTCGTGTTTCATAGATGGTTTATTTTCAGTATTTTGATGATTTATATATTTCATGGAACCTTCCTGTTTCCAGTTGCAAAATTACGAATTTTTTTCCATTCAGAAACTACCCATTTGGGTAAAAATGCATTCGAAAGCGAAATTTTACTCAAATGAGTAGTGTGTTTTCGTAATTTAACAAAAAATAAATCAGGGTACGATGTCGATTGTCTGTTTCCTGCGGCTCTGGACGAGTTTTTTTGGCGGTGCTGTAGTCTTGCCCTAGCTAGTCGAGCCGTCGGCCTTGTCGTCGGGTGTAGCTGCGGTAGCTGTCGGCCAAAGCCTGGGCGAGGCGGTCGCCCATGAGGTCGGCGCCCCGCGAGGTGAAGTGGACGTAGTCCTCGCCTGCCAGGCCATCTTTTTTCCACTGTATCATTGAGTTGTGTCCGCCCATGGCGTGGTAGATGCTCCAGTAGGCGGCGCCATGGCATGTGGCGGTGGTGGCGAGGCTGTCGACGACGGCTGGCAGCCAGGGGTAGGTCTGCAGCTGTCCGCGGAGGCGTGTGCTCATGTCGGAGGGGCCGATGAAGAGGATTTTGGCCTGGGGGCAGGCGCGGCGTACGTGGTCGATTTGGCGGCCGATGGAGGTGCAGTACTTGGTAATGGCCTTCTCGTCGCGCAGGTAGGGCATGGAGTTGCCGCCGAACTGGAGAATGATGAGACCGATGTCGAGCTGTGCGTAGGCTTGTGCGAGGCGGTCGGCGGGCACGAGGGTGAACTGCTGTCCGGAGCAGCCGCGCATGGGTATGTTGTCGACGGCCACGCCGGGGCCGTTGTCGAGGGTGAGGGCGTAGAGGTCGGCGCTGCCGGAGGCCGAGACGACAAGGTGCGAGGTGGCGGAGTCGAGCGTCCACACCAGGCTGCCGATGCCGGCACTGTCGGCCTGCTGGGGATGGGAGTGCCTGGCGAGGCGGTCGGTGAGGCTGGTTTTGAGGCTGGTGCCGCGGTTGTTGTAGACGAGGCGGACGGTGGAGAATCGCTTCACGCGGTCGTCGGCGCCTTTCTTCTGGGTTTCGCGGAGGGTGGTGCTGGCGCTGCCGGAAAGGCGGAAACACTGCATCATGGGGCCGTAGTTGCCGGGCGAGCGGCTGACGGTGCTGTCGCCGAAGGAGGAAAGATGGGTCAGCGCGCCCGAGGCGTACTGGCGGACGGCGTAGGTGGGGATGATGGTTCGGAAGGGCACCATGCCGGGGCCGCCGCCTCCGAAGGTGCGCTGCATGTAGGAGCGCAGGCGGCCGGTGATGCGATCCATCTCAATCTGCGAGTCGCCGTAGTGCATCACGCGAAGGATGCGCCCCTGCCCCCGGGCCTGCTCGGCAGCGGCCCAGAAGGCATCGAAGAAGGTGCTGTCGGGCAACCAGAAGCGGAGGTCGGTGGTGTCGGAGGTCAGTTGGTGGTTGGTAGTTGGTGGTTGGTAGTTGGAGGAATCCGGAGTCATGGGTTCGGGAATTTCTGGATGTTCTGGATTTTCCGAACATTCAGAGACCTTTGGAATATCGGCGAATTGTGTGGCCGAGGCAGTGCGTTCGGTGGGCGGGACGGGGGGGAGGTAGAACTCGTGGCTCGCAACAACAATCCCGTCGCGCGGAAAGAGGGCGCACACAAGCGCCAGGACGGCAATGACGGCCGCGAAGAAGAGTGCGATGCGGCCGGGCTTCATTGTCTCTTCTCGAGCTTGGAGATGCGGTCGGCCAGTTTCTCGATGTTGCGCACCAGCACCTCCACCTTGCGGCGCTTGGAGGCTTCCATGGCGGGGCTTCCGAAGATGGTCTGGTCGGAGGCGACGGAGTTGGTTACGCCGCTCTGGGCACCGATGGTTACGTGGTCGCCCACGGTGATGTGGCCCACGATGCCGGCCTGGCCGGCGATGATGCATCCCTCGCCCACCTTGCTGCTGCCGGCAATGCCCACCTGCGAGGCCATGGCGGTGCCACGCCCGACCACCACGTTGTGGGCCACCTGGCAGAGGTTGTCTACCTTGACGTTGGCATGGAGGATGGTGGAACCCATGGTGGCGCGGTCGATGCAGGTGTTGGCTCCCACCTCGACGTTGTCCTCGAGGATGACGTTGCCGATCTGGTCGATCTTGTCCCAGCCGCCGTTTCCGTCAGGTGCAAAGCCGAAGCCGTCGGCACCGATGACGCAGCCGGCATGGAGGATGCAGTGGCGGCCGATCTCGCAGCCCTCGTATATCTTGGCGCCGGCATAGACGATGGTGCCGTCGCCGATGGTTACGTTGTCGCCGATGGTGGCGTTGGGGTAGATTTTGACGTTGTTGCCGATGCGGCAGTGGCGACCCACCACGGCATAGACACCTAGGTAGCAGTCCTTGCCCAGCTTCGAGCCGCGCCCTACGCTGCTGCGCCACGAGCGTCCCTTGGGCGGCTTGCTGCGCTGGTTGAAGATGTGGAGCAGTTTGGCCACGGCCATGTAGGGGTTGTCCACGCGGATGAGGGTGGAGCCCACGGGCTGCTCGGGCTGGAAGTCGCGCCGCACGATGACGATGGACGACTGCTTCTCATATATATAATGTGTATATTTGGGATTGCCCAGGAAGGTGATGCCGCCTTCGCAGCCTTCTTCGATCTTGCAGGGCTGCCACACGCGGGTATTTTCGTCGCCCTCGACGGTGCCTTTCACCAGGCGGGCTATCTCGTTGGCTGTATATTGCATGGGTTCTATTCTTCGAATTCGATGGTGCCGCGCTGGCGCTTGACACGGAGATTGGTGAGGTTGGCGTCGCTGACGAAGCCGTCGCCATAGGTTATACGGGAGCCGTTCACGGCGCGGACTGGGTGGTTGGAGTAGATGACATCCTCGCGGGACTTCCAGGTGATGTCCTGAAGGTAGATGGTGTCGCCGTTGGTGTAGTCGACGATGACCACGCTGTCCCTGGCGTAGAGGATGTCCTCGTCGTCGTAGGAGACGGCCTTGTCGGCGCGGACGGTGGTGCGGAGCTGTCCGTGGCTGTCGTAGAAGCGCAGGTCAACGCCCTTGGGATAGTGGGTGCGCGTGTCGGGCTGGCGGTATTGCACAATGGCCGGTGCATCGAGTTCCATCTGCAGCCGTCCGTATTCGCTGCGCCACACATGGGCGTCGCGGAGGCTTTGCGAGGGCGGATCCTTGCGGTCGAAGCGACTGATGTCCTTCATGTCGTTGGTGCAGCCGGCAGCCAACATGAGCAAAACGGAACATAGAGACGTGGTTTTCCATGTCTCTACGCTCCGCAGTGTGATATTCCTATGCCTCAAACCGTTTAGCGGGTTCTGACGGTGGTGGACTCGCTGATCCAGCCAGGGACGGTGAAGCGGTTGCCGTTCTCGAGGCCGGCCATGAAGGCGTCGGTCTGCTTGGGGAAGCTGGCGCTGTAGCGGCTGATGAGCTGGTTGCAGGCGTTGACGTTCTCCTCGGAGGAGTCCACGCTCTTGGACTTCTGCAGTTTGTCCACGGCAGCCCAGTAGACGCTGCGTCCGCCGACGTTGTCTTCCTGTGCGCTGGAGGTGCTGGAGGCGTAGAGTTGGGCGATGAAGCGGTAGGGCTCGCCCTTGGTGCGGTCGGCCTCGGCGGCGGCGTTGTAGGCGTTGCGGGCGGCGCTGTAGCTCTTCGTGCCGTTGTAGGCGTGGCCGAGGTAGAGGTAGGCCATGTATTTGTCTTTGCCTTCCACGCCCTTGGTGGCATCGGTCAGGTATTTGATGGATTCGGAGTAGTCTTTCTTCTGGAGGCACATGGCACCCATCTTCATGGCAGTGGAGGGAGTGGGTTCCAGGCGGTAGAGGTTCTCGGTGGCGGAGAAGAAGAGCTGCTGTCCGGTGCATCCTTTCTTCGTCATGATGTTGGTGATTTTCTTCAGCAGGTCGATGTTCTCGGGGTCGGCCTCGAACTTCTTGCTGTAGATTTCCACCAGCTGGTCGCAGGTGGCGTAGGGCGAGAAGGCGGCTTCCACGCCGGCGATGTAGCCGCGAATGGTGGCGGCCTTCACGCTGTCCTCGATGTTCTTTTCGAGCTCGGCCTCAAGCTTTTCGCTGGCGATGTCGTAGTTGTCGACCACCAGGGTGGGCTCGGCCTTGCCGGCGCGGACGTAGTTGATGGTGGCTTCCATATACTTGACCAGGTAGGCGGCTTCGAGGTCGCCCTCCATTTTCACGGCCTGGTCGTACAATGTGTAGTAGCGCTCAAGCCCTTCCTCCTTCAGCAGCTGTTCGATGTCCATGGCTTTCATGGCGGTTACCTTGGCGGCCTCGCCGTAGTGGGTGGCACGGGTGTCGTACATACGCATCAGCTCGTCGATGTAGGTGTCGCGTTCCTCGGTACTCTTGGCAGCGGCAATTTTCACCTTCATGATATTGGCGCCGTTGGTGTAGAGGTTTTTGCTCTGCTTGGGGCACTGGGCAACGATTTTGGTCCAGAACTGGTAGGCATCGTCCAGGTAGCGGGTGTCCTTGGTGGTCTTGAACTGTTTGACGTCTTCCTGGTAGAGCGAC
This sequence comes from uncultured Bacteroidota bacterium, assembly GCA_902782185.1. GTDB lineage: Bacteria > Bacteroidota > Bacteroidia > Bacteroidales > P3 > Colimorpha. The sequence goes on along the minus strand of CACZLT010000052.1, from coordinate 6,929 downwards.
ACGGCCTCCATCATCTCTTGCTCGTTCACGCCCTCAATGCAGTTCCAGCTGGGCGGGATTTGCTGGGCGGTGGCAGCCATTGCGGTTGCGGTCAGGAAGAGTCCCATCGTCAGTTTCTTGATTGCTTTCATCTCTATGTGTGTTTTTTGTTGTTCTTTTGCTATTTTGTCCCCAAAGGGAGTGGTTTATTGCGGGTTTAGTTGTATTTGCGTTTCACGAACCAGCGCTCGCAGCTGCTGACGGCGATGCCGACGGTGAAGCAGTTGTACTGCAGGAGGTCTTTGTTCCCGAGACTGGAATAGCCCAGGTTGAGTGTGAGCAGAGACAGGCCCTTGCGCATGGGGAGTGAGGCTCCCATGCCGCAGCCCCATTCATTGATGACGCGCTCGCTGCCGTCGAGGAAAAGGCGCATGGAGCCTCGCTCCATGTGGGTACCGACACTCCAACTGATGCGGCCCCAGTACGAACTGGCATCCATGTTCCCTATTTTCTCGAACCCGAGAGCGTAGCGGCTGTAGGGGCCTTTGCGCAAGGCGTCTTCGCCAAAAATCGAGGCGTTGCTGCCCTCTTCGTAGAACATACCTGCCCAGCCGGCGAAGGTGGCGTCGGCCGCCACCAACCACTTGTGGTTGCGCTCCAGGCTCAAGCCTATGCCGAAGGTATGGTCTTGTGAGAGGGTGCTGGTGAAAAAGGGAGAATTGCCCGGCAAGGGGAAGATGGTATCAACGGGGGACTGGTTGTTGTCGGCGGCGTGGTAGGTGTAGATGAGCGCCTGCTCCTTGAGGTCCATCGCACGGCGGGGCTTGTAGGTGAGGCCGGCACCCAGGGTGTAGCGCTCTCCCAAAGGTTCCCAGTATTGGATTCCGAGGTCGAAGAGGAGATTGCTCAACTTGGTCTCCTTGTATCGCCGGGAATTGATGTAGTGGGTCGAGTCAATGCCTTGGAACGAGTAGGAGATGGCGCGCTGTATGCGTCCGACGAGGTATCCGACGTTGAAGCCTGCCTGCAGGCGCCGCCCCTCGGGACCGCCCAGGACGTTGAATGCCGTGCCGAGGAACACTTCGTTGACCCCGCCGGTGCCGTCGTACACGTTCTTCATCGTGTTGTATCCGTCGCCCTCCTGTAGTTGGATGGACGAGTAGTCGACCGACGAGTAGGGGATAAGTCCGGCCGCCAGCTTCCACCAGCGGGTCAAGGGCATGCCGAAGAGGAGGTATCCGATGTTCCCGTCGGCATCGTGGATGCTGGAGTTGTTGTTGGCGAGGGTGGTGATTTGGACATTGGCCCCCATGTCGAACACGAAACTCTCCATGCCGATGCTGGCATAGGAGGCAGGGTTGAAGGGGTTGATGTAGTTGCTGCCCGAGCGGGTGTAAGCCACACCGCCCATGCGGGCCACCATAGGCAGGTTGTAGGGCAGTTGGCCGATGCCGATGCCAAACTGCGAGTAGGGCAGGTTGAAGCCGTTCTGCGCCTCGGCGGTGCCCGTCAGCCCCATCAGGCTCAGCAGTGCCACTATGATTTTCTTATGTTTCATCATTTCGCGTTTTTCATTTCACGTTTTTCATATTCCATCACCTCGTTCAGACCTATCAGTGTCAAGTGCGGCTCGTGCTCGCGACGGTTCGCGCCCGGAGGCACGATGCGCTCGGCGTCGCCGCCGGTAACCAGCACATTCAGCCCGGGGGCTATGCCCTTGAGTGCGGCCACGTAGGCCGCTATCGCCATCTGCGCGGCTCCCAGGGTGCCGGCCAGGATGCATTCTTCGGTCGAGCGTCCCAGCACGGGGGCTTTTTGCACGGTTGCAACATCCAATAACGGAAGTTTGGCCGTAAAAGTATGCAGGGCTTGCAAATTCATTCCGAGACCCGGCATGATGGCGCCGCCGCGGTAGGTGCCGTCGGCACTGACGAACTCCAGGGTGATGCAGGTGCCACAGTCCACCACCAGCGTGTCCGCACCCGGATGGAGGCTCCAGGCACCGCAGGCCACCGCTATGCGGTCGGGACCCAGTGTGGCAGGGGTCTTGTAGTCCAGGCGGATGGGCAGGGGCATCGCGGCGTTCAGGTGCGGCACCTCGGCCAGCACGGGCGGCACCTCGCCGCTGGCGCATAGCAGTACGCGTCGGGCATGCTGCAGCAACTCGGTTGGAACGCCATACCCGCTCTCCAGCAGCGTACGCCCTTCGAACACACCCCACTTTACAGCCGTGTTTCCTATGTCGATTGCCAATTGCATCTTATTCCGTCCCTCCTTCCTTCCTCGCGTTGCCTTTCTTGTTGTAGAGGTTCATGGTGCGGTCGATGCCCTGGGTGATGAAGCAGCGCACGGCATCGCAGGCCGTTTTGACGGAGGCTTCAACCGTCGGCAATTCGTCGGCAGAGAACTGCCCGAGCACGTAGTCTACCTGGCGGCCGCGGCTGAACTGGCTTCCCACTCCCACTCGCAGGCGGTTGTAATTCGGTGTGCCCAGCAGGTTCTCAATGTCGGTCAGGCCGTTGTGGCCACCGGCGGCACCCTGCTTCTTGATGCGAATGATGCCAGGGTCGAGGGCAATGTCGTCCACCACCACCAGCAGGTTGGCAAGTTCTATCTTTTCGGCTTGTAGCCAGTATTTTACGGCCTTCCCGCTGAGGTTCATGTAGGTGGTGGGCTTGATGAGGACGAGTTGGCGGCCTTTGTGGCGCACCTCGGTGCGGTAGGCGTGGCGTTCCAGAGTCCAGCGCGCCTCGCCCTCCTTGGCCAGCGCATCGACCACCATGAAGCCCGCATTGTGCCGTGTACCTTCGTACTCGGAACCCACATTGCCCAGTCCCACTATGAGATATTTTACCACAACGGTTGTGTCTTTTTCTTTGTATCTATTTGTTTTACAGAGTGATAATATACTCTTCAGTAGTCTCGTCATCCCGAAATTTTGGGTGCAAAGATACGCCTTTTTATAATAAAGGCAAAATTAATTTTTCAGTCTGCCCCAAAACCGATTGGGTGTTGGCTTCCCAGGTGGCGAGGAAGCGCCTCGACACGGGATCCAGATATTCGCCCGGCCGTATGTGCCAGCGGATGCCGCTTTCGATGTGGCGACGGAGGGGGGCGGTATCGTCCAGTCCGTCGGCAGTGGGCAGCAATCGCCAGCAGAAGCCCTCGCAGCGGGGATGCCCGGCGAGGAATCGACCGGCTCCGTCGCGGGCATACTGGGTGAGGTATACCGGTCGTCGGAAGTTGTTGTCGGACAGTATGGTGCGTATGGCGGCGTAACCCTCGAGGTTGATGTTGTGGATCTCGATGTCGGTGCGTTGTCCTTCCACCTGCTGTAGATACCAGAGGGGGAAGGTGTCGTTGTCTCCGTAGGCGACAAGGATGGCTCCGTGGTCACAGCTCTGGAGGTGATTCATCGCGATGTCATGCACCGAGTGGCTGCGGCTGCGGTCGTGGTCGGACCAGTTGCCCGCGGCCATGAGCAGGGGTGCCAGCAGCGTCAGCCACCGCCAGCGGCCAATATGGCTGGTGCCGACACCAATCCAGATGGCGAAGGCGTAGAAGGAAAGCACATAGGCGTAATCGCGTTCTCGGGGCTCGTAACAGGGGTGGTTGAGGTAGAGGTTGAGGATGACGCCGCCGAAAAGGAACAGCAACAACACGGCCATGAAGTCGTCCCGCCGCCGCTTCCACAGCACCGCCATACCCCACAACCCCAGCAAAAACGGCAGAATGAAGAGGACGATGTGCCCCGACTTGAGATTCTCGCGGCCGATGAAGTTGTACATCAGGTAGCGCAGATACATATAGGAAAGCTGGTAGGAGGCATAGTATTGGGTGTTATCCCACACCGAAGCAGGGTCGGAGACGTGCCACTGCCGCCAGTTGGCGGTGTCGCGCTCGCGCCACATACGTGGGTAGAGCGGTGCCTTGGCGTAGGTGTCGCGCTTGAGGTAGGAAGCGAGGCTTTCGCCCATCAGGTTGACGGGCGGGTCGGCCGCCGCGCGGATGGGGACGATGGCATAGGGCGAAAGCCCGAGAAGAAAAAAGAAAACTGACAGGACCAACACCTTCAGTGGCTTCAAGGACTTTAAAGACCTTGAAACAATCCATCCCACCGCCGGCACCGCCAGCAACGTCATCAAGTGGACACACACACCCAGCCCCAGGGTCAGCCCCAGCAGCAGTAGCAGCCTGTGGTTGCCGCTACGCCGCCAGCGCAGCGCAAGCCACACATCAAGCGAGCAGAAGAGCATGGCCATCGAGTAGACTTCGCTCTCAACGGCGGAAAACCAGGCCGTGTCGCAGAACAGGTAGCACAGCGCTCCCACGGCGGCACCCGGCGAATTTTGAATTTTGGATTCCGCATTTCGAGTGAGCTCGCAGAGCGTGCGGAAGAGCACCATGACGGTGAGGCCGCCGCAGAGGGCGGAGAGGGCGTTGCCCAAGGGCGCCACCAGCAGCGGGTTGCCGAAGGAAAGCATCATGGCGCAGCGCGCCAGCAACTGGTAGAGCGGTGCCCCCGGCGGATGCCCCACCTGGAGGAGATAGGAGGTGGCCAGGAACTCGCCGCAGTCCCACCAGTCCACGGTGCGGCTCATGGTGGCGAGGTAGACTGCCGTGGCCACGGCGGCCAGCAGCCACCCTGTTACCAGTTCACCACGGCCTTGTTGAAGATGTCCTCGCATAGCTCGGTGACAATCTCGCTCACCAGGCCGCTCTCCACCGACGAGAAGTCGAGCAAGGCGGCATAGTCGCGGTAGCGCGAGAACGACTGTTCGAAGTCGGCCCCAGGGTCTTTCTGGTTGACGAACTTCACTTTAACACTAATCGTCAATCGGTTCATCGACACCTCGTCGCTGCTACTCAAGGCCGAGGCCCGTGTCTCGTAACCAGTAATTTGGCCGCTAACTTGCAAGTCGCCCTCGTCGGAGGTTACGTTGAGCGAGGTCTGCGACGAGAACATCTGGATGAGTGCATCGGTCAGTTGCTGACTCAACTGCGGATTGACCGTGGCGGCGTAGTTCGGGAAAGTGGCCACCGAGATGGTCTTGGCATCGGGCGGTATGGAGGCGCCCGTGAAGGAATAGCCTCCCGTGCAGGCGGCCAGCAGCAGGCAACTGCCAACCAACCACTTAATAATCGCGAGAGTCCTCATCGATGCGTTGTTCGTCTTCGAGCTGCCACAGCAGGAAGCCCGACTCTTGCTGTATGTAGTTGAGCACCGCCACCTTGGTGGGCAGGTCGGTCAGCGCCGAGACCTCGGAGATGAGGCGGTCTATTTTTTCCTTGAATTTTACATCCATAGATTCTTGACTTTTAACCGTTAATCCTGTTATAATAGTGCCACCACAGCTCGGGGATGTCATTCTGCATGGCGCGCTGGTAGTCCGAGTAGGCGCAGGGCACCAGCGTGTGCCGTCCGTAGCGCTCGCGGCGCTCCGCATCATCGCACGGCACCTCCATCCACCAGCGGTCGCTCTTGAGGCTCTTGTGGAACACAATGTCCAGCCCATGGTCGGGCAACGCCACCGTGAACCGCTTGTAGTGCTGCGGGTCGCGATGCGGAAAGTCCCCCAGGCGATAGTAGTAACCCTCGATGAAGTACCACAGGGCGTGGGCCAGCATGTGGGCCGTCTGCCCGTCGCGATCCAGCGACGGCACCATGCCGAAGAGGCCGAAGGTGGAGGTCTTGTCGCTCATGCCGGCAAAACGCGCAATCTGGCACAACTGCTCGCCGTACAGCCCGTGGGGCGACGGGCTGGGATTGGCCGGGGCGTCGCTCTGGCGTACTGCGCCGATGTCCACCGCCACCACATCGCTGTAGCGCACCAGCGGCTCCGTGTCGGCCATGGCGGCCTGCACCTCGCCCAGACGGCGGAGGCTGAACTTGAGCTCCTCCATCAGCTGCACCATCTCGGCACCCACAAAATAGGACTGGTAGCCCAAAGCCACATAGTCAAACAGGTAGTTCGGCTGCTGCAGGATGATGTGCTGCAAGTAGTTGGACGAATTGAGGGTGTCGCCGCCCTCCAGGTTGAAACGCGAGTCGACGGAGCAGATGTTGATGACCCGCCCCAGCACCTCGTAAGCCTTGTAGACGGAAAACACCAAGTCGTCCGACCCGCCCAGCAGCAGCACCGTCTTCCCGCTGTCGATCAGCGGATGCAGCACCTCGATCAGGGCAAAGTAGGTATCGCGCTGCGAGGCGCCGGGGATGAGGTTGCCCAAGTCGGCCAGGTGCATCTCGGCATGGGGCTTGGCCAGGCGGTAGAGGTAATGGCGTATGCAGTCAGGCGCGGCGGCGCAGCCCGGGGTGTCCACCGCGCCGCGGTCCTCGGGCACACCCAGCAGCACCAGGTCGGCCCTCCCCAAGTCGGGGAAGCCCGCCTGCGCGGTGTGGACGGCCATCTCGTCGCCCAGCTGTGAGCTGAACTCACGTGGCTGGTAGCCGACCACCATGTTGTCGATAGGGGCAAAATAGGAACTCAATTCCATACTGTGCATCATTGTGTTGGTTGCCCTATAAACGCCCCTCGCCGACAAATATTGTATGCCCCCGCAAATTAGTTGTCGGTTTTCACCAGCCGCCGGGTGTGGCCGTAGGTGCCCGCTGGCAGGCCGTCGAGCGGCAGGGTGAGCGTGGGCGACGTGGCGCGCCGCGCCAGCACCGTGCGCCCCGCCATGTCCACCACCTCCACCTCGGCGGGCAAACTGCTCTCGGACAGCGTCAGCGTCACGCTCCCCGTGGCGGGGTTGGGCTGCAGCGTGAAGCCCGGGGCGTGGGACGACAGGATGCCCACCGTGTCGCGCGGCAGGGAGAAGAAGACCGTGTCGCTCCACGCCGCCGTGGTCTTCAGGCTGTCGCACAGCGGCCGCACCATGACGGCGTAGTCCGCGAACTCCTCGCGCGGCAGGCCCAGGGTGGCGCTGCGGCTCCCGCCCGCCAC
>CACZLT010000051.1 GCA_902782185.1 uncultured Bacteroidota bacterium | reverse complement strand
GTGATGCCGAGGGCGGTGAGGCTGTCGCGGATGCGGTCGCTGGTGGTCCAGTCCTTGTTGGCCTTGGCGGTGGCGCGGATGTCGAGGATGACCTGCATCAGGCCGTCCAGCAGGGCGGTGTTGCTGCCGCCGGCCTCGTCGCGCATGCCGAGTATGCCGAAGAGGAAGGTGTCGAAGACGAACTTCAGCTCGTCAATGTCGGCCTGCGAGAGTTTCAGCTTGCCGTCGGCAGCGGAATTGATGATCTTGGTGGCCTCGAAGAGGTGGCTGATGACGGTGGGGGTGGCGAAGTCGTCGTTCATGGCATCATAGCACTTCTGGCGAAGGTCAGATATTCCTGAGGCTTCGGTGGTTCCAGGATTGCCGGCGATGCGGTTCAGGGCCTTGTAGGCTTCCATCAGCTTGGAGAATCCCTTTTCGGCGGCTTGCAGGGCCTCGTTGCTGAAGTCGACGGTGCTGCGGTAGTGGGCCTGGAGGATGAAGAAGCGTATGGTCATGGGCGAGTATGCCTGGGTGAGCATCTCGTGCTTGCCGGTGAAGAACTCGTCCAGGGTGATGAAGTTGCCGAGGCTCTTACCCATCTTCTGGCCGTTGATGGTAATCATGTTGTTGTGCATCCAGTAGCGGCAAGGAGCGTGGCCGTTGGCGGCCTGGCACTGGGCTATCTCGCTCTCGTGATGCGGGAAGACGAGGTCCATGCCGCCGCCGTGGATGTCGAAGGGCGAGCCGAGGTATTTGCTGCCCATGGCGGTGCACTCGGCATGCCAGCCGGGGAAGCCGTCGCTCCAGGGCGAGGGCCAGCGCATGATGTGCTCCGGCGAGGCTTTCTTCCACAGGGCGAAGTCGCCCGAGAAGCGCTTCTCGTCCTGCCCGTCGAGCTCGCGGGTGGTGGCGAGCATCTCGTCGATGACGCGTCCAGAGAGTTGGCCGTACTTGTGGGTGTCTTCCTGGTACTTGCGCACGTCGAAATAGACCGAGCCGTTGCTTTCGTAGGCGTAGCCCTTGTCGAGCAGCTGCTGCACGAGGGCTATCTGCTCCATGATATGGCCACTGGCGTGGGGCTCGATGCTGGGGGGAAGCACATTCAAGCGTTCCATGGCGGCATGGTAGCGGTTGGTGTAGTACTGCGCCACCTCCATGGGTTCGAGCTGCTCGAGGCGCGCCTTCTTGGCGATTTTGTCCTCGCCCTCGTCGGCATCGTGTTCCAGATGGCCCACGTCGGTGATGTTGCGGATGTAGCGCACCTTATAGCCCAGGTGCTGCAGATAGCGGAAGACCACGTCGAAGGTGATGGCGGGGCGGGCATGGCCGAGGTGGCCGTCGCCATAGACTGTGGGGCCGCACACGTACATGCCCACGCGACCCTCAACCAAGGGACGGAAAAGTTCCTTCTGCCGACTTAAAGTGTTATATATCAACAACGATTGTTCCATAATACTTTATATATTAGGTTGCAAAAATACACAAAATTTCTCAATTCGGAGAAAATTACCTTACAAAAGGTTGCGAACTATCCACCAGAGGCAGATGAGAACGAGGTAGGTGTAGACGGCGTGGGGGTGAGCTATCAGGGCATAGAAGCGCGGGCGTGAGCGGCGCAGGACAGTGGCGACAAGCAAAGCCAGCAGGTAGGGGCTACTGAGGACGAGAAAGGGATTGCTGGCGAAGGCATTGCCAAAGCGACCGTGCAGCAAAGCGTGAAGTGCACGCTGGTTGCCACAGGCTGGACACTGGAGCCCTGTGAGCCAACGAAACGGACAACGCGGCATCCATCCCACACGCGCGGGATCAATGTTGTAGTAGAGGAACACCAAGACCACTACCGCCAGCAGAAGTGTGGCGGCGAGGACAGTTTTCTTGGCGACGGACAAGGGGGACGGCGGTTAATCGAGGTCGAACTGGCTCATCATGTCGGCCATGCCTTCCAAGCCGCCGTTGGCCTCCATCACCTTGTAGACAGTGAAGAAGTAGACCAGCCAAAGAACCCAGCCGACCAGGCCGATACCGAGGCCGACGAGATTCCACGTTTTGGCCTTGCGGGCGGCGTCTTGGGCTCCTGCATGGTCGCCGGCATCCCACAGGCCATTGACCTTGGAGGAGTAGACGATGGCGACGATGCCGGTGGCGATGCAGCAGAGGATGGTGCTGAGGATAGACCACACCAGCAGATCGTTGGGGCGCTGCGAGTTGGTGTACTGGTTGTCGGTGTTGTATTCTTCCATGACAATTGGTGTTTTTACGGCAGGGGGACGAGGTTGGAGAAGCCCATGAAGGCCATGGCGAGGATGCCGGCAGCAACGAGGGCGATGGGCACACCCTTCATGCCTCGGGGAGTGCCGGTAAGGTCGAGCTGCTCGCGGATGCCGGCAAAAATGACAAGGGCGAGGGTGAATCCGACGGCGGTAGAGGCCGAGTAGACAACGCTCTGCAGGAAGTTCATGTTCTTCTGCATCACCAAGATGGCTACACCGAGTACGGCGCAGTTGGTGGTGATGAGGGGCAGGAACACTCCCAGTGCCTGGTAGAGGGCGGGGGCGATTTTCTTCAGCACGATTTCCACCATCTGCACCAGGGCGGCGATGACGAGGATGTAAGCAATGGTCTGCAGGTACTGCAGATTGAGCGGCACCAGGACGTACTGCATGATGACATACGTAACCATAGTGGCCAGCAGCATCACGAAAAGGACTGCACCTCCCATGCCGAGCGAGCTTTTCACGTCTTTCGACACCCCGAGGAAGGGGCAGATGCCGAGGAACTGGGCCAAAACAACGTTGTTCACGAAGATGGCGCCGATGATGAGTGCGAATATTGAGATGGTCATATTCCGATGTGTTTGGGGTTAAAAATGGATTGCAAAAGTACAACCTTTTTGCGACATGGCCAAATTTTTTTCATGTGTCTGCTATTCGAATTATCCGTAAACAAATGATAAACAGATAAATATAACAAAATAATAATATTATATACGTGCGACTATTGGAGGGGTGCGTGGCGTGTGGTGAGGGTTACAGAGAGTGTGCTGATGGCCATGACGAGGAGGAAGGTGGCGAGGAAGTCTTTGGCGCGCATGGAGACGGGGAAGGCACTGACTACAAAATTGCCGTCGCCCATACGGATGAGGCCGAACTGCTGCTGTAGGAGGCATATTGTGAACCCAAGGAGAAGCCCAGCGACCACGGCTAGGGCGCAGATGAGGAGTCCTTCAGCGAAAAATGAGCGTCGAAGTTGACGGGTGGTCATTCCCATGCTGCGGAGCATGAAAATGTCGCGGTGCTTGCTGATGATGAGCAGCGAGAGCGAGGCTACGAGGCTGAGGGTGGAGATGAGTACGATAAGCGAGAGAATGAGGTAGATACCGAGGCGTTCGGTTCGGAATATCTTGAAGTAGAGGGGTTGCTGGTCGTGGCGGTCCTTGACGATGAGAGGGGTGGGGGCGTTGGAAAGGAGGGTGGTGAGGCGTTGTTTGACCTTGGAGGGGTTGGCTCCGGGCTGGAGCCGCAATGCCAGCGAGGTACATTCGTCGGGAGCATAGTCCATGAGAGTGCGTACCAATCCGATGTCGGTTACGGCATAGCGCTCGTCAATATCCTGCTGGATGAAGAAATTGGCCACAGGATAGGCATAAGCGATGTTGAAAGCTTCGTCAAGCGTTACGCCGAGCGATGTGGTGGTGCGTTTGGGGATGTGGATGGCGGCAGGGACGGCAGATGGAATTTTCATGCCGAGGCGGTAGAAAATTTCTCCGCCAAGGATGAGGGTGTTTTCGCCAATCAGATACTGGCCGTCATGAAGCAGGGTGTCGAGGCCGGTAAGGCGATGGTAGCCGTCGGAAACACCACGAAGGGAGACAATGGCCTGGTTGTCGCCATAGGTAATCCAGGCGGTCTCGGTAACCAGGGGTACCATGTCGGCAACGCCTTCGGTGGCGGCTACCCGCTGGAGCCCCATGTCTGTGAGGCGGAACGTTTTGCCCTGGGTGGGTTCGATGACCAGCTCGGGGTCAAAAGTGCTGAAGAGGTTTTTGGTGAGTTCGCCGATGCCGTTGTAGACGGAAAGTACGATGATGAGTGCCGTCGTGCTGACGAGGAGGCCGACGAGGGATATCCAGGAGATGATATTGACAATGGATCGCTGCCGGCGGGCAAAGAGATAGCGCACGGCAATGAGCGTCTCTATCCTCATAGGGGGGGCATTATTGTTTGAGGAGTCGCTCGATGTTTTCGATGTAGTCGAGCGAGTCGTCGAGGTAGAATTCCAACTGGGGTATGATGCGCAGCTGCTTACCTTCGCGCAGGCCGAGGCGACGTCGCAAGTCGGAGGTGTTCTGCCGTATGAGATCCATGAGTCCCTCTTGAGTGGCTCCCGCAAGGGGCATGATGGAGAGGTGGATGCGCGCGATGGAGAGGTCGGGTGTAATGCGTACGCGGGTAACGGTGATGAGCGAGCTGCCGAGCAGGGGTTTCATCTCGCGGAGGAAGATGTCGCCCATGTCCTGCTGGATGAGGCTGCAGATTTTGTTTTGACGAGTGCTTTGCATGGCTACCACCTCCAACCTATACGAATGGGAAGGAATACGGTCTGCTGCAGGTAGGCGACACCCAGGGTGGCATAGAAGCTGTGCCAGTTGCGGCCCATGTTGCGCATACCGTGGAGGTGATACCAGTAATACCAGTTGATACCGCCGTAGACTTCAATCAACGGGGTGATGGTGGAGCCGTAGCGGTATTCGTTGCCGAGCAGCATGCTTCCGCCCACACGGGCACCCACCTCGGGCGCCCACTTGATGGATGTGGGCTGGTAGTCAAGACCCATGACGGCTTTCCACACGGGACGGAAGTCGAAGTCAATGAACACATTGGCACCCAGCATCGACTCGGAACCCTCACGGTTGCTGAAATAGTAGCCCACACCGGCACCGCCGCCGAGGAACCAGTCCTGGCTGATATTGACACCGGCCATGATGTTGAAGTCGGCTCCGTGGTGTGTTTTGTCGAGATAGTAGCCGAATTCGCCAGCTTCACCAATGTTACCCATGAAAGGAGCGTAGCCTGCCTCCACCTTCATCATGAACTCGTTCTTCTTTCCCAATTGCGAATACTGGGCCGATGCAGGGGCTGTCAGAAGCGCCAGGAGCGCCAGTATCAGAGGTTTGTATGCTTTCATAACTGTATCAATTTGGAGTGCAAAGATATGAAATTATTTTCGATTACTACAAAATATGTTCCACTTGTCAATCTTGGCCTCACTTTTTGGCCGTTAGTACAGTGCGTTTTCCGCCATGCCAGACGTCCGTCGGAAGCGAAAATGGAGATGGTGTATGGAGTGTCGAGCGGAGTGTCGACAGTCAGTTCGCCATCCTGGGGAAGCGGGTTGGGGAAAAGGTCGAGGGTGGCGGCGGTACGGGTGGGGATAGAGAGCTGGACGGTGTCCACCACGGCAAGGGTGTATTCTCCCGGAAGCAGGCTGTCCACCACGAGGGTACCTTCGTTTGCATTACCGTTGCGGGTATGGGGCAGGGGCCGCCAAGAATGGCCGTTGCCGGGGCGGTAGAGGATTGCCAGCGAGTCGTAAGTGGCGGCATGGGTATAGAAACCCTGGTCGATTGCGTCGCTGCCGCGTGCGAACTGGAACCTGCCTTGCACGGCTGCGGTGGTATCCCAGGTTCCTCGAACAAGCCAGTAGCGCAGGGCGGGACGGATGGTGCCATAGGGGAAGTCGCCATAGGCAGTGCCCCAGTGGTGTTCCACGTAGGCATCGACCGGCTGAACCGACTTGAGCGAGATGCTGGCGGTACGCAGATTCTGCATCATACCGCCTCCCGCAAGGTGCGCTTCCGCCACGATGGCGGCATCGGAAATCTCCTTGTCGTAGTCGAGTATCCAAAAGGCGGGTTCGAATGGAAGGGAGAAAGTAACCCGCCCCTCATTGCCCTCATAAACAATAAGCCGCTTGGCTGTGTCGAGAGTGTGGGAGAAGAACGTAATGGGGATGCGGTGAGAGCGCAAGGTGGCGGAACCGCCGACAGTCTGCTGACAGACCCAAAGACACACCTCATTGTTCGTGCCGTCCGAATGCTCGAGACCGACATAGTAGTCGACAAAGCCCGGACTGAAGACATGGAAGTCGAAGAAATCGGTGAGGTCAATACCTGAATAGAGGCTCAACGAGTCGCGTAACCGATAGGCATTGATGTTGCCGAAGGCACAGCGTTCCATAAGGAGATTCATCGCGTTATAGAAATTTTCCTCACCCAGATAGCCTCGCAGCGAATGCCACACCATCCAACCCTTGTTGTAGGTGGTAGATCCGTAGGTATAGGCATGGGGCATGGGGCTGAGGGGACGGTAGCCGCCGTCGGTAAGGTGGGTGCTTTGGATGACTGCCTTCAGGTTCCGCTGGTAATAATCGTCCGACACCGTCCGCCCGTTCACGGCCTCCATAGCCACCTCGGCGGTGAAGGAGGCTCCGCCCTCATTAATCCACATGTCGGCTCCTTCACTGCAGGTAACGAGGTTTCCGAACCAGGCGTGTCCCAACTCGTGGGCGATGGTGGTCTGGGCGTTTTCCTGCATGGAACCCATGAACGAGCGGACGAGGGCTATGTTATTGACGTGTTCCATCGAACCCTTCCGGGTGCCGATGTAGCCGATGCGCTCCCAGCGATAGGGGCCAAAACAGCGCTCAAACATAGGCACCACCGAATCGAGCTGGGCAAATGCCTGGCGCACCAGCAGGCTGTCGTAGCCGTGGTGGCCGAGGGTAAGGGGATAGGTGCCGTGGTGGGAATAGATGGTGTCGGTAAGGATGTCCCAATTGGCCACACCCACACCGACAAGATAGGTGGGTACGGGGTGGGCGATGCGCCACACCGTAAGTTCGCACCCATCTTCGTCGAAAGAGCGACTTTGGAGTACGCCACTGGACTGGGCAGTCCACCCCTGACGGGCACGGATGCGAAGGGTGTATGTGGATTTGTCGGTGAAATTGTCGCGGCAAGGGAAAAGCACCCGCCCCAGGCTGTGTGGATTGGTGTAGAACCCAACGCCAAGATTGTAGTCCATATCGCGGTCGAAGTGAAGACCTCCAAAATCGCCCTGCTCCACATAACCGGAAAGCGAGTAGCGGATACGCAACCGGAGGGTGTCTCCAACAGAGGCGGAGGCCATCGGGATGGCGTTGAGTTGGGCCTCGGGGAGATAGACGCCGTCAAGCCACATGGAGTCCACCGTACCCTCGAGAAGGAGTGCCAGCGTGGAGACGGACTGGAGGGGAGTGAGCGTGAGGGTGGCATCACCGAGACAAGATCCCGGTGTGGAGAAGTCGAGTGCGAGATCATAGTCCAAGATATCCACAGAAGAGGTCTCCTGCGAACGCATCACACTGGATACCAGCAACATTAAAGTTGCCCAAAAGAGGGTTTTCTTGTATATCATACCATTGATTTAAAATGCAAAGATAGCAAAAAAACGCGATGGCAAAGAAAAAATTTTGCCATATCGGGCGAATGTCGTATTTTTGCACTTTCATTTGCAATCAAAAAACAGACTATTTATGAATATACTTTTGCTTGGTTCGGGAGGTCGTGAACATGCTATGGCTCACAAAATTGCGCAGAGCGCACAATGCTCGCACCTGTACATTGCCCCCGGCAACGCGGGCACAGCAGCGGAGGGCGAGAATGTGGCACTGGACATGATGGATTTTGGGGCGGTGGGAGAATTTGCCCTCCATCATCACGTGGAGATGGTGGTGGTGGGTCCCGAGGCTCCGCTGGTGGCGGGTATCGCCGACCACTTCGCCGCCATCCCCGCACTGAAGCACATCATGGTGATAGGCCCCTCGAAGCAAGGTGCCATGCTGGAAGGCAGCAAGGACTATGCCAAGGCATTCATGCAGAGGCACAAGATTCCCACGGCCCGCTACCAGACCTTTACCATCGGCACCTTGTCCGATGGCGAGCGTTTCCTGGATACACTGAAGGCACCCTATGTGCTGAAGGCCGACGGCCTGGCGGCAGGCAAGGGGGTGCTGATTGAGCCCGACCTGGTCACCGCCAAGGCTCACCTGCGCGAGATGCTGGGGGGAAAGTTTGGCGATGCCAGTGCAAGCGTGGTGATAGAGGAGTACCTGGACGGCATCGAGTTGAGTGTTTTCGTGCTGACCGACGGCAGCCACTACCTGCTGCTGCCCGAGGCCAAGGACTACAAGCGCATCGGCGAGGGCGACACAGGTCTAAACACTGGCGGCATGGGCAGCATCAGCCCAGTGCCGTTTGCCGACAAGGCGTTCATGCGAAAGGTGGAGGAGCGCATCGTGAAGCCTACGGTGCGTGGCCTGCGCGACGAGAAAATTGACTACTGCGGATTCATATTCATTGGCCTGATGAACTGCGGCGGGGATCCTTATGTGATAGAATACAACGTCCGTATGGGAGACCCCGAGACGGAGAGCGTCTTTCCGCGCATCAAGAGCGACATGGTTCATCTCTTCGAGCAGACGGCACGAGGCAATCTCGACGGCTGCACACTGGAAGTGGACTCCCGCACGGCTGCCTGCGTGATGATGGTGGCCGGAGGCTATCCGGAGACTTACCGAAAAGGCGATCCGATAGACCTTGGCAGGGACGACGGCACTTTGGTGTTTCACTGCGGCACCAAGCGCGACACCGAAGGCCGCCTGCTGACGGCCGGCGGACGCGTGTTGTGTGCCACCGCCCTAGCATCCACTCTGCCCGAAGCACTGCTGAAGAGTTACAACCGCTCACAAAGCATCGTGTGGGAGGGCAAATATCAGCGGCGCGACATTGGGCAGGATCTTTTGAGAATGATGCAGCAAGGGTGAGCCGGGAGAAAGCCATAGGTCATCTCGCCGCCGCCGCTGCCTACGCCATCTTCGGCATCAACGTGGTGGTGTGCCGCGACATAGCCACCGACGGCGGTATGGAACCCATCGTGCTGTTCTCGATGCGGTCGCTGGTGGCAGGGGTTTTGTTCTGGCTGGTGTCGCTATTGATGCCCAAAGAGTATGTCCCCAAAGGCGACCTGCTCAAGATTGCCGGTGCTGGTATCATAGGTCTCTTTTTGCCACAACTGACATTTCTCCACGCCATCGTGCACACCACACCTGTAGACCTCTCGGTGATGAGCACCACGACGCCGATATTCACCATGTTCGTGGCGGCGATATTTCTGAAAGAGCCCATCACCTGGAAGAAAGCGTTGGGCGTGGCGTTGAGCTTCGGCGGCATACTGTGGCTGATACTGCAAAGTACCTTTGGGGGACACGGCGCATCGGAAACGGAGCCGATAGGCATAGCCTTCTGCTTTGCCAACTACATCGTTTTTGCGCTGTACCTGGGGACGTGCCGCAACCTGATTGCGCGCTACTCGGTGGTTACGTCGATGAAATGGATGTTCCTGGTGGCGTTTGTCATCTCTCTGCCATTCAGTATCCCGCACGTGCCGACGACCGACTTCGGCGCGGTACCCACGCATGTGTGGTGGGAGGTGGCGTTCATGATATTCTTTTCCACGTTTATCGCCTACTGGCTGGTGCCGGTGGGGCAGAAGCGCATACGGCCTACGCTGGTGAGTATGTACGGCTACCTGCAGCCTATCATCGCCATCGCGGTGGCCATCTGGGCGGGTATGGATCGACTGACAGCCACCAAACTGCTGGCGGCAACACTGGTATTCGTCGGGGTGTGGGTGGTGAACCGCAGCCGTGCGGCGGGCGATGCTCCCAAGAAGAATTAGTGGCGGTAGCCGATGGCTGCACGCACCTCGGCCAATGTCTTGACGGCACTGGCGCGGGCCTTGTCGCGACCGGCATCGATGATGCGGCGCAGGCGCGGCTCGTCGGCCTCGAATTCGAGGATGCGTTGGCGCAGAGGCTCGACGAAGGCCACCATGTCCTCGGCCAATTGCTTCTTGAGGTCGCCGTAGCGGATTTGGCAACTGTTGTACAGGGTGTCGAAGTGAGCCACGGTATCGGGCGTGGAGACGGCACGCATAAGGTTGAACAGGTTCTCGATTTCCTCGGGTTTCTGCTGGTTGGGCTCGGTGGGGCCGCTGTCGGTCTTGGCTTTCATCACTTTCTTGCGGATGACGTCGGGCTCGTCGGTGAGGAACACCGTGGAGGCTTCACCCTCGCTTTTGCCCATCTTGCCACTGCCGTTGAGGGCAGGAATCTTGACCAGCCCACCGCCCACGGCACCCATGGCCTGGGGCAGGGGGAAGAGGTCGGTGTGGTACATGCTGTTGAAGCGCTGGGCGAAAGTGCGTGTCATCTCGAGGTGTTGCTCCTGGTCTTTGCCGACGGGCACACGGGTGGCCTTGTGGATGATGATGTCGGCGGCCATGAGCGTGGGATAAGTCAGCAGGCCGGCATTGACATTGTTGGGCTGGCTGCGCACCTTGTCCTTGAAGGAAGTAACGCGTTCGAGCTCGCCGAGGTAGGCGTTCATGTTGAGGAAGAGGTAGAGTTCGGCGGTCTCCGGCAGGTCGCTCTGGAGGTATAGGGTGGCCTTCTCGGGGTCGACGCCACAGGCGAGGTACTGGGCCATGATGCGGCGGGCATCGGTATAGATGCTGCCCGGGGCGGGATGGGTGGTCAGCGAGTGGTAGTCGGCCACGAAGAAGTAGCAGTCGTACTGCTCCTGCATGGCGACGAAATTGCGCAACGCGCCGAAATAGTTGCCCAAATGGAGGTTGCCCGTGGGGCGTATCCCACTGCAAACAATGTCTTTAGCCTTGTTGATGCCTTGTTGTTCCATGCTGCAAAGATACAACTTCCGCGGCACCTGGCCAAAAAAACTTTGCGGGAATCCAGGGCGGCGGGCAGGGGATCCCTAGGTACTCTCTAGGTACTCTCTTAATGAATACATAAACTCTGGCGCGATATGGGACGATATGGTGTCATGGCGTGCCAACGGCCTGGTATGGAGTGTGATGCGGTCCTGAGAAGAAAACAATAATCCTATTTTGTTACGGTTTCAAGAATTTTAGTATATTTGCAGCAGTGGAATTAATTAACCAAAAAAACACAACAATATGAAAAACAACAACATGTACGGTTTCTTCCGCCTTCCGCCTCCCTTGTCCCCGTCCGGGCGCAGGTGCAGCAGTACAGCAACGTGCATGCCTATGGCAGCATCGTGCGGCATGTGAACGCCGACCGGCCCACAGTCTTGATTTACAGTCAGACCGATGTCGCCCAGGGCTGCTTCATCCTCAACACCTCCGGCAACGTACAGTCGTTCGAACTTCCGGCCAGGATGCTTGTCAACGACTTTGAGGTAGACGGGGACGGCAACGCCTGGTTCTGCGGCGACATGGCGGGCACGCCGGTGGTGGGCATGTTCGGCATCGTGGACGTCTTTTCAGGCGGCGACCTCCACTACACGCTCTGCACGGCCACCACGGAGCCTGTCATCCCGTACTCGCTCACGCGGATGGAGGTGGTGCGGCAGGGCACAGCCACCTACGTGGCCGCCGTGGGCGAGGGGACGCCGAATGTGGCCGTCCCGACGGGGAACGTGGCCATCGTGGTTTCGGTGCAACTGGACATGTCTCCACCCGTGTGGTTGTGGCCGTACCATTTGTCGTATGACAAGGGGGAGTCGGTCTCCTACACCGACATTGTCGCGCTGGACAACAACATTGTCGCCGTGGGCACCGACCGCAGGGGGTATGGCTGCTACGCCAAGGTTTACAACAAGGCAGTGAATTTCCCGGGGAGTCCCAGGATATGGGACGACATCATCACCCTGCAGCACACGGACATGCACGAGGGGAAGGTGCTGGCCACCAAGGTCATCGGTGACGATGCCTCCATTGTCCAATACGGGGACAAGCGGTACTCGGTCGCCAACACGCTGGCCAGTTTCACCATGGCGGGCACTGTCTCCGGAGCCCAGACCC
>CACZLT010000050.1 GCA_902782185.1 uncultured Bacteroidota bacterium | reverse complement strand
CAACCAACTCTCATTGTTCTAAACAACAATCTCTCTTACTGTACGGATTTCGCTGCGGCTGCAACCGCGGCGCCCATGACTGCTGCCTCTCTCCGTCTAAACCCTCCGGAAATCACTCAAAATCGAACTCGGGTTATCAAAATGCAAAAATACACTTTTTTTATAAATTGGGTTTTATCACACGC
The DNA here is from genome assembly GCA_902782185.1 of uncultured Bacteroidota bacterium. Taxonomy (GTDB): domain Bacteria; phylum Bacteroidota; class Bacteroidia; order Bacteroidales; family P3; genus Colimorpha. The sequence goes on along the minus strand of CACZLT010000050.1, from coordinate 27,599 downwards.
ACTTTTTGCATTTTTTAACACTTCGCCCACCGCTCTCCCAGCAGTCCTTATGCAGATAAGAAGAGAGGAAGAAGAGGATACCCTGTACATACTGTCAATCAACGTGTTGTATCGGTAGTATTTTGGGTCTGTTTTCGGTTTTTTGAGCAAAAATTTGGCACTTTTCCGAGACCGTACTCTCCTTTTTTTTGCGGTGGGATACAATAATCAAATAAAGCGCGCGTTATGGGTACTAAACTAAAAAAGCACACTATCGAGATGAACAAGATACTCACCCTCCTGGCCCTTGCCGCCCTCACCCTCACCGCCAGCGCACAGAGCGGCCACGACCTGCAGGACGACGGCCTGCGCGGCACCGTGAAGCGCGTGGACTCCAAACTCTACGAGGCCATGTACGACCAGAACGACAACGTGGCCCGCGGCGACCAGTTGGAGCACCTCGTTACCGAGTACAACCAAAAAGGCTTCCGCCGCAGCCAGACCTACCTCTCGGTGGCCGAGGATGTCATCTTCCGCACCCGCTACAAGCACGACGGCTTCGGGCTGACCACGCTGGAGCATGTGGTGGACAACCAGGATCGCGTTATCGGGCGCACCTACTACGTCTACGACGCCGACCACACGCTGGTGGAGGTCTATGTGGAGGATGCCGAGCGCCAAGTGGAGAGCCGCCTGCGCCTACACCACGACAAGCAGGGCCGCATCGACCAGCGCTCCTACAACGACCACGTGAACGAAATCTACAAGCGCGAGAAGTACCTCTTCAACGCCGACGGCACCGTCAACAAGGCCGTCATCTACGACCGCTCGAAGCAGAAGGTCCAGGAGAAGCGCTGGGAGTACGACGCCCAGGGCGAACCCGTCAGCTACACCCTCTACGACTACACCGAGGCCGAGCCCGAGATGTTCGTAACGCTCTACGAGCGCGAGTACGACTCGCACGGCAACTGGATCCGCTGCACCGAATACGAGGTGCTGGGCGACCGCAAGTTCCCCACCTACACCACAGTGCGCACGATTGAATATTTCTAGGATGGCGCACCGTGCAGGATTCGTAAACATCATCGGCAATCCCAATGTGGGGAAATCCACGCTGATGAACGCCCTGGTGGGCGAGAAGTTGAGCATCATCACCTCAAAGGCACAAACCACGCGCAAGCGCGTGATGGGCATCGTGAACGGCGACGATTTCCAGATAGTCTACACCGACACCCCCGGCATCGTCAACCCCGCCAACAAGCTGCACGAGCAGATGCTCGGATTCATCGGCACCGCCCTGCAGGACGCCGACCTCTTCCTGCTGGTTACCGAAAAAGGGGTACCGGTGAAAAACGAGGCCGTCATGGAGCGTGTGCGCCACTCCAACACCCCGGTGCTGCTCATCATCAACAAGATAGACCTCTCCGACCAGACCACCATCGAAGAACGCATCGCCCACTGGCAGCGGGAGATACCGCGCGCCGTGGTCATCCCCTGCTCCGCCACCGAGCGGTTCAACATCGACACCATCTTCGAGCACATCCTCAGGCTGCTGCCCGAGCACCCGGCCTACTTCCCCAAAGACGAGCTGACCGACCGCTCGATGCGCTTCTTCGTCAGCGAGATAGTGCGCGAGAAAATCCTCCTCTACTACCAGAAAGAGATACCCTACAGCTGCGAGGTGGCTGTGGAAGCCTACGAGGAACGCGACGGAATCGACAACATCTCTTGCCTCATCTACGTCGAGCGCGAGAGCCAGAAAGCCATCCTCATCGGCCACCAGGGCAAGGCCATCAAAAAGCTGGGCACCGAGGCGCGCAAGGACATCGAGGAGTTCACTGGAAAGAAGTGCTTCCTCTCCATCCACATCAAGGTGCTCAAGGACTGGCGCAACAGCGACCGCGCCCTCAAAAGTTTCGGCTACGCACTGGAAGACTAACCCACTACCCCTTATGATACAGACCCGCGACGACCTACGCCACTACCTGGCCGAAGACCGCCGAGTGAACCTCGGAAACCTTTCGCGCAGTCAGATGTTCAAGGCTCGAATAAAGGACATCGGAGGCTACTCCGCATGGCGATTCCTCAAAGCACTGCGCCACCTGGAATACTACATCAACAACAGCCATCGTTCGCCGCTGCACAAACTGCTCTGCGGCTACTGGCGTCTGCTCTACACACGCCTCACCAAACGTTACCGGCTGGAAATCCCACCCTTCACCACCGGCTATGGCCTCCGCATCAGCCACCTCAGCTGCGGCGGCATCGTCTTCAGCAACTGCACCGTGGGCAACTATTTGGATATACGCCAGTTCACCACCATCGGAAACAAGGGCGACAACCGCCATGAAGAGCAGCCCGTGCTGGGCGACCATGTCTTCCTCGGATGCGGAGTAAGCATCATCGGAAAGGTACACATCGGCGACCACGCCACCATTGGTGCCGGCTCGGTGGTTACCAAGGACATCCCACCCCACGCCATCGCCGCCGGCAACCCCTGCAGAGTCATCAAGGTGTTGGAAGCATAAAAAAGAAAGAAAGAGGCCGGATAGCCTCTTTCTTTTCTGGATGCAACTTCCAAGTTTATTCGGCAGCCTCGGCTGCAGCGGTGGCGCTGGCGCGGGTGCTGACGATGTTGATGACCTCGCTGCTCTTGGGGTTGAGAATTTCGTACTTCTCGGCGGCGACATCCTGCACACGGATGCGCTGGGCCACGTCGAGGTTGGTAACGTCGAGGGCGATCTCGCTGGGCATGTCAGCCGGCAGAGCCTTCACTTTGAGGCGCTTCTGCTTGTAGACCAGTTTGCCGCCCTTCATGACCCCCTTCGAGGTGCCGGTGGCACGCACAGGGATGGACATCACGACGGGCTTGTCATCGCTCAACTCGTAGAAGTCAGCGTGGTAGACGATGTCGGTTACGGGGTGGAAATCGATGTCCTTCAGCATGGCCTTGCGGGCAGTGCCGTTGAGGTCGATACTCACGTAGCAAGGTTCGGGGTTGAACAGAATGCGCTGGAAAGCCTTCTGGTCGACACTGAACATGACCTGCTCGCCCTTGCCATACATGACACAGGGGACTTTGTCCTCGCGGCGCAGAGCCTTAGCATCCTTTTTCCCTACGTTCTCGCGAAGAGAACCGCTCATTGATACTATTCTCATTTTGTTTAAAATTTGGGGTTAATAATTTAAAGGTATTTTTTCTATTCATTCATTCTTCTGATGACGCCCTTGCGGTGGAGGGTGGTCTCGTAGAGATTATCCAAGCTCTCGTAATTCACCACACGGCGGATGGCCTCGGCCAGCAGCCAGTCGCAGCTCAACACATGGATTTTGCTGCTCTCGCGCTTCAGCGGGATGGTGTCGGTAACCACCAACTCCTCGAGTTCGGAGGCTTCCACCTTCTCGATGGCCTCGCCGCTGAGCACGGGGTGGGTGATCATGGCGCGCACACTCTTGGCGCCGCTGGCCTTGATGATGCCGGCGGCCTTGCAGATGGTGCTGCCCGTGTCGATGATGTCGTCCAGCAGGATGACATGCTTGCCCTCGACGTCGCCGATAAGGCGCATCTCTCCAATCTCGTTGGGCTTGGAACGGTGCTTGTAGCAGATAACAAAGCTGTTGTTCAGCGTCTTGGCATAGATGCCGGCGCGCTTGCTGCCGCCCATGTCGGGGCTGGCGAACATCACATCCTCGATATCGAATTTCTCGCGGATGTAGGGCATAAAGACGCTGGAGCCGAAGAGGTGGTCCACCGGGACATTAAAGAAGGCCTGTATCTGGTCGGCATGGAGATCCATGGCGATGATGCGGTCCACGCCGGCCACGGTAATCATGTCGGCGATGAGCTTCGAGGCGATGGGCACATGCGGCTTGTCCTTGCGATCCTGTCGCGCGAATCCATAATAAGGGATGACGGCCACAATCTTCTGTGCCGAGGCGCGCTTGGCGGCGTCGATCATCATCAGCAGCTCGAAGAGGTTGTCCGTCGGCGGGATGGTGCTCTGGATGATGAACACGATGCCCCCGCGGATGGTCTCCTCGTAGGAGGGCTGGAATTCGCCGTCGGCATACTGGAAAACGGTGGAATTACCCAGCGGGATACCATAGATTTCCGCCACGCGGCGCGCCAGATTCTCGGTGGCACGACCGGCAAATATAAAGACCTTGTCTGAACGCATGTTGTTCATCATCTTATTGATTTTCAGAATTTCTATTCATTTCAGGGATGCACCTTGCACCTCTGTTTATGGCTGCAAAGATACACCTTTTTGCGCGACTGGCAAAACTTTTTTTTGCCATGTCAAAAAATGTTAGTACTTTTGCACCCGATTTCAACAGGTCGGAGGTCGAAACCTCCTACCTCAAAGAGAGAAGCCCTGGTGGTGGAATGGTAGACACGATAGACTCAAAATCTGTTGCTCGCAAGGGCGTGAGGGTTCAAGTCCCTCCCGGGGTACAAAGACAAAAACGATGGAGATTTCCATCGTTTTTTTAGCAAAAACATTAATCGCATCAGCCACGAATTCTTGCACCCAGTTGCGTCTCGAGGGTCTTTTGGATTTTGGCCATGATGGTCGCGATATGATTGTTTACGTGTTCCCCATTTCTCAAGCAAGCTCAAGTACTTCATTATCGGGGTGCCGTTATGCTGCCGAAAGTCGGTGAGGACTTTGTCGCCACTGACGATGTAGTCCACGGGAACACTTTCAGCCATTCTCATCCAACAACTGCTTGCTGACATAGACCTCAACATCGCGACGGTTGAGAACCTCCGCCAATGACGAAAGCCGTTGTCCAATCATGAACGATATCCACAGGTTGGTGTCGAACAGGACTTTCATTTGCCGTATCTGGCTGCGTTGACTTCCTTGGCAATCTCCTCGTCTGTCATCTGCGGCACAGACGGGCAACTCTCGATGAAACGGTCTATCGACGAGCGGCGAGTGCGCACCCCCACCCCATGCAGGCAGCCGACGCCTCGATGATACTGTAATCCGAAGTCGGGATTGATAGCACTAAGTCTTCCATATCATTATACTTTTATCTGCATAACGGCGTAATAGCCTAAAAATTGCTTTATTAGGAAAATAAATTTCACCGTGTCGAAAATTGTTCGTATCTTTGCAGCCGATTTCAGAAGGAAATCACGAAGCGATATGCTCGTCTTCTGTTGTAAGGAACGTGAGAAATTCTTTAGAATCGCAGGAGCAAGTGTAAAGGTTCGCGTATTTTAGCGTGGCCTCATTGCATCTTCTCGATTCAAGGTAATTCTCACGACCTCTTACAAATGAAGCGGCATTTGATGCCACGCTTCTTGTTTGTTTAACAAAACCGCTTTGCACGGCATCAGCAGGGCTATAGGAGATAAAAAACATGGGAGAATTAAGAAAAGTCAAATTCTCATTGGCAGTCCCAGGGTTGAGCATGATGGACTACGATGCAGACAATCTCGAAGTCGGAGCCGAAAAGATGAAGGAACGAGATGGCTTCTTTCACTGCTTTGGCAACCGCTCCACTTGGGATGCAGAAAACAGCTGTTGGAGAACCGATTCCGTAGGAATTGTGGAAGAAACAGAAACTGGGAAAGTACATGAGGTGTACCCCGAAACAATTACATTCATAAAATAAAACGCATAAAAATGAAAAGCAAATTCAAACTAATGGGACTGCTAATGTGTTTCGTGGCAGCCTCGACAATGGTGTCATGCACTGATGATAACAATGAAAACGGAACGGGCAGTGCAAGTATTGTTGGCACGTGGGGATGTGTTCATAGCTATCAACATTATTGGGGTACGGATTATCAAGGAAACGACTGTGACGAGGAAAGTACTGATAGTTATAAAGGAAATGTCGTTAACTTCAAGGATGATGGCTCGTATACTGCATCGAAATCCTGGAGTAGGCATTTTGACGATGATGGTGGTACATGGATGATAGATGGCAATAGTTTGATTGTGGACAGAGTAGCCTGGGACATACAAACATTAAACAGCACAACACTTAAATTGCATAGGTATGTGCCTGCTGTTTATGGGGATGAAACAAAACATAAGGAATGGACTTTGGAATTCAAAAGACAGTAAGTCTCTTTTGGGTTACGACATTGTCGCAATATACATCAATTCTGAAAACGGCCAAAATGAGTGTCGCAAGGCCCAATCGATTTTGAAAACGGCCAAAATGACTCATTACAACGCCAAACATTTTTGGAAACGGCCGAAATGGGCCATTACGCCCCCCGAGCATATATTTTGAAACGAAGATTAGGCAAAAAAGATGAGGCCCGCGACGGAACGTCGCGGGCCTCATAATTCAGTGTCACTCATTTGCTGGAGTCCATATTTATGGTCTGACAACTGACGGTAAGTTTCAGTTCCATAGAATAGGTTGAGTGCTCGCTCGGCATCAATGTGCAACGTTTCGGCAAGCATCATGATGATATGACTTTCTTTGCGCCAAAGTACATTGTCTCTCATACTTGGACCTCCTTGCTTACCATGAATTTCAAATATTGGTCGGCAACCTTCTGGTAAGGATGCACAACTGGTGATTCACTTTCTTGTATTGCAATTGACCAAGGGCTTGTTCTGCGGTGATAATCCCCTTTTCATAGTCCTCCACCGTATCTATGACATTGTCGTTGGCAACGCCGCCTTCAACAACATCATACTCTGCCGAATGGTCTGCTCCTTTACGGCATCCAACCACATAATACAACCAGTCAAGATCGTAGGTGTCGAACACCAAAAAACGGACTCCGTCAGCAACAGCCTTTTCCCTGTCGAATGTGTAGGTGCTCACCACAGGAATAGCATTGCGGCCACGGCGGCTGGCAATGATTTCAGCCCATGTGGAAGCCTGTTCTTCGAGACGAGTGAGATAGAACCCCTGGCCAAAGTCAACATTTTTGCGACCCACCTTAACCAATGGTTGTGGTACGGCGGTGTGCGAACCATGATAGAGAGTCATCATAAGGCAGCCTCCTTTTCCCAATTCGATAGCGTTTCCAATGTGTCGTCGACCACCCAATCGAGACTCTGTGTATGCAGCATGTCATAATAGCGAAACAGTCGACGGCGTATCAAATCCTGCGCCTGCAGGCGGTCGTGCATCTCCTTTCCGGAGACGTGCGCTTTGCGAGCGCTGGCCTCAATGGCCATCACGGCGAAATGCACTTTGCGGTAGGTGTCAGTTTGCGTATCCATAACTATCCACGGATTTTCGCGCCCAGCTGGGTCTCGAGGGTCTTCTGGATTTTGGTCATGGTGGACTCGATTTGCTTGTCGTTGAGGGTCTTGTCTTTGTCCTGCAGGATGAAGCTGACAGCGTAGGACTTGAAGCCTTCAGTGATGCCTTTGCCCTCGTAGACGTCGAAGAGGCTGACGCTCTTAAGCAGCTTCTTCTCGCATTGCAGGGCAGCTTGCTCGACCTGGGCGAAGGTGACGTCCTTGCGCAGGACGAGGGCCAGGTCGCGGCGCACCTCGGGGAATTTGGCCACCTCCTGATACAGCACCTCCTTGGTGGGGTACTGCTTGAGGAGCAGCGTCCAGTTGAGGTCGGCATAGAAGACGGGCTGCTTGTTGTCCATCTTCTTGAGCGTCTCGCGGCCGATGCGGCCGAGGGTGCCCAGCAGCTTCTTGCTGTCGCGCTGGATGATATCAAGCCCCTCTGCGAAGAACTTGTACTGCGTCGGCACCATCTCCACGCGGCCCATGTTGACACGCATGCGGTGCAGAATGTCCATGACGTAGGCCTTGAGGTAGAAGAAGTCGGTCTCGGCGGGCTTCATCTTCCAACTCTCAGGCGTCATGTTGCCGGTCATAAAAATGCTGACGTGCTCGGTCTCATTGAAGCGCTTGGTGACCGGCAGCTCCTGATTGGCGGCCTCGTCGGTCTTCACATAGCTGCGGCCATACTCATAGAGCTTCTGGTCGAGGATACGGAAGTTGATATTGCGGGCGATGCACTCGAGGCCGCTGTAGAGCAGCGTCTGGCGCATCACGTTGAGCTCCTTGGAGAGGGGGTTGATGATAGGGATACAGCGGTCGGCGGGGAAGTCGGGGTTGTCGTCGTAGTACTCGCTCTTGGTCAGCGAGTTGTTCATAATCTCGCTGAAGCCGTTGTCGGTGAGGTAGTCGCTGACGGCGTTCTTCAGTTTGCGCGGGTCAGGCTTCTTGCCGTAGGAGAGGCAGCTGTTGACGGTCTCGCCGATATGGATGTTGTTGTAGCCGTAGATGCGCATGATTTCCTCCACAATGTCGCACTCGCGGGTAACGTCGGCCTTGCAGGTGGGCACCTTCAGGGTCATACCCTCGGCAGTCTCACTGACGATCTCGATATCCAGTGAGGTGAGGGCGGTACGCACGGCCTCCAGCGGGATGTCCTGACCCACGAGGTCGAACATGCGGCGGAAGTTCACCTCCACCGTCGGGCGCTCGATGGCTTTCGGGTAGAGGTCGACCTGTTGGGGTCGCAGGTGCGCTCGTAGCGGTAGCTGGCGTCGGTCTTCAGCGTGTGGCGCTGACTGGTCTTGCGGATGCTCACGGGGTTGAAGAAGGCGCTCTCGAGGAAGACGTTCTTGGTCTCCATGGTGGTGCCGCTCTTCAAGCCTCCGAAGACGCCGGCGATGCACATGCCTTCCTCTTCATTGCATATCATGAGGTCGCGGGCATCGAGGGTGCGCTCCACGCCGTCGAGGGTGACGAACTTGGTGCCCTGCGGCAGGGTTTTCACTATCACATGGCCGCCGGTGATCTGGTCGGTGTCGAAGGCGTGGAGCGGCTGGCCCACCTCCATCATCACGAAGTTGGTCACGTCGACCACGTTGTTGATGGGACGCAGCCCCACGGTGCGCAGACGGTTCTGCAGCCACTCGGGGCTCTCCCCTACCTTCACATTGCGCAGCGTGATGCCGGTATAGCGCGGGCAGAGGTTGGCATCCTCGACGGTAACCTTGATGGCCTCCGGGCAATCCGAAGTTTTCGGAAATTCCGGAGCCTCCGGCCACTTGATGCACAGATTCTTCCCCTCGCGGGTATTGCGGACAGCCACCACGTCGCGGGCCACGCCGATATGAGAGATGGCATCCATGCGATTGGCGGTGATGGCCACCTCGAAGAGCCAGTCGTCCTGCACATGGAAATATTCCTTGGCGGGCATTCCAACAGGCGCGTCGTCGGGCAGCACCATGATGCCGGCGTGGTCGGTGCCGAGCTGCAACTCGTCGGCAGCGCAGAGCATGCCCTCGCTGACGGCGCCGCGCAGCTTGCCCTTCTTAATCTCATAGTACTCCGTGTCGGATGTATATATCTTGGTGCCAATCTGGGCGCACACCACCTTCTGTCCGGCGGCCACGTTGGGGGCGCCGCAGACGATGTTCAGCGGTGTGCCCGTGCCCACGTCGACGGTGGTCAGATGCAGGTGGTCGCTGTCTGGGTGCGGCTCGCAGGTGAGCACCTGCGCAACCACCACATGCTCCAGCCCCCCCTTGATGGTCTCGATTTTCTCCATGCTGTCCACCTCCAGCCCGCTGAAGGTGAGCAGGTCGTCAAGCTCTTGAGGGGTCATTCCCTCAATATCCACATACTGCTTTAGCCAGTCGAATGATATATTCATATATGTATTAGTTTATTATCAATAATTTATACACTTCGCATCAGTCTGCAAAAATACTACTTTTTTCAGAATGTGGCGATAATTTTTCCAAACAACTGTGCCGCAGGCTCAATGAGTTCGTCGGGGAAGTCGTAGTCGGGGTGGTGGAGCTCGGCGTGGTGCTCGCCGCTGCCGATACCGAACATGGCACCGGGGAAGTGAAGAAGATAGGTGCCGAAATCCTCGCTCCAGCGGTTGGGTTCCATCTGATAACGTACCCGAAGCGGCACCTCTTCTGCCGCCTTTTCTATTGCCTCCACACAGGATCCGTTGTTCTCGGTGGCACGGAAGGGTTCCACCAGCGAACGTGTTACGGTGAGGCCGTAGCGTCCGGCAATCTCGTCCACCGTGCTGTTGGCATCAGCCAACAGGCGTTCCATCTCGTCGTTGGAGAAGGCGCGCAGAGTGAACATCACCTCGCCGTGGCCGGCGGAGGTGCCGAAGGCGGGACTACCTACCCTTACGCATATCAGTGTGCTCTGCCTGAACTCTCCGCTATCTCCATTAAACCTGTTGAAACTTTTGACCATCTCGGCCACCGCCAGATCCGGATTGATGCCCAGTTCGGGGGTCGAGGCGTGGGTCTCGCGGCCGTCCAGGTGGTAGACGATGCCTGTGGAGGCGGCGGCAAAGGTGTGCTTACAGGACAGCTCGGCGCCCTTTGTGGCGCCAAGGTCTCCTGTAAGCACCACGGTGCCGAGCGGATAGCCCGGCAGGTTGTGCAGGGCGTAAAAAGCCTTGATGTCGTACTGCTGCAGGATGCCGCTCTCAAGCACCGACTGCGCCCCTTGGCCCGTCTCCTCGGCAGGCTGCCAGAGAAGTAATACGTTGATATGTCGATACGTTGATCCGTTCTGGTCGATCAGTTCTGCTAAACGAAGCAGGATCGTCGTGTGGCCGTCGTGGCCGCATCGGTGGCCTATGGGCAAGGCGTCGGTGTCGGCGCGGAAAGCTATCGTTGGAGCCTGCAAATCCTTGCCCCACACGGCGATGACTCCGTAGCCACCCACATGGGTGTAGACCTTGTCAGGGTGCAGCCCCTGTAGGTGGCGGACAATCAGGTCGTGTGCAAACTGCTCGTTGCCTGCCGTCTGCGGATGCTCATGCAACTGATGACGGATTTCTGTATAGTCGGTCATGGTCTCTTTATCTGTTCGGCGAAGAAGTCGCCGCGGTGTTCGAAATTCTTGAAGGCATCGTAGCTGGCCGCTGCCGGAGATAGCAGCACCACCCCACCCCGCGGCGTGTGCGCGGCACACCAAGGGACGATCTTCTCATAATCGTCTTCGACGATAAATTGAAAATTGAAAATTGAAAATTGAGTTTTGATTCTCCGGCCGGCGGCACCGACGAAGACGAGGTTTTGTATCGGGTGTTCTTGCAGGAAGTCGACCAGCGGCTGATAGTCGATACCGCGGTCGAAGCCGCCAAGGATGAGCGTGTCGACACGCCCGAGGGCGCGCACGGCGTTGATGGTGGCCTCGGGAATGGTCGAGATGCTGTCGTCATACCATGTGATGCCTTGATACATGCCCACCTTCTCCAACCGGTGGCGGAGACCTTTGAAATTGAAAATAGAAAATCGAAAATCGATAATTGGCTGACGCGTCACAAGTGAAGCAATTCGGCAAGCCACCAATGCATTGCTTTTATTGTGATTGCCCTGCAGGGGACAGGTTTTGAGTACCTCACGTTCCTGGTCGGTAACATCATTAATGGTATATGGATGCAATGAACCATCCATTTTCAACTTTAAGTTTTCAATCAAAGAACACTGTTCTTCATTGTCGGTGCAGTAGAAGAAGTGGTCTCCGGGCCGCTGCTTCAAACCAATCTGCATCTTGGCCATCTTGTAGCCCATATAGTCCTCGTAGTGGTCGAGGTGCTCCTGGAAGAGGTTGAGCAGCACAGAGATGTGGGGTGCCCTATGGATATTCTCCAGCTGGTGGCAGGAAAGCTCCGCCACGACGAGGCTGCCCTCATGGAGGTCGTCGAGGATGTCGAAGAGCGGGATGCCTATGTTGCCGGCCAGGATGCTGCCGGGCAACAGGTGGTGGATAAGGCTGCTGGTGGTGGACTTGCCCTTGGTGCCGGTTACGCCGATGGTCATGTCGCCGTACACCTGCAAGAACAGGTCGGTGAGAGATGTTAATTGAAAACTGAAAACTGAAAATTGAAAATTAGGGATGCCCGGCGACTTGATGACCATATCAAACGGCCAGTCCTCATTCCACTCTCCATTTTCCGCTTCCCATTTTCCTTTTTCCACCCGCGTGGCGATGGTGTAATCGGCCTCCGGCACCAGGCGTTGGATGAGCCGCTCGGCACTCTTACCCTCACGGCCATAGCCGGCAATCAGTATCCTGCGCCCTGCGAGCAGGGCCTTCAGCTGTTCTTCTCTGTACATGCTTGCTGAAGGATTTGGCGTTCCTCGGGGGTGAGGTTGCCTATTTTCTCTAGTTTATCCAGTTTTACTAGTTGCTCTAGTTTATCTAGTTCAACTAGTTTAACCAGTTGAACTAGTGCGGGGCGCTCCCCAAGATACCACCGCTTCAACGCCATGGCCAGCGCCTGGCGCACCTCGCCGACGGTGCCCACACACTCAAAAGGCTTCGTCTCGGCTTCGCCGATAAGCTGTTCAAACTCATGCTTCAGCGTAATGTCGTCGAGCATCGCCTTGCCGAAGATCTGGTTCAGCCGCGAGGGCTCTATAAACGGCGACAGGATGATGTAGGCGAAGAGGCACTTGGCGCAGTGGCCGCACCAGATGTCCTGCTTGCTGCCCACATTGCACGAACGGAACACGCCGTGGTACTGCGTGAAACGGCTGAAAAGCATGGCAATCTGCAACTCGCTCAGCGGCCGGAGAAAAGAAAAATAATTATACTCCGAATTCCGAATTCCGAATTCCGAATTAAAAAGGCGGAAGTCGTCCTCAAACTCCAGGCTCTTGCTATACTGGTGGTTGACGTTTGTTCCGAGCACCGTGCTCTCGTTGGCCGAGCTCTCGTTGCTCAACGCCACGTTGGACACACCGCTCAAAGCGGAGGCCAGCCTCGTGTAGAAAGCCAGCATGGCCGAGAAGGGCGTATGGCCGTTGAGGTAGCCTTTGGCGTTTAGATCCAGCAGCACCGGGTCGATAGTGCGGCGGATGACCAACACCTCGTCCATCGGGAATCCAGCCACACGGGCACACTCGATGGTGGCACCTCGGGGATTCATTATCAAAGGCCGTATGCTCTTGCCAGACCTCCGCAGCAGTTCCAACGTTACAACAGAATCCTTTCCTCCCCCTATCGGCACCAAATATCCTCCCGCCTTGGGCGTAATCCATAAATCTATCTCTCTTGGATTTATAGATTTCCGCCTAGCGGGGAGACCCATAAAGTCATCGAAACCAGCATGAATATGATTTGTATAGTAGAACTCACCGAGGCCGTTCCAATAGAGCTTCTTCCAGAAAGCCGTCTGCGCCTCGGTGAGGCTGCCGCACGAGACCTGCACCGCGGGCGGGCAGGCGCACTTCCAGTAGCTGACCAGTTCCACCATGCCGATATCGAACACCAGCCTGTCCATCAGCGAATCCTCCAGGCCGAAGTCCAGGAAAGGGCGCCGCTCCACCAGGGCCGTGGGGCGGAAACGGATGTCGCCCATGCGGAAGTCGAACTCCAGGCGCAGCCCCTCCGCCTCCTCGCGCCACGCATAGCCTGCATACTCGAACACGGGATGCTGGCGGCGCAACGCTTCGTATCGTTCACTACGGTTCTCCATGCCTCATTTAACGCTTCGGCCATTGAAATATTGCTTTTTTGCCCTTATTTGCAAAAGTTTTTGTATCTTTGCAGTACTGAATTAATGAACAAATAAACAATAAAGCCCTATGAAACGCATTGCAATTGTAGTAGTTATGGTGCTGATGAGCATGGCAGCCCCGGCACGTTCGGTACACTACTTCACCTTCAGCCAAGCCTCGCGCACCGTCAGCCACCTCAACTCGCAAAAAGAAATGATGATCTACTGCGGCTACGACTACGAGCTGCCCACCTACGTCCTTGTGAACGAGGTGTGGATGGAACGCATCAACTCGGCCTACTACGAGTTGTGGGTCTTCGGATACGACGCCTACACGGGCGACGAAATCTACATGCCCCTCGACCTGCAGTGCGTCTGGCTCTTCAGCGGCAACCGCATGTACAACGCCGCCCAGTACCTGCGCTTCCACGTCAATGTGGTGCAGCCCACCTTCACCTGGCACATCCCCGCCTACAACCCCTTCGTGCGCGTGGTGCACCGCCACGGCTACTCCCGCACCTACCACTACGACGTGCACCGCTACGGATGGATGCCGCCCGCCTACACTCTCGGCCCCGGCGCCCCGCCGCCCCCCATCCCCCACTACTACCTGCGCACCCCGCAGCAGCCCGCCCCCATGCCCTCCGGCACCTGGACCCCCGGCGTGAACCGCCCCTCCGTCCCCGCCTCGGCCGTGGAGGCCACCCGCGACCGCGACCCCGGCACCGGCACCCAGGTGCGCAGCAGCCACAACACCTCGGCCACCGCCACCTCGCGCTCCTCCTCGACCGCCACCTCCGGCAGCAACCGCTCCGCCACCACCACCGGCACCTCGCGTTCCACTGCCAACACCACCCCCAGCCGCAATACCGCCACCAGCCGCAACACTTCCTCTGCCAACACCACCACCAACTCGCGCTCCTCGGCAGCCTCCGGCACCGCCTCGCCCACCCGCTCCTCGGCCAACAGCGCGCGCAACAGCAGCCGCACCACCACCCCCGCCGACAACAGCAGCAGCCGCGGCGGCAGCGACAACGGCAACAGCCTCAAGCGCGCACCCGAGGCATCCGCCGCCCCCACGGCTCCCTCCGCCGCCCCCTCCACCTCGCGCAGCAGCGGCAACAACAACGCATCCACCTCGCGCAACAGCGGCTCCACCACCTCGCGCGGACAGCGCACCAACACCCGCTAGCCCCATGAAAGCCAGCGAACTGGTCCTTGCCCCCGACGGCACACTCTACCACATACGTCTACAAAGCAGCACCTTGGCCGACAAGGTGCTGCTTGTCGGCGACCCCGCACGGGTCAATATGTTCAAGGAGATTTTCGACTCCATCGAGTTCGAGTCAGACAACCGCGAAATCCACACCCTCACCGGCACCTACCACGGCACACGACTCACTGCCCTCAGCACCGGCATGGGGTGCGACAACATCGACATCGTGCTCACCGAGCTCGACGCCGCCCTCCGCGTAGAGAATGGAACGTGGAACGGGGAGTGCAACCGCTCCCTGCAACTCGTCCGCATCGGCACCAGCGGGTCGCTGCAGGAAGAGATAGACTGCGGCAGCCATGTGGCGGCAGCCTGCGCCGTGGGGCTCGACGGCCTGATGAACTACTACCGCGAATGGCAGCCGCCACTGCCCGACATGGAGCGCGCCCTCGACGCCCACCTGCAGTTGCCCGCCACCCTGGCACACCCCTACTGCGTGCCGGGCAGCCCACACCTGCTCCAACACATCGGCCACGACATGCACCACGGCATCACCGCCACAGCACCCGGCTTCTACGGCCCGCAGGGGCGCGCCATCCGCCTGCACCCCTCCATCGAGAACCTCAACGAGAAACTGGCCTCCTTCCGCCTTTCAGAGAATTCTGAAAATTCTGATTATTCGGAATATTCAGAACTCAAAATAACCAACCTCGAGATGGAGACCTCGGCCATCTACGGCTTCGCCCATCTGCTGGGGCATGAGGCGCTCACCGCATGCCTCATCATCGCCAACCGGCCGCGCGGCACCTTCCTCAACGACTACCACCCCCAGATGCGCCAACTGCTCGGCACCGTGGTCGAACGCCTAGCCACCCGGTAGGTACCCTCTAGGTATCCTCTAGGGTATTTGTTCGACCCTTTCCCATTTTTACCCACGGATGGGAAAATAGGGATACTTTTCGCCACCCCGGGATGAAAAGAAACGGAGCGGGACCTGCCTCGGCAAGTCCCGCTCCGCTGTGCTTGAGTGGATTACACCACAGATCAATCATCCTCTACCGTAACGTCGCGCACCATGCGCACGGCCATTTTGTTGCTGGGGTTGTTCGAGGTATACTTCGCCTTGGCCCAAAGCGTGTAGCTATTCGGACGGCTGTCTACGTGATCGGTCGGGATACCCCTGCTGTTAAAGTACATCACATAGCCCCGGTCGTCGTCATACTGCGATCCTATCCAATATATTCCATCATTGGGGTTCCTGTGCCCGAAGGAACCGCTGGAATAATTAAGCCACCCATCGGCAACCATGAACACACAGCCCGCAGCCTCCAGCACCGCCCAGTCGGACAGGCTGATGGTTTCATAGTCGAATCTGTTTTCATTGCCATCCTGGTTCACTACATTCATCGAAGTGGTCTGCCAACTGTCGATGGGCTTCGAAAGGCAGGCCGATACATTGGCAGGGTTGAAGCCGTCGGGGAGCAGCAGCAAGCCGTCATGGTTATTGATGTTGGCCAGCACATAGCTCACATTGGGCTTACCGTTGATGGTGATGCCCGTTTCGCGGCGGATCAGGTACTTCCACTCGGCCCATGTCAAGGTGCGCCACTTGTCCACCTGCTTAGTAGTAACCCCGTCGTAGGTGATGCCGGCATGCCGGGCCCAGTCATTGTCAGTCCCCCATATTGTCTGCGCCCAGCCCTTTGTACTGATTGTCTGCGAAACTCCACTTTCTGTTCACCTTGCTGTACTGCAGGATGCCTTGCGAGAAGTAGACCTGGGTGCCATCGGAGGCAACTGTGAACTTGGAATCCACCTTGGTTACTTTCGAATTGCTTGTGCTGATGGCGATTTCGGGGGTGTAGGCCACCTGGGCGCGGCCGATGGCGGCGGAGGTGGTGATGTCGCCGCTCTTGTAGGTGTAGAGGGCGGTTACGAGTACACCCTCGATTTTCTTCTCGCCGGCATAGACGGTGAACGTCAGCTTGTCGCCGCTGGCGATGGGATAGACGGGAATCTGGAACGACTTGGAGGCGTTGGCGGCCAGGATGCAGTCGTTCTCGTCGAGGGCGAGGGTAACCCTGCGGTCGGCGGCGGTGGCGGTGGATGCCGGGGCGACGGCGATGGCGTCCCAGTCGATGCTGAGGGTGCGGCTGCCGGAGAGCTGCGACTGCTCGCTCTCGACGGTGATGGAGCGCACCATCAGCGGGTAGCCCGTGCTGTTCTTCACCTTGACCTCGATGGCAGCGCAGAGGTGCTTGAACCTCAGCTGGCCTTTGTCCTCCATCTTGCCCTTGGCGACCATGGGGAAGGCCACCTGCTGGCGGCCGTCGGCCTCGGCGTAGAGGTTGGCGGAGGGGAGGTTCACTGTAACGGAGGAGGCACTGACGGTGCCGGCATCGGCGGGATAGATGGCCAGAAGGCCGGAGTTGTACTCCTGGTTCTCGACATAGACGGAGGCGGCGTTGGTGGTGGAGCCGTCGTAGGATACGGTGAGGGTGTTGCCGTTGATGCTCACCTCGTCGCCGTCCACCCAGTAGACGGTCTTGCCGCTGACCGAGGTCTTGGCGTCGCCCTGGTGGCTCTCGGCCACGAGCTGCAGCAGGTTGCCGCGTTCCTTCTCGCAGCCCGTCATGGCCAGGCCGCCCAGCACTGCCGCGGCCAGCAGGGTGGCCAGGCGGCTATTATGGTAGTTCTTGTTGTGTTTCATTTTTTTTCTGTGTTGTTCTTTGGGTTTGTGTCTTTAGGTTTGTTTACCACAGGGCTTTCGGCCTACCAGCCGCTGCCCCAGTCGCCCGACTGCAGTTCTGTACGGCCGTCGCCGACAATGCCTTCCAGGCTGGTCTCGTCGTAGATGGCCAGGATGGTCGTCGAGATCAGCGATCCGGCGAATCCGCGCTCGGACTTGAAACTCACCACCGTGAGGGTCGGGGCCTCGTAGACCCGTTTGTTCATACCTTGTTCATTCATGACATTTCGTGTTTAGGTTAATTTTATTTTTAAATGTAATGACTGTCCTTTTTGTCAGGTATGTTGTGTGGAATGAAAAAAAACGCTCCCTGCAAAGATTTTCGGTGTAGAACCTCTCTCCTTGCGGGAAAAGACCTGTCGAACGGGGGGGGAACTGCCTGAAAATGCACCTCTTACGGCAATCATTCCTCAAACATTTCACCGACAAAAGTACAACCCTTTTTCGGAACGGCAAGAATTTTTTTTGTTAAACAATGTTAAATGCGGAAAAATCGCGCCCGAATCGGTGTCCGAATCGCCCGTCGGGGGAAGTCCGGGAGGAGGCCGGAGAGGTGTTCAGGAGGGGTGTTGGATCCCAATGAACCCATATTGTCCCATATCGCGCCAGAGTTTATGTATTCATTAAGAGAGTACCTAGGGAGTACCTAGGGAGTCCTGCGACCTTGCGGGGCACCCCCCTGCCCCCTCACTTCAGGTTGGGCCTCCGGCGCTTCACCTCCTCGTATGCCTCGTTCACCGCCTTCATCTGCTCGGCGGCGTTGCGCTGTATCTCCTCGCCCATGTCCGCCACGCGATCGGGGTGGTACTTCATGGCCATGCGGCGGTAAGCCTTCTTCACCTCCTCGTCGGTGGCCGAGGCTTCCACCCCCAGCACCTTGTAGGGGTCCCTGGCATAGGCGGAGGTTCGGGCCCTGCCCGCACTGCCGCTGCTGCCGCTGCCGCCGGTGCGCCCCGTGTGCCGCTCGTGGATGCTGGTGTAGTCGCCCTGCGATATGCCGAGGTGCTGCGCGATGAGGCGCAGCGTGTTGAGCTCGGCCTGGTGGAACTCCCCGTCGGCGCCGCCGATGCCGTAGAGGAAGTCCACCATGTGGTAGCGCGTGTTGTAGTCGGTGTTCACCTTGATCTGTGCGCACACCTGCCCCAGGGGTATCTCCTGCTGCACCATCTGCTGCAGCACCTTCAGCATCTGCTTGCCTCGCTCCTCGCCGTAGTTCTGCAGCAGGAAGCGCTTCACGTAGTCCAGCTCGCTCCTCTTCACCGCCCCGTCGGCCTTCATCACCGCCGCGATAAGCACCATCAGCGCCGCATTGATGTCCTGCTGCGAGCCCGTGTTGCGGTAGGGGCCGCGGTGCGCCCCGGCGGCGGCGGGCTCGCCGTCGCCCAACTGCCGGTCGGGCGATATGGCCTTGCCCAGGAAAAAGCCCAGCAGGGCCCCGATGGGGCCTCCCACGGCCCACCCCAGTCCGGCGAATAGCCACTTGGTGAAACTGCCCATCACTTGCTCTTTTTAATCAGTTCATACACGATGGATTGGATGTCGGTCCGCACGTTCATCTGCGCCAGCCTGTTGGGCGACGACGAGGGATGCACGCGGTTCGACAGGAAGACGTACACCAGCTCCGCCTGGGGATCCACCCAGAGCATGGTGCCGGTGAAGCCCGTGTGGCCATAGCTGGCCTGCGACGCCTCGGGGCATACCTGCCCGGCCGCCGACGGGGTGAAGAGCTGCTTGTCGAAGCCCAGCGCACGGCGGTTCTGCTGGTCGGCGAAATGCCGCCGCGTGAACAGCTCGACGGTCTCCCTCTTCAGGTAGCGCCTGCCGTTGTAGGTGCCTCCGTCGAGCAGCATCTGCATCAGTTGCGCCACCTCGCGGGCGTTGGCGAACAGGCCGGCATGGCCGCTCACCCCCCCCAGGGCCGCCGCGTTGGGGTCGTGCACCTGTCCCCAAAGGAGGCCGCGCACCGTGTCCACCTCGGTGGGCGCCACGTGCCAAAGGTCCATCCATCCCGCCTCGCGCGGCATGAATCCCATGCGCTGCAGCCCCATGGGGTGGTAGAAATGCTCGCGCACGTACAGGTCGAGCGGCATCCCGGAGAGGCGCTCCACCACGTCGCCCAGCAGCATGAAGCCCAGGTCGCTGTACAGGTAGCCCTCCTTGGCATTGAGCGGACTGTCGGCGATGAGCTGGAAAATGCTGTCGCGGTCGGCGGTCTTGCGCCAGTAGGCGTCGTAGGCCCGCAGGCGCGCCTGGTGGCTCATGGCCTCCTTCACCGTAATGTTCTCCTTGTCGGTGCCGCGCAGGTAGGGCAAATGCTTGCCCAGTTTGTCGTCGATGCCGAGGAGGCCTTCCTCCACCAGCCGCATCACTGCCAGGGTGGTGGCGCAGACCTTGGTCAGCGAGGCCAGGTCGTAGACCGTCGTGCTGCTCACCGAATCGGCCGCGCTGTCGTAGGTAACCTTGCCGTAGGCCCGCTCCATCACCACCCGTCCTCGGTGCATCACCAGCAGCTGGCAGCCCGGCATGGCCTGTGCCGCTATGGCGTTGTTGATGATGGTGTCTATGCGGCTGTCGGTGTTCAGCGCCAGACTGGCCACGATGTCCTCGCAGGCTTCGCGCCGCTCCTTCCCCGGCACCTCTATATTCTTATATATATGGGGCATCACCAGCCGCCACTTGGCACGCAGCACCCTGCGGCAGCGGTCGTCAATCATCCTCACAAGCCCTTCGTCCACCCTGGCCGCCGCGCGGATTACCGCTATCGACTGCGGCACGTCTGGGGGCAGTAGCAGGAGGTCGTTCCCGGCGCGTAGGGCGGCAAGTTCGCCCAGCCCCTTGCCGTAGGTGTTGGTAACGCCCTTCATGTCCATCCCGTCGGTGATGATAAGCCCCTCGAACCCCAGCTCCTTCCGCAGCAGGCTGTCCACCAGTAGCGGGCTGAGCGACGACGGGCGGTGGGGGTCAATGGCATTCACCTGCAGGTGTGCCGTCATGATTCCCCCCACGCCTGCCTCAATAAGCCTCTTGAAGGGGTAGAGATCTATCGTGTCAATGTATTCCGGGGTATGGTTGATGACCGGCAGTTCGTAGTGCGAGTCGGCATCGGTATCCCCGTGTCCGGGGTAGTGCTTCGCCACCGCCAGCACCCCTTGGCTTTGTTGTCCGCGGGAGTACATGATGCCAAGTTGTGCCACCCGCTCCCTGCTCGTACCGAATGAACGGGTGCCTATCACGGGGTTCTTCGGGTTGGAGTTGATGTCCACCACCGGGGCAAAGTTGATATGTATACCCATCATGCGGCACTGACGCCCTATCTCCTCACCCATTTTGTACACCACGCTGTCTGCGGCTGGAGGCAGTTTACCGAAGCGGGCATTGCGGGGGAAGGAGTACATGTCCTTGAGTCGCATGCCAAGTCCCCACTCGCCGTCTATGCACACCAGCAACGGCACCCGCGCATCCTTCTGCAGACGGCGTGTTACAGGAGCCTGGTGGCTGGCGGTACCGGCAAAGAAACAGATGCCACCCACCCCCAGCGCATTCATCTTTCTGGAGTACTCCGCAGCCTGGGCATCAGACATATTGAGTGGCACCCGTGCTATCACCAGCTGCGCTATCCGCTGCTCAAGTGTGAGAGTGTTCATTACCGAGTCCACCCACCTGTCCTCGCCGTCGCGATATATCCAGTTCTCCGACGAGTACCATTGTCGCTGGGCACTCATACCGACGGGGGAAAGCAGAAGCGGAGCAAGCAGGATGCTCAAATATATTTTCTTCATTTTCGGATGATTTGGTCAATGTATTGTACTTGGCGGCGCCGGGGGGTTCCCTCATAGTTGAGGACAACGTGGTCGGCGCGGCACATAATTTCTTCGGAAGGCATCTGCCTACGGATGCGGGACATGAGCGTCTCCGTGTCGGCACCGTCGCGCAGGCGCAGGCGATGCAGCCGTTCCTCGAGGTCGAGGTAGACACAGATGACCCCGTCCATGAGGCGGTCGAAGCCGTAGTCGTAGAGGATGGCACTCTCGAACAGGACGTAGGGCGCGGCGGAATGCTGCCGGCAGAAGCAGTCGAAGTCCCCCAGCACACGGGGGTGTACCAGGGCATTGAGTCCCTCCAGCAAGGCGGTGTCAGCGAAGACGCGCTCGGCAACAGCCCGCTTGTCGACGGTATATTGGTCGAGGAAGACACTGTCGCCGAGCAGGGTGCGCAGGCCGTCGAGGAAGTCGGGTTCGCAGTAGTAGCGTGCGGCCACGATGTCGCTCACGAAGCAGGGTACGCCCAGTGCCCTGAATTCGTTGAGGACGGTGCTTTTTCCGCAGCCCATGCCGCCGGTGATGCCTATGCGTTTCATACTATTTGATTATGACATATTGGATTTCCGACGGCGAGAGGCTTTTGACTCTGACATGGTCCGGGAAGCGGGCGAGGCGGGGAGTGAGGTGGGGATTGCCGGCAAGGATGTCGGCAGGGTCGGCGGTTACCTCGAAACTGCGGGCCGAGACGGAGGCGATGTCGCGGCGGGCTATCCAGACCTGGAGGCTGACGCGGTCGGGGTAGAGGTGGAGGCGGAGGGTGGTGTCGATGCCGGGGAGGGCGACGGGGAGTGTGTAGGTGCGCTCGACGTAGGGTTCCACGGGGAGGTCCACGAGGACTTTATCGGCGGAGGGGCTGACGTCGCCCAGTGATTGCCAGACGGGTTCGAGGGGGACGGAGTGGGCGCCACCGGCGGCGATGCCGGAGAGTACCATGTGGCAGACAGGCAGTTCGGTGATGCGGTCGAGAGCCTGCTGGGGGCCGTAGAGGGTGATTTCCGAGGGGGTTACGGTGGGTTGGCCGTAGAGGCCGTAGCCGTCGGCGAAGGCAATCTGGAGGGGTGCGATGGATACAGGCAGGGTTTTGCTGGCGCGAGGGACGAGGGTGAGGCGCAGTGAGTCGCGCGAGGTGCTGACGTTGCGCACCCCACGTCGGGCAAGCTGTGTGCGGAGTGTCTCGGAGCAGTCGGCGAGGGCGACGGCACGGCAGTGGTGGCCGGCGGGGTTGCCTGGGGTGGTCTGGGAGTGGTGGCGCACGATGTCGGCCGACATGTCGAGGGTGAGGATGACGGGTTGTCGGCGAAGTCCCAGGGCGAGGGCGGAGAAGCCGTTGGCCTGGACTTGCAGGGCTAGGGTGCTGTCGCGGTCGAGGACGGCGAAGCGGTGGGTGTCGTAGCCGGTCATGGCCACCCGCGCCTGGAGGGGGTAGTCGCGGTAGTCGGACATGGAGAGTACGAGCCACACGGCCGCAGTCAGCAGGAGGATGACGAGGAATCCGTTGATGTGGCGCACCCGGCGGACAGGCGGGTCGCCGGTGGTGGGACTATGGGGGTTGGGTGCCAAGGGTTCTCTAGGTACTCTCTAGGTACTCTCTTAATGAATACATAAACTCTGACGCGATATGAACCGCTATGAGACTTTTGCTATTTTTTCTCCTCGTTCTTGGGTTCGGGAGCGGGCTGTATCATGGACTTTTCCACGGTGAGTATCACACCGTTAGAGACTTCGACCTCGACGGTGTGGCTGTCAACGGAGTGAACCTTGCCGTAGACGCCGCCGGAGAAGAGCACGCGGTCGCCCTTCTTGAGGGCCTCGCGGAACTGGCGTTCCTCTTTCTCTTTCTTGCGCTGCGGGCGCATCATGAGGAACCACATGACGACGAAGATGAGGATGATCCAGATCATGGAGCCACCCATCGAGCCGCCTCCCTGGGCGGCCTGGAGCAGGATTGCGTTGGAAATCATATTTTTATCAAGATTTAAGGGTTAAGCGTTTGGATGTCATTGACCCACGCGGGCGGCGATTTTCAACTTGACGCGGGCGGGCTGGGCGTTGGAGACGACGGTTACCTCCTGGAACTGCTGTCCCGACTTGCCGGCCGACTTGAAGGTTACGGTGATGTAGCCGTCGCCGCCCGGGGCGATGCGTTCCTTGGGGAAGGAGGCCACGGTGCAGCCGCAGGTGGCGGAGCAGGAGGAGATGAGCAGGTCGGCGTTGCCGGTGTTGGTAAAGTGGAAACTGTAGCTGATGCTCTCGCCGGCGGAGAGGCGGCCGAAGTCGTGGGCGTCCTTGTCGAAGGTGAGCACGGGCATGGCCGTCTGCTCGTTGTAGCCTTGCGCGCTTTGCGGGTTGCGGATGAGGTCCACGCCGGTGTCGGCGCCGGCCTTGCCTTTGCATCCCGAAAGGAGGAGCAGGGCAGCGGCGCAGATGAGGAGTGTGTTGCGCATATACATTATATTATATATTATTCATAAACGACCAAGCCGCGGCCCGATTTGTTGATTTTGCCCTGCGAGCGCAGCTCGGCCACCATCTTGTCGAGGATGCCGTTGATGAACAGGCGGCTGCGGTCGGAGGAGAATTCCTTCGAGAGTTCGATGTACTCGTCGACAGTAACCTTCTCCGGGATGGAGGGGCATCCGGTGAGTTCGGCGACGGCCATGTTGATGAGCATGATGTCCATGCGCGACACGCGCTCGAACTCCCAGCCCTGCAGGTACTTGCGGGTGAGTTCCTCGGTCTCGTCGCGGCGGGCGATGGTGTCGCGCAGCAGCTGGCGGGCGAAGGCCATACCTTCCTCGTCCTTCTCGACGCGCCTGTCGTACATCAGGGGCCACATCATGGCCTCGTCGAATCCGTCGGCCTCCAGGGACTTGAGCATCATGAAGTTGTACTGTGCAATCTGGAAGAAGTCGTCCTCCCACAGCAGGCTGCGCTCGCCGATGACCTCGCTCAATGCCTCGCGGTTCATCAGGTAGCGGAACAGGAGGACGGCGAACTCCTTGTCGGTCTCGAACGAGGGTTCGGTGGCCAGGTAGTCCTGGTACTCCTTGCGCTTGCGGAGGTCGAAGAAGGCCTCGCGAATCAGGGTGTCGTGGGTGTTCCAGCAGCCGCACCAGTTGGCGATGTGCTTCTTGAGTTCGAAGTTGTCGGCCATGCGGCGAATGTACTCGTTGTTCACCAGGCGCAGGCTGGGGTTGAGGTCGTCCTCGGAGGGCATGAACTTGCCTTTCGACTCCTCGAACACGCGCCCGGCCATCTCGGCCAGCAGCGGCAGCAGGGATACCTGCAGCACACCCAGCTCGTTGAGGCGCTGCATGTGGTAGTCGAAGTTCTTGGCGAGGGTGATGGGGTCGGTACCCTCATAGATGCCGGAATAGATGGTTTGAAGGACTTTGCCTCGCAGGAAATGTCGGCTTAACATACTATATTGATAATCTTCTTGGGTACAAATATCACTTTCTTGGGTTCCTTGCCTCCGAGCCACTTGGCACTCTCCGGGGCGGCCAGCACTGCCTCGACGGCCTCCTGCTGGGTGGCGGCGGCGGGCAGGTCGAGCGTGAAGCGCATCTTGCCGTTGAACTGCACGGGGTATTTCACCGTGTCCTCGACCAGGTACTGCTCGTCGCACTCCGGCCACCGGGCGGTGCAAACCGACGTGGTCTCGCCCATGCGGTGCCACAGCTCCTCGGCAATGTGCGGTGCGAAGGGTGCCAGCAACACCAGCAGGGGCTTCAGCACCTCGGGGCTGGCGCAGCGGAGGTCGGTCAGCGTGTTGCAGCAAATCATGAAAGTGGACACCGAGGTGTTGAACGAGAAGCGCTCGATGTCGTCGGTAATCTTCTTGATGGTCTGGTGCAGCACCTTGAGGTCGGCGTTCTGATTGCTTTGAGTATTCTGATTGTTCAGATAATAGTCATACAGCTTCCAGAGCTTCTTCAGGAAGCGGTGCACGCCCTCGATGCCGCCGGTGTCCCAGGGCTTGGCCTGCTCCACGGGGCCGAGGAACATCTCGTACAGGCGCAGCGTGTCGGCACCGTAGCGCGCCACCAGGTCGTCGGGGTTCTGCACGTTGAACATGCTCTTCGACATCTTCTCGATTTCCCAGCCACAGACATACCTGCCCTCCTCCAGCTCGAAGCGGGCCTCGGCGAACTCGGGACGCCAGGTCTTGAAACGCTCGAGATCCAACACGTCGTTGTCCACGATATTGATGTCCACATGGATGGGGGTAACGTCAGCCATGTTCTTGATGAGACCCTTGGAGATGTAGAGGTTGTTGTCCTGCTTGGAGCGGTAGACGAAGTTGGAGCGACCCTGTATCATGCCTTGGTTGATGAGCTTCTGGAAAGGCTCGTCCTTGACGGCAAGACCTATATCGAAGAGGAACTTATTCCAAAAGCGGGCATAAATCAAGTGGCCGGTGCCGTGTTCGGCGCCGCCGACGTAGAGGTCGACGTTCTGCCAATAGCCGACGGCCTCCTTGGAGAAATAGGCCTCATCGTTGCGCGGATCCATGTAGCGCAGGTAGTAGCCGCTTGAGCCGGCAAATCCGGGCATAGTGCTGAGTTCCAGCGGGAAGACGGTCTTATTGTCAATCTTTTCGGTCTCCACCACGCGGCGGTTCTGCTCGTCCCAAGCCCATACCTTGGCGTGACCCAGCGGGGGCTCGCCGGTGGCGGTGGGCTTGAAGTCTCCCACTTCAGGCAGCTCCAGCGGCAGGCACTCCTCGGGCAGCATCTGCGGACGACCCTCCTTGTAGTAGACCGGGAACGGCTCGCCCCAGTAGCGCTGGCGACTGAAAATGGCATCGCGCAGACGGTAGTTGACGGTGCGGTGGCCGATGCCCATCTCCTCTATCTTGTCGATGACGGCGGCCATGGCATCCTTGACCTTCATGCCGCTGACAAAGCCGCTGTTGACCGAGTATCCCGTCTTGCTGTCGAGGCTCTCCTCCCAAGTGGCGGGGTCGCTGACGGCATCCTTCTCGGGGGCGACGACCTGTCGGATGGGCAGGCCAAAGTGGCGCGCGAAGGCAAAGTCGCGGCTGTCGTGGGCGGGCACCGCCATGATGGCACCAGTGCCGTAGCCTGCCAGGACATATTCGGAAACCCAGATGGGTATCTTCTCCTCGGTGAGGGGGTTGATGGCGTAGGCACCGGTGAACACACCGGAGACCTTCTTCACCTCGGCCTGACGCTCACGCTCGGAGCGGTTCTTGGCCCAGGCCACGTATTGCTCCACCTCCTCGCGATGTTCGAGAGTGGTGATTTGCGAAATCATCTCGTGCTCGGGGCAGAGCACCATAAAGGTTACACCAAAGATAGTATCGGGACGGGTGGTGAATATCTCAAACTTCTGCGAGTCATCGACGGGGAACCACACGGCGGCACCCTCGCTGCGGCCTATCCAGTTGCGCTGGATTTCCTTGAGGCTGTCGGTCCAATCCACCTGCTCCAGGCCGTCGACCAAGCGCTGGGCGTAGGCGGTGATGCGGAGGCTCCACTGGCGCATGAGCTTGCGTTCCACGGGATGACCTCCGCGGACGGAGAGGCCGCCGACCACCTCGTCGTTGGCCAGCACGGTACCCAGCTCGGCGCACCAGTTCACGGGGATGTCGGCCAGGTAAGCCAGGCGGTAGCCCATCAGGTAGTCCTGCCGCTCGCCCTCGGTCATGCGCTGCCACTCCTCGGTGCCTTCCAGCCTGGAAACCAGTTCGGAGATGGGGCGCGCCTTCCGCTGCTCCTCGTCGTAGTAGTGGTTGAAGAGCTGGATGAAGGTCCACTGCGTCCATTTATAGTATTGCGGGTCGCAGGTGCGCACCTCGCGGTCCCAGTCGAAGCTGAAGCCTATCTTGTCCAGCTGCTCACGGTAGCGGGCGATGTTCTGCTCGGTGGTGATGGCCGGATGCTGGCCGGTCTGTATGGCGTATTGTTCGGCGGGCAGGCCATAGGCGTCGTAGCCCATGGGGTGCAGCACGTTATATCCACGCAAACGCTTGTAGCGGCTGTAGATGTCGCTGGCGATATAGCCCAGCGGATGTCCGACGTGCAGGCCGGCACCCGAGGGGTAGGGAAACATGTCCAGTACATAGTAATGCGGGCGTCCCTCCACCTCCTCGGTGCGGTACACGCCTTGCTCGCGCCACGCTTTCTGCCAGCGCGATTCGATTTCATTGTAGTTGTATTCCATTCTATTTTAATACATTACACGCAACCCTTTCGCTCGGTTGCCGTGGCAAAGATACGAATTTTAGTTGAATTGAAAATGTATATTATATAAAAATTGGATTCTGTAGACTCAACATCATAATGCAACACCGTTGTGCAAAGATAAGAAGAAAATATGTTTCGGGGAGAAAAAGTTCAAAAGTTTTCTGGGTCTGCGGTTG
>CACZLT010000049.1 GCA_902782185.1 uncultured Bacteroidota bacterium | reverse complement strand
CTTACTTCATAGCTCATAGTTCTTAACTCATAAGTCCCTGTGGGACGATATCGTCCCATATCGCGTCAGAGTTTATGTATTCATTAAGAGAGTACCTAGAGAGTACCTAGAGAGTACCTAGAAAGTCCTGCGTCATTGTGGAGCAAATCCCTGCCGATCTAAAGGCGGGAAAATATTTTGTCGCACGTGTATACGATAACAGGGCAACTTGCGTTAGTAGCAAGTTATGACTCCAGACAAGAAATCGGCCAACATAGGCAACTTCATACTTATGCTCATCGCCATGGTGCTGGGTGTGCTCATCGGACTGATGTTCGCCTCGCACAACCGGGTCGACTCCTACCAACTCTCCTCGCTGCAAGGCAAGATGAGCGAGGTGCTCGACCTGGTGGAGACCGAGTATGTCGACCCCCTCGACGCCGACTCGCTCAGCGAGCGGCTCCTCTCGGTGATGCTCGCCGAGCTCGACCCCCACAGCACCTACCTCTCGGCCGCCGCCGCCGCCCGTTCCGACGAGATGCTGCGCGGCAACTTCGAGGGCGTGGGGCTTGTCCTGCGGCGCGAGGGCGACACTACCTATATCGGGCAGGTCATGCGCGATGGTCCCTCCTCCGCAAGCGGCATCCTTCCGGGCGACCTTCTCTGGGAAGTCGACGGGCGGCGGGTCAGCGGTACAGGGATGCCGGCCGACAGCGTTGTTGCGCTCCTCCGGGGTCCCAGTCGCTCTTCGGTGCACATCCGTGTTCTCCGCCTCGGCAACCCGCTTGATTTCACCGTGCGTCGCGGCATCGTCAGCCACCGCACCGTCCCCTACTACGGGATGCTCGGCGACACCACGGGTTATGTCTATCTTTCTTCTTTCGCCTCCACCAGCCACGACGAATTCCGCGATGCCCTGCGGCAACTTATGCGGAAGGGTATGCGCCATCTTCTCCTCGACCTGCGCGGCAACTCCGGGGGTTCCCTCGCCGCCGCCACGGGCATCGCCGGAGAGCTCTTGCCCGCCGGCGCGCTCATCGTCTACACCCAAGGGGCGCACCAGCACCGCCTCAACAGCCGGTCGCGACCTGGGGGACTCTTCACACAGGGCGGGCTCACCGTGCTGGTCGACGAGGGTTCCGCCTCGGCCTCCGAAGTCCTTGCCGGCGCCCTTCAGGACAACGACCGCGCCCTCGTCGTGGGTCGCCGCACCTTCGGCAAAGGACTGGTCCAGCGCGAGTTCAACCTGCACGACGGTTCCTCGGTGATGCTCACCACCGCCCGCTACTACACGCCCTCGGGCCGCTCCATCCAACGCCCCTACGACGGCGGCACCGACGAGTACTACCGCGACTACCTCAACCAGCTCATCGAAGAGTCCTACGCCGACGCCCCCACGCTGCACGTTACCGACTCGACGCCCTACTACACTGCCGCGGGTCGCATAGTCTATGGCGGCGGCGGCATCTTCCCCGACCGCCTGCTTTCCTACCGCAAGGACTCCACCCTTGTCTACTACAATCGGCTGTCCTCGGCCGGGCTCATCTCCCGCACGGCCTTTGCCGAGGTGAAGTACCATGCCGCCGAGCTCCTGCAACGCTACCCCGACGCCGATGCCTTCCTGGATCGCTACATCGTACCTGACAGTACCATTCGTCGCCTGACCACCCTCGGCGAGCAGCGCGGCATAGCCCTCAACCGCAGTGGCCTAGATGCCCAGCACCGCCTTATCACCACCATGCTCAAAGCCTACATCGGAGACCACCTCTACGGCCCCGATGCCTTCTATCCCCTTGTCCTCCGCGAAGACAACGACCTGATGCAAGCAATCAAAGAGAAATGATACTAAATCACATTATGAAGAAGCATCTCCTCCTAGCCCTCGGCCTGCTGCTCGCCCTCGGTGCTGCAGCCCAGAAGACCACCGTCAACTGCACCTTCAGCGGTCTTCCCGACGGCACCTCCATCCTCGTCAACGAACCCCACGGCGGCCGCCTGATGCCCACCGACACCCTCAAGGCCGATGCCAAGGGTCGCGTGAAACTGGAGCGCTACTCCGCAACCCCGGAGTTCCTCGTCCTCACCCTCCCGCAGGAAAAGAGCCCCCTGCTCCACTTCATTCTCCTGCCCAAGGAGAAAATCACCCTCGAGGCCACCTATATGCCCGCCCTCAACCATTTTGACCTCACTTCGGTCAAAGGGTCGGACAATATGGCACTCTACAAGGAGTTCTCCAACCTCAACACCCGCGCCATGCTGGAGCAGCAGCCCGGTCTTGTCGCCGAGGAACTCGCCTCTCTCCTCGACGCGCATCCCAGTGTACTGATGAGTGCCTTTCTCGTAACCTATTACGAGCAGGCTTTCGAGCAGTACGCCCCCCTGTACAAGAAAATCCGCGACGCCCTCATAGGGCAGTATCCCGATGACGAGTTCGTCAAGCATATTGACTCGCGCCTACGCACTGCCATCCTGCCCGGCATGGAGGCTCCCGACATTGAGCTGCCCTCGCCCGACGGCTCCGCACTGCGTCTCTCCGACCTGCGCGGCAAGGTGGTACTCGTCGACTTCTGGGCCTCGTGGTGCCGTCCCTGCCGCATGGAGAACCCCAACGTGGTGCGCCTCTACCAGCGTTTCCACGACAAGGGGTTCGAAATTTTCAGCGTCTCGCTTGACCAAAGCCGCGACGCCTGGCTCAAAGCCATCCAAGATGACGGTCTCCTGTGGCCCCACCATGTCAGCGACCTGCGTGGATGGAACTCTACCGCAGGCCGCCTCTATGGCATCTCCTCCATCCCCGCCACCGTCCTCGTCGACCGACAGGGCAACATCGTGGCACGCAATTTGAGAGGCAGTGAATTGGAGAAAAAACTCACCGAAATATTTGCACAATGATTACCACCACCCAGATAGAGATGGCCCTCGGCCACGTCAGCGACCCCGTCAGCGGCACCACGCTCACCGAGCAGGGTCTCATTGGCGACATTGACATTGACGGCCTCCGGGTCGCCATCACCCTCGCCGCCGGCACCGACTACCCCGAACTGGCCGACCAGTGTACCCAGGCCGTCCACGAGTATGTGGATCGCCATGCCGAGGTCTCCGTCAGCTTCACCGCCCGCCAGACCGTCGAGTCCCCCGAACCCCAGCCCCAGGACGAGAACGCTATGCCCGGCCTGGCTGGTGTCAAGCATATTATCGCCGTCGCCTCCGGCAAAGGCGGTGTTGGCAAGAGCACCGTGGCCGCCAACCTGGCCGTGTCGCTGGCCAAGACCGGCACCAAGGTGGCCCTCGTCGATGCCGACATCTACGGTCCCTCCATGCCCATCATGTTCAACGTCAGCGGCGAGCAGGTCTTCGGCCACCAGGTGGGCGACAAGACCTACATGCTCCCCGTAGAGAAATACGGCATCAAGCTGATGTCCGTCGGATTCTTCGTCGACCCCGAGAAAGCCGTCATCTGGCGCGGCCCGATGGCCAGCAGTGCCCTCAAGCAGTTGCTGGGCGATACCTGGTGGGGCGAGATAGACTACATGGTGGTTGACATGCCTCCCGGAACCGGCGACGTGCAGCTCACCCTCGCACAGACCATTCCCGTTACCGGTGCCATCATCGTCAGCACCCCCCAGCAGGTGGCGTTGGCCGACGTGGTGCGCGGCGTGCAGATGTTCCGTGCCGAGGCCATCAATATCCCGGTACTCGGATTCGTCGAGAACATGGCCTATTTCACCCCCGCCGAGCTGCCGCAAAACCGCTACTACATCTTCGGCCAGGGCGGCTGCCGCAAGCTGGCCGCCGAGATGGGCATCCCCCTGCTGGGCGAAATCCCGCTGGTGCAAAGCATCGCCGAAAGCGGCGACGCCGGCCACCCCGTAGCCCTCTACACGCCCGACATGACCCACAGCCCCGAGCGCGACGCCTTCGACGCCCTGGCACAAAACACCGTCAGCGAAATCAACAAACTGAAATAAAATCAACAAACTGAAATAATACCTGATATGACCGACCAAGAGAAAGCCACCCTCGAGGTGAAAGTAAAGAACGCCCTGGAGCAGATACGCCCCTACCTGCAGCAGGACGGTGGCGACGTGGAATACGTCGACATGACCAACGAAGGCGTCGTCATGGTGCGCCTCCAGGGCCACTGCGGCTCCTGCCCCCATGCCATGATGACCCTCAAACAAGGCATTGAGCAGGCCATCAAGCGTGTGCTGCCCGAAGTGAAAAGCGTCGAACGCGTATGATATACACCAAGACAGGCGACGGCGGCACCACCAGCCTCGTGGGCGGCACCCGCGTCAGCAAGGACGACAAGCGGGTGGAAGCCTACGGCACCGTTGACGAACTCAATTCCCACATCGGCCTCCTCGCCGAGATGCTCCACTCCGAACCGGGCGGCTACCGCGACGAACTCAAGGCTGTGCAGCGCAACCTTTTCACCCTGCAGACCCTGCTGGCCACCGAGGAGGACAGCGACATCTACGCCCGCCTGCCGCAACTGCCCCTGGAGGAAGTCGAGATACTGGAACGCCAGATTGACACCCTCAGCGACCAATTGCCCAAGCTCCACAATTTCGTCATCGCCGGAGGCAACCTCACCGGCGCCCAGTGCCACGTCTGCCGCACCGTCTGCCGCCGTGCCGAACGCTGCGTGGTAACCCTCGCCCACGAGGTACACGTTGACGAAAGCATACTCCGCTACCTCAACCGCCTATCCGACTACCTTTTCGTCCTCGGACGCTACGCCGTGGTGTCGAAAGGACAACCCGAATACCTGTATACCAACTGATTGCAAAAACTATTTGCCAATAACAGAAAAAGATGTACTTTTGCAAAAATTTTTTAGACCCGAGATATGTATTGGACACTTGAATTAGCATCGAAACTAGAGGACGCCCCCTGGCCTGCCACCAAGGAGGAACTGATTGACTATGCTCAACGTACCGGCGCACCCATGGAAGTGATTGAGAACCTCATGGAGATTGAGGACGAGGGCGACCAGTACGAAAGCATAGAAGACATTTGGCCCGACTACCCCACCAAGGAGGACTTTTTCTTTGAAGAGGACGAATATTGATTCCGTCAGCTTCATAGGCTCGGGCAACGTGGCCACCCATCTGGCCCTGGCCTTTCACAGCGCGGGAATACCAGTCAAGCAAGTACTTTCGCGTGAATACGACCACGCCGCCCTCCTCGCGTCGCGCGTAGGGGCGCAACCTATCAACAGCACCGACCTGCTCAAAGACAACGCCGCGGTATACATCTTGGCCGTCAACGACGACGCCCTCTACGACCTGGCCCTTGACCTGCACCTGCCCGATGCCCTAGTGCTCCACACCTCGGGCAGCACCCCAATGGGGGTAATCAAGCCCGTGTCAAGGCACTACGGCGTGGTGTGGTCGCCCCAGACTTTTGTGCGCGACTTCGCCATGGACTACTCGCGCCTGCCCCTCTGCATCGAGGCTGACTCGCAGCAGTCGGAAGAGGTCATCGTTGATCTCTTCGGCCGCATTACCCACAACATACACCGCCTTGACTTCGAGC
This sequence comes from uncultured Bacteroidota bacterium, assembly GCA_902782185.1. GTDB lineage: Bacteria > Bacteroidota > Bacteroidia > Bacteroidales > P3 > Colimorpha. The sequence goes on along the minus strand of CACZLT010000049.1, from coordinate 6,752 downwards.
AGCGCCGCTATGTCCACCTTGCCGCCGTCATGGTCAACAACTTTGGCAACGCCATCAACGCCCTGGCCCAAGACCTCATGCAGCAGCACGGCCTCGACTTCACCATGCTGCAACCCCTGGCCGAAGCCACGGTGAAGAAAATCAACTATGGCCCCCTGTGGCCACAGCAGACCGGCCCCGCCGTACGCCGCGATGAGAAGACCCTCGATGCCCAGCGCCGCCTCCTGGCCGACCAGCCACAACTGCTTGAACTCTACAACCTACTCACCGACATCATTCAGCAGCGATGACTTTCATCGATACCCACACCCACCTCTATGACGAGGCGTTCGATTTCGACCGCGAGCAAGCCCTGCAGCGGGCACTCGACGCCGATGTAACCACATTGCTTCTGCCCGACATCGACAGCACCAGCCGTCCCCGCCAACAGGCGCTGGCCTCGGCTCACCCCGAATGTACCTATGAGATGGCTGGCCTGCACCCCACCTCGGTGAAAGAGGACTATAAGCATGAACTCCAATTGGTGCACGACTTGCTCTTCGCTCCGCACCCATACATCGCGGTGGGCGAGATCGGGATGGATCTCTACTGGGACCGAACCCACGAAGCCCGGCAACTCTTCGCCTTGCGGCAGCAACTGACATGGGCGCTGGAACTCGACCTGCCGGTCTGCCTGCACATCCGCAAGGCCCACAACGAGGTGTTCGGCCTGCTGCGCGACATGGACCGCCGCCAGTGGCGCGGTGTGATGCACTGTTTCGGCGGCAGCCTGCAGGAGGCTCGTCGCGCCGTCGAGATGGGTTTCCACCTCGGCATCGGCGGCGTGGTTACCTTCAAGAATGCGGGGCTGGCGGAGATTGTGAGGGAGATGCCTCTGGAGCGCCTGCTGCTGGAGACAGATGCCCCTTACCTTTCCCCTACCCCACACAGAGGAAAGCGCAACGAGAGTGCGTATATTCCTCTCGTTGCGCAAAAGATTGCCGAACTTAAAGGGGTAAGCCTTGAGGAGGTGGCAAGTGTAACCACCGCCTCGGCGCGCAGCCTTTTCCGGCTGCCCTAGGAACTTATTCCACCCAACCCAATACGTCGCCTTTCTTCACCATCTGCCCTTGCTTGGCGCAGGTGTCGATTACCTTGCCGCCTTTGAGTGCGGTGAGGGGCACGATGGCATAGGGAGCCTCGATATGGGCTAAAGTTGTGCCTTCCTTCACCTCGGTGCCGGGGGCAGGGGCGGTGCTGATGTCGTCGAAACGGGTCTCCCACAGCAGGCGACCTGTGGCGGTAGCCACGATGGGGGTGGCGTTGGGATGCTTGGGGGTGATGTAGTTGAGGGTGATGCTCTCGACCGTCTCCACCTTGGCGGCAGGGGCGTCCTTCTCGGCGCGCAACTGGGCGACCTCCTTGTGGAAACGCTCCTTGGCGATGCCGCTCTTGTAGTCACGGTACTGGCGATCGTGCATGGCGAGCTCGAAGAGTTCCTCGTCGTCCTCGCCGCGCTCCCAGCCGTTCTCCTCCATCTCCTTGATGTATTCGGGCAGTGCGTCGGGATAGGCTTCCTGCGGCACACCGGTGTAGAACTCCATTCCCTGCTTCTTGGCCAGTTCGACGATTTCGGGTGCCAACGGGCCGGGCAACTGTCCAGCACGACCCAGAATCATGCTCCACGAGTCCTTGTCAATCTGGCTGAAGCGCGGCTTGCCCTGCGCCATGGAGAGCAGGTTCATCACGGCTATATTCTTGGTATACTGGCTGAAAGGGGTAACCAGCGGCGGGTAGCCCAGCAGGGGCCAGATGTACTCCACCTCCTGGAAGAGTTGCACGGTGAGCTCCTCGAACGAGACCTCGGGCTTTCCGCTCTTCTTGAGCGCCATGTTAATGGCTCCGTGCACACCCTTGAGGTCGCTCATCATCGAACCCATCATGCCGCCGGGCAGGCCGCAGCCCACCAGGAGCGAGCTGCTGATGCGGTTTCCGGGGTTGATGTAGAGGCCGAGGAAGTCGTCGATGAACTCCTGCGTCAGTTTACGTGCCTCCATATAGGCGTCCATGTTGATGTCCTTGACGGTGAAGCCGGCATCCTTGAGCATAGCCTGCACCGAGATGACATCGGGATGCACCATGCCCCAGGAGAGTGGTTCCATGGCGCAGTCGATGACGTCGGCACCGGCCTGTGCCACCATGAGGGTGGAGGCCATGGAGAGGCCCGGACCCGTGTGGCCGTGGTACTGCACCTTGATGTGGGGGTATTTGGTCTTGATTTCATGGACGAGGCGGCCCAGGGTGGCGGGGCGGCCCACGCCGGCCATGTCTTTGAGGCATATCTCGTCGGCGCCGAAGGCCACCAGCTTGTCCACGATGCCCATGTAGTACTCCACCGTGTGCACCGGCGAGTGGGTGATGGAAAGGGCGGCCTGGCTGATCATGCCGGCCTCCTTGGCGGCCAACACCGAGAGCTCGAGGTTGCGCGGGTCGTTCAAGCCGCAGAACGAGCGCATGATGTCCACGCCCTGGGCCTTCTTCACCTTGGGCATGAGACGTCGTACGTCGGCGGGTACGCCGTACATGCGCAGGCCGTTCAGGGCGCGCTCCAGCATGTGGGTCTGGATGCCCGCCTGGTTGAAGGGCTTGGTCCAGGCGCGGACGGCGCGGTTGGGGTTCTCGCCGTACATGAGGTTCACCTGCTCGAAGGCACCGCCGTTGGTCTCGATGCGGTCGAAGCAGCCCATGGCAACGATGACGGGGGCTATCTTCTCCAACTGGTCCACGCGGGGCTGGTACTTGCCGCTGCTCTGCCACATGTCGCGGTACACCAGGCTGAATTTTATCTCTCTAGACATTGTGATTTTTTACTAATAGGTTGATTAAAAAAACATTACCCCATATTAACAAATAATGGGGACATTGCAAATATACAACTTTTCCCCAATAAAATGGGAAAAAAACCTCAAAAAAACTATTTTCCGCTGCGGCACAATTTTTTGTGCCGCAGCGCGTTGTTGTGGAAAATTTTAAGCATCATGAAACTCAAGAACCTTGGATGGCAGTCGTTCTTCTCGCTGCTGCTGGCCGACCTGGTCGGCATCGTCATGCTGTGGCTCGGCATCAAACTGAAAATCACCCTTTGGGTCGCCGCACTGGTCTTCGCCATCCTGCTGGTGGTGATGGCCTTCGGGCTGCACGCCAAACTCCGCGCCCGGAAGCGCGAGGAAGCCGCCGTCAGCCGTGTGGCCGAGTTGCAGAAACAGGTGGACGAGCGGAAGGATGAACCTGCCCAGTAAAATCCTCGAACAGGCCGTCGAGCAGCTCTCCACACTCCCCGGCGTCGGCAAGCGCTCCGCCCTCCGCCACGCCCTCTTCCTCATGAAGGAGGACGAGGCGCGTGTGCGCGACTTCGCCGAAGCCGTGGTCCACCTCAAGACCCGCCTCCACCGCTGCCGCCACTGCCACAACGTCTCCGACACCGAGGTGTGCCCCATCTGCGCCTCCGACAAGCGCCAGCGTGGCATAGTCTGCGTGGTGGAGAACGTGCAGGACGTCATGGCGCTGGAGAACACGCAGCAATACCGCGGCCTCTACCACGTCCTGGGCGGTGTCATCTCGCCCATCGACGGCATCGGGGTCTCCGACCTCGAAATCGCCTCGCTCGTCAAGCGCGTGGAAACGGGAACCCCCCACCCCGTCGAGGAGGTCATCCTCGCCCTGCCCACCACCATGGAGGGCGACACCACCAACTACTACCTCAACAAGCTGCTCCAGCCCCTGGGCGTGAGAATCACCACTTTGGCCCGCGGCGTGGCCGTCGGCGACAGCCTCGAATACGCCGACGAAATCACCCTCGGCCGCAGCATCGCCCACCGCATCCCGTTCGAGGTGTGATGCACAACCTCTTCCCGAACGCGGGGAAATCCTGCGGCAGGGTTGCCTGCAGCGGCTTGCGGGTGAGCAATATATCCCGATTCTACCCGCCGACCACCAGGCGCTTGACGGCGGTGCCGGCCGGGGTGTCGATGTGGACGAGGTAGGTGCCGGCGGGCAGCGCGCCCAGCTCGAGGGTGGCCAGGGTGCCGGAGAGACCCTCGCGGCGCAGCACCTCGGCGCCGGAGACGCTGTAGAGGCGGACGCTGTTCAGACCGAAGGAGGAGAACACCGACACCCGCCCCGTCGCGGGGTTGGGGAAGAGCGAGGTGAATCGCTCCACCGTCTGCACCGACAGCGTGTCCCCGTAGGGCTCGACGATGGGGAAGAAGAAGAAGAACTCGTCGTCGAAAAAGCGCCACTGATAGTAGAACCTCCATCCATGCTCATCGTCGTAACAGGCTTTTTTCTCGGTGTAGCCCTCAACAGTGCGGGCATTGTAGTACTTGAGCGGGCTGAAAGGGAACCGGTCCCACCAGATGGCCCTCCCGACGGTGTCCACCCGCAGCCTCCACGTGTCGGCGGTTACGCCCATGTAGAAGGAGTCGGTCATGACGATGGGGTTGGCGAAGCGTTTCTCGTAGAGGTAGAAGGGGACCCTCCCGTTGCGGGGGTTCTCGCTCTCCGGGATCATGACATACCTGACCGTGTCGAACTTCCGGTTGATCACCACGGAGTCGAGCAGCAGCATCGAGTCGCCCGCTTGCTTGTAGATGCAGGCGTATTCGTAGCAGGCCGCCATCGAGGTGTCCAGCGTGTGTTGGAACTGGTAGTACCAGGCCTGCGACGAGTCCGTCGGGATGCGCCCGTACCAGCCCAACCAGTCCACCAGAGTTACCATCGGGACGGCCACACCCACAATCTTCAGCGTGTCCTTGCCGCAGTTGAGCAGCTTGGCGTTCACGCCCCCCTGGCTGTAGCTCGGGGCGGGCTCCCAGCCAACGGTCAGCTCTTTTGTCCGGGCTATCGTGTAGTTGGAGAAATAGTTGCCGCCCATGTACGGGCCGACCACCGTGTCCTGGGCCCCGGCCGCCGCCGACAGCAGCAGCACCAGTGCCGTTATCATTGTCTTTTTCATGACTGTTGTTGTTTTTGTGTTTTGTGAATTTACTGGCAAACGTTGTTTACTGCATGGGATTCCACCGTGCACACCCTTGTCTGGAACACTTTGTCCGTGCATTCCCCGGTAATTGTGGCTTTGGGGGGTTCTACTTCGTTGTTGAAATAATCGAAATCCAGCGGGTAGTCAAGGTAATGGGTGCAGTTGCCCCACACACCGGACTTCAGCCGATGGAGGCTCAACACGGGGCTGTTTAGTCTCTCGCCCGAAGCCACAATGCCGTTCTTCTGGTGCCGCCTGCGGGTTATGGAGAAAAGTTGTGTGTCGTAGTACTCGTTACACAGGATATCCCCGACACTCCCGAAGGCAGGATTCAGCTTGGAGGCAGGTATGTGCCATATGTAGCTGCCGTATGGATCATAATCGGAGTTCCTATAGGTGCAGAGCAGGTGGACGCCGGTGCCTGCCTGGTTCGTGCAAACATCGACCAGGACATTGTTGATGTCAAAAGCTCCGATAAGAGAAAACTTCTTTTTGGAGAAACGGGTCACATCGTCCCCCCCGTATTTGCTGACCTGGAAGTGGTAATACGTCGTGTAGGCGGCGAAGAAAGTGTCCAGCAGCCCGCCGGTCAGCCAGATGGGTCTCGCCACCGATTGGTCCGGCATCCGGGTTTTGCCCGGTTTGTTGAAGAAGAACGGCGCGGACAGCAGGCCTTCGATGTCGAAAGCGAACAAGAAGCCGCTGCGGGTGAACACGTTGCGCCCGGAGAGCACCACCTTGCTGTCCGTGGCGGTGATGTCGTCCAGGTGGCAGGGGAAATAGTTGATGGTTCCGATCCAGACCTTCCAGGTGTTGGGGCTGAAGCCGAAGTCGGGGGGCGGCAGCACCGCATCCACCACACGGCTGGTGCCGTCGCCGTGGCGGCCTATCATCGACACGTGGAGGCAGTCCATGTAGTCGTACCGCACCATCTTCTCCAGGCTTTCCACCCCTTCGATCACCATGTAGCTCACCTTGCCGGTGTTGAAAGCGCTCATGTTGAAGTATCCCAGGAGACCCTTGCGCACCGAACCCTCCAGGATGGATCCGCAAAAGTGCCGCGAATCGATGAGGTCCTTCACCTCCACGCCATGTCCGAGGCGGATTACTTTGGCCGTGCTGCCGGTGGAGTCCACGAGGACGAGGCTGGCCTCCCCGTTGTGGTTTTTTGCCACGACCCATCGGCCGTCGTTCTGTTCGACCACCACCGACGACTCGTGCTTCTCATAGGGCACCTCGCGCGTCAGTTCCTGCGCGGACGCCCCGAGGCACACCGCCAGGGTGAGGAACGCGAGGGACAGATATGTTTTTTTCATTTTTTTATTTTTTAATTGATACTTTAATTAGATGCCCGTCTCGCTGTGCTGTGCATCGGTGGTCGGACATTCCAACCGTTGCACAATAAAGTCGGCACCCTCCTTTTTGTCCTCGTCCCTCTCCGGTACTACGGCGCACCCTTCGCGGCGGGACTCTCCAGATGTTGCTCTTTTCGGGTTCTGTCGTGAGGCTTCCTGTTGTTCGTAAATCGTTCCTGGGGTGCTGTGGCAGGCGGAGCCTCGCTAACCTGCCTTTTCAGATCAGTGATCTCCAGGAATTTTTCGGGTGCAAAATTACGAAAAAAAAATATACCGCCAAGAAAATTTTCATTTTTTAGCGAAATTTATGGGGAGTAGGTGGATTAGTATAGGTGATAACCAACATGTTATATAACCATTTTTTTTTACGCACACCCTCG
>CACZLT010000048.1 GCA_902782185.1 uncultured Bacteroidota bacterium | reverse complement strand
AAGCATTTTATAAAAATGTTGATTAATAAAACTTAAGTGCAAAGTTACAAAAAAATCTGAAATACGGGGAAATATCTGCTGCCGGGCTGAAAAAAAATCTCGCGCGCGAAACCTAAAAATATTGTCTCCCGCGCGGGACGGGCTTTCAGCGTTTGTCGGTCGATGCGGGCTCCAGGCCGAGGTCTTTGGCCAGGCGGAGCATCATCTGCCAGGCGGCGTCGCGGTCGTTGGGGATCTGGCCGTCGAGGATGGCATCCTTGATGGCGTCCTTGATGGTGCCTATCTCGCGGCAGGGGCCGATGCCGAAGGTCTCCATGATGTCCTGCCCGGAGACTGGCGGCTGGAAGTTGCGTATGCGGTCGCGCTCCTCGAGTTCCACCAACTTGCGCTTCACCAGCTCGAAGTTGGCCTTGTGGCGGCGCACCTTGTCGGGGTTCTTGCTGGTGATGTCGGCGTTGCAGAGGCGCATGAGGTCGTCGATGTCGTCGCCGGCCTCGAAGAGGAGCCGGCGCACGGCGCTGTCGGTTACCTCGTCCTCGGAGAGCACGATGGGACGCATGTGGAGCATGACAAGTTTTTCCACATATTTCATTTCAGGTCCCAATGGTAGGCGTAGACGCTTGAAGAGGCGCTTGACCATGTGGGAGCCGCGGGCCTCGTGGCCGTGGAAGGTCCAGCCCTGGCCGGCGACGTAGCGCTTCACGCCGGGCTTGCCGATGTCGTGCAGCAGGGCGGCCCACTTCAGCCATAGGTCGGAGGTCGAAGGTCGGAGGTCGGAGCTGTTTTCTGCGGCAGCCCTCTCCGCACTCCGCACTCCGCACTCCGCACTCACGTTGTCCAGCACCTGCATGGTGTGGTAGAAGATGTCCTTGTGGCCGCGGCCGTCGACGGTTTCCACTCCAGCCAGGGCGCTGATCTCGGGAAGGATGAGTGGCATGAGGCCGCACTTGTGCATCAGCTTGAGGCCGAGGGATGGGGTGGGGGAAAGCATGATTTTGTTTAGCTCGGCGGCGGCGGTGGGCGTTGCGTGTGATGGCCTCGAGGGTCTCGTCGGCGATGCGGAAGCCCAATTGGCTGGCGAAGCGGACGGCGCGCATCATGCGGAGGGGGTCGTCGCTGAAGGTGATGTCGGGGTCGAGGGGAGTGCGTAGGATGCCGAGGTTGAGGTCCTGGATGCCGCCGAAGGGGTCGACCAGCTCGCCGTAGCGGTCGGCGTTGATGCAGACGGCCAGGGCGTTGACCGTGAAGTCGCGCCTCCGCTGGTCGTCCTCGAGGGTGCCGTTCTCGACGACGGGCTTGCGGCTGTCGCGGCTGTAGCTCTCCTTGCGGGCGCCGACGAATTCGAGTTGGCAGTTGGCAGTTGGCAGTTGATAGTTAAAGCTGGCGGTGCCGAAGTTCTTGAACACGGAGACCTTGCTGCCGCCGAGGACGGCGGAGGATGCCTTGGCCAACTCGATGCCGATGTGCACGTCGCCGCCCTGCTCGCGGCCCACGCAGACGATGTCGATGTCGGAGCAGGGGCGCTGCAGGAAGTGGTCGCGCACCACGCCGCCGACGATGTAGGCATCGATGCCGAGGCGGTCGGCCTCAAGGCCGATGGCGCGGGTGATGTCGGGAGCTATCTCAATCGCCATAGTCCTGGGTGGTGGCTAGGTTGCCGTTGGCGTCGTAGATCTCCCACGTGCCCACGCGGCGGCCTTCGCGGCACTGGCCGACGTAGTAGGGTACGCCGTTCTCTCGATAGACGCGGTAGGGGCCCTCCTCTTTGCCGCCCACAAAGGCGTACTCGGTCTGCTTGGTGCCGTCGGGGTAGTAGAAGAGCCAGAGGCCCTCGCGCAGGCCGTTGATGACCATGCCGTCGCTGCGGACGGCCATGTTGGAGTAGAATTGGAGCCAGCGTTGCTGCTCGCCGATGTGGAAGCAGACGGTCATGGGGTGGCCGTCCGGGCCGCGCTCGACGACACGGACGGAGTCGGCGTCGGGTACCAGCGGGCTGCCGTCGGGGTTGGTGAACTGCCACCGGGCGTGGGTCGAGTCGCTGCCGTTGTAGGTGCAGGTAGCTTGCACGGAGGCATCGTCTGCGCCGAAGTGGCGGGTCTTTTGGGTGCAGCTGGCCAGCAGGGCCAAGGCTGCGAGGGTGATGGTCAGGGAGTTTCTCATTATGGGGGATGTTAATTTTGCTTGAACTTGGTAATCATGTCAATGTCGTTGGGGCGGTCGTCGTCGGGGCGGTAGGAGACTTTGAGGTAGGCGGGTGATTTCCAGTCCGGTGCGCTGGCGGAGGTCGGCCAGGAGTTCCTGCCGGCGGTCGGGGCGGATGAGGTCGATTTTCTCGTAGAGAATGATTTTGGTGGCGTCGCGGCGGGTGAGGCCGATGCTTTCGAGCAGCCAGCATACGAGGATGACCAGCATGTTGGCGGCGGCGAGGGTGGCATAGCTGGTGGCCATGCTGAAGCCGTTGATGATGCTGACGCCGATGATGACGAAGAGGTAGGTCATCTCGCGCACGGGTATGGTGGTGGTGCGGTAGCGTATCATGCCGAAGATGGCGAAGAGGCCGAGGGCAAAGCCAATCTCGATGCTGAGGTTCTGTAGCGAGAAGAGCAGCAGGTAGATGACCACGGAGAAGAGCATGAAGGTGAAGTAGTAGTCGCGACGGCGGGCCTTCTTATAGTAGAAGAAGTGGGTTATCACCCAGCATACCAGCAGGTTGAAAGCGAAACGCAGCAGGAGGTTCCAGAGGCTGGGACCGTCGAAGAGGGGGATGCCGAGGAAGTCGTAGCTGGCAATCTGTTCGCCGAATTCCTGGGCGATGTCAGGGTCGTAGGCTGCTTGCAGGAGTTTCATGATGTGATTTTGTTTATGTACAACAATTTGGGTTTAAATCTATTGTGTTTGGCGGTGGGGTTGGTGAGGGCGGTGCCGATGCAGTATTTGCTCATGCGGCGTGGCAGGATGTGGAGGTCGTGCAGCGTGCGCTCGATGGCCGAGGTAGGGGCGCCGACCTCGTGCTTGACCTCGATGACGAGGGCGCGGGCGATGTCGGCGTCGAGGCCGGTGGCGCGATTGTGGAAACGGATGCCGAGGTCGATGGTTACGCGCTCGCTCATTCCGCGGTCCACCAAGGTGATGCGGTCGAAACGGTTCTCGAGGCAGGGGGTTAGGGTGTTAGGAGTGAGGAGTGAGGAGTGAGGAGTGATGTAAGGGGTGTTCTTTTCGATGAAGTCGCGCACCTCGGGCACCTCGAGGGCGGTATCGAAGAGGCTGACGTCAAGTGGGATGCGTACCTTGCGGGTCTTCTTCTTGTTGTCTTTGTTCTTGATTTCGAAGAAGGTGGTGTCGGTGGAGCGGTAGGTGCGGATGCGCAGTTTCTGGCGGTTGAGCTTGCGGTTGTGGTGCATGAGGTACATGGCCAGGCCGGCAGTGTCGAAGTAAAGGGTGCGATACGGTGCCAAGGGTTCGTTATCAATATGTTGCACGTAGTATTGGCCGGCCACGCGTTCCAGCAGGGGCTCCAGCAGCGAAGCCGGGGCTATGTACTTCTGGTCCACGCGGTTCATCAGGCGGACGGCCTTCATGTCGTCCAGCCCAATGGGTGCCATCTGTGCAAGGATGCTCATTTGTAGCTGTATTCGAAATCTTTGGTGGACTCGAGCTTGCCGTTGGGGTAGTAGTTGTACTGTTTCTTGCGGGTGCCGTCGTCGTTGTATTCGAACACCTTGATGCGGGCCACGCGATCCTTGTCGTCGCGCTCAATCTGGCGTTTGCACTTGGTGCTCTGACCCTCGTATTCGTAGATTACGCGCTTCTTTTGGCCATAGGAGGCGTATTCTATTTCCTCGATTTTGCGGCCCTGCTCGTCGTAGGTAACCACATTGTCGAGGTAGGGGGTGCGGCTGCCGGCGCGGAGGTTCCACTCCTTGACCACGAGGTTTTTCTTGCGTTCGCGTTTGTTGGGTTGGTCTTGTGCCCACAGGCTGCCGCCGAGGAGGCAGAGGGTCAGGATGAGGGCGATGTGTCTATTCATTGCGGGTGGTTGTTTCTTGATTTGGTGGTGCAAAAGTACATATTATTTTAATAATGCTGCCTGCGTTAGGATAATTTAACATCCGCGGACGGCCTGGTAGAGGTGTCCGGGCAGGGTGCGGACCAGTTGTTGCATCTCGAGGTTGAACATCAGCGCGGCGGCCTTGGGAAGCGAAGTGTCCAAGTGCCGTGCCACCTCGTCGAGGGTCAGGCAGTCGTAATCGTGCAGCAGGTCGACGGTGCGCTGCTCCAGTGCCGTCAGCCGGACGGCGTTTTCGGCCTCGGCGATGGCCAATTGCTTGCCAATCAGTGGCCAGCCCAGCTGGAAAGCGATGTCGTCAGCCGTGCGCAGCAGCAGGGCGCGGTTGGTGGCGATGAGGTTGTTGCATCCGCGCGAGTAGGTGTCGGTGAGGCGGCCGGGGAGGGCGAACACGTCGCGCTGGTAGCTGGCGGCGATGGCGGCGGTGATGAGTGCGCCGCCCTTCTCCGAGGCTTCCACCACCACCGTGGTGTCGCCCAGGGCGGCGATGATGCGGTTGCGGGCGGGGAAGTAGGAGGGATGTATGGCGGTGCCGTTGGGGTATTCGGTTACGAGCGCGCCGCCGGCATCGAGGATGCGCTTGGCCAGGGAGCGGTTCTCGGGCGGGTAGATGCGGTCGAGACCGTGGCCGAGGACGGCCACGGTGGGCAGGCCGTGGTCGAGGGCGGCGGTGTGGGCGGCGGTGTCGATGCCGTAGGCCAGTCCGCTGACAATCGGTGTGTTGTAGGGTTTGAGGTCGCGCACGAGGCGGTCGGTGTTGTCGCGCCCCTGGGCGGTGGAGCGGCGGGTGCCGACGATGGAGACGGTACGCTCGGCGTTGAGGTCGGCCTGACCCATGACATAGAGCAGGGCGGGGCAGTCCTGGGTTTCAGCGAGGTTGAGGCGACGAGGATAGCCGTCGTCGGTGAAGAAGAGGGGGCGGATACCGTTCCGCTCGCAGAAGCGCAGCTCCTCTTCTGCACGGTGAAATCCGCTTTTGTTCAAGATGTTGTCTGCAATGTCGCGATGTTCGCCGAAAGCAGCCGTGAGTTCCGATTTGGGTAGGGAGAAGATGTCCTCGTCGGGGTAGGTTTCGACAAGTCGGCGGACGGAAGTGTTGCCCAGTCCGGGGGTGAAAGTGAGGGCTATTTGTGAGAGCGTTGCCATTGTTTGGAAAGGGTTTTCAGGGTTCCGTAGGAGCGTTGGAGTCGGCTGTGCCACTCGTCGGGCGAGACCCACGCCACTTCGGTGATGCCTTCTTCCTGTTGGGGAGTTCCCATGGTATCAAGGCCACAATGGCCTTTGAACCATGAAGTCTGCTTCAGGTGCCATCCTCCATAGAGGTTATAGATGTGATAAGTCTTGAGTGGTGTTTGCCTGCGCGATGCAAACACGTCCAGTCCCGTCTCCTCGTGCGACTCGCGGCAGGCGGCACCTATCAGCGTCTCGCCTGCCTCCACTTTTCCCTTGGGCAAGTCCCAGCGGCCGTTGCGGTGGATGAGAAGATAGTTGCCGGTCTTGTCGTCCACGACAATGCATCCGGCGGCGCGCACCCAGTGCATACGCCGTTTCAGCAGGCGCAGCATCCACAGCGGGACGTTGAGGGTGAGGTATTTGTAGGAGAGTTTCATTGCAGTTCGAAGTGTAGCAGTTCGTTGTTTTTTTGGTAAAGTGTGAGGGTGGTGGCGGTGAGGCGCAGCGAGGTGGCTTTGTCCAGCAGGCCGATGTAGCGCCGCTCGGCGTTCATGCCGCCTTCGGGACACTCCACGGAACCGCAGCCCCAGAAGGTGAACTGCACCTTGTACCGATCTCCATCGGGTTGCTGCACGGGGTGTTGCAGGGTGTATCGGAAGGTGTACTCGTTGCAGTAGGCAAGTCCCGATGCGGTCTGGCTGTCGGGGTTGAGCAGCAGGGTGGGGGAGTGCTTGCTCCGGGGCAGGGGGCGCCCCTGCTCGGACACCAGCTGCCACACCTGCCCCCGACGGGGTTCCAGCGGCGCCGGAGCTGTTCCGGGCGACTGTTTGGGGCTGCACGCCGCCAGCAGGGTCAGCGGCAAGAGCAAGAGTATGAGTTTGGTGCGCATGTTTCAGCAAAAAAGTTGATAAAAATTCGACTGCAAAAATACGAAATATTTTCCAAAGGCGTTACTATAAAGTTTTGAATAATAAAAAACAGCCCCGGATTGTGATGGCGGTAACCAACGATTTGGTAACCGACCGCCGTGTGCTGCGCCACGCCGCCGCCCTGCGCGAGGCGGGCTGCAAGGCCCTGCTTGTCGGCAGGAACGAGCTGAACGTCTGGAGCCAGAAGACCTGGCGTTTCTATGCCGAATACAACCTCCGTCTTTTTTTCTGCCTGCTGCGCACACGATGCGACATCGTGTGGGCCAACGACACCGACACGCTCCTCGCTTGTTGGCTGGCGGCGCGCTTGAAGGGCAAGCGGCTGGTGATGGACAGCCACGAGATTTTCCCCGAGGTGCCCGAGCTGGTGGGTCGCCCCCGTGTGAAGCGCGTGTGGGAGCGCATCGAGCGAGCCCTCATGCCCCGTTGCGACGCCAACATCACTGTGTGCCAAAGCGTGGCCGATTACTACAAGCGCACCCTCGGCATCGACATGGTTGTGGTGCGCAATATGGCTGGCATCTCTAGTTCCGCTAGTTTAACTAGTCCAACTAGTTCCACTAGTCCACCTAGTTCAACCAAAACCCTCCTCTACCAGGGGGCGGTCAACCTGGGTCGCGGCATCGACTGGGCCATCGACGCCCTGGGACGCCTGCCGCAGTGCCGCCTGGTGGTGGCCGGCGTGGGCGACCTCGTCGATCAGATGCAGGACTACGCCGCCTCGAAACCCTGGAACGACCGCATCTTCTTTTTCGGCCGTCTCGCCCCCAAGGATCTGGAACGCCTCACGCTGCAGGCCGACGTGGGCCTGGTGATGCTCGAGGACCTCGGCCTCAACTACCGCTACTCGCTTCCCAACCGCATCGGCGACTTCGTGGCCGCCGGAGTGCCCATGGTGGTCAGCGACCTGCCCGAGATGGCCGCGGTGGTCAGAAAATACCATGTCGGCGAGATACTCGCCGCCCCGGGGGCCGACGCCCTCGCCGACGCCCTCGAGAAGGTTCTTTCCAAGCCCAAGGAGGGCTACGACTTCTCCGCCGCCCGTGCCGACATGGACTGGAATATTGAGAAACAAAAACTTATAGCAATAGTAGACACTTTAAACCTCAAAGGAAAGCAATGATTTACAACATCCTCCTCATCCTTGTCCTCGCAGGCATCCACTTCGGCCTGTGGTTCATCTTCAAGAAAGCGGGCCGTGCCCCGTGGAAGTCGCTCGTCCCCGTATGGAACATCGTCGAGTGGGTCGGCCTGTGCGGCAAGAACTGGACCTGGATTGCAGGAATGCTCATCCCCGGATTGAACATATTTCTCTTCTACCTGCTGGTGCAGGAGAGTGCCCGCGTTTTTCGCCGCAACTCGTTTTGGGAGCAGTTGGGCGCCATTCTCTGCCCCCCGGTCTACCTCCCGCTGCTGGGTCTCGGCCCGTGGCAGTACGTGGATCCGGAAGTGGAGAAGCCGGAGGAAATCTCCAGTGCGCGCGACTGGGCCGAGGCCGTCATCTTCGCCCTCATCGCCGTCATCCCCATCCGCGGCTTCGTCTTCGAACTCTACCAGATTCCCTCCTCCTCGATGGAGAAGAGCCTCCTGGTGGGCGACCACCTGATGGTGAGCAAACTGGCCTACGGCCCCCGCATCATCCAGACCCCGCTGTCGCTGCCGCTGATGCACAACAGCCTGGTCGGCACCGACGGGCGAGTGCCCTCCTACCTGGGCTGGCCCCACTTCTCCTACCACCGCTTCCCCGGCCTGGGTAAGGTGAAGCGCTACGATGCCGTGGTCTTCAACTTCCCCGCAGGCGACACCATATTGGGCGCCTTCCCCGGCGGACAATACACCTACTACCAGGCCGTGCAGGACTTCGGCCGTGAGGCTGTCCTTGGCGGCACGGCACGCTACATGGGCCAGTCGCTCGGCGAGGTCAAGACCCGCCCCGTCGACAAACGCGAGAACTACATCAAGCGCTGCATCGGCCTGCCCGGCGAGGATCTCCAAATCATAGACCAGGCCGTCCACATCAACGGCCAGCCCATCGAGACCCCGGCCGAGGCCGAGGTCATCTACAACGTGGCCTTCGCCGCAGGCATCAACCCCACACGCGCCCTCGACGAGGCCAACGTGCGCTACGAGGACATCGACGCCGCCCTCCGCAACGCCGACCGCGACCCCGCCGGCAACACCTACCTCCAGGTACCCCTCACCCAAGCCGCCGCCAAGCAACTTTCCTTCAAGAGCTCGGTCATCGGCATCGAAAAGGTCGAGGTGCCGGCCGACTCCTCGCAGAGCCTCTACCCCAACGCCGAGGGCTTCAACTGGAGTGTGGACAACTACGGGCCCATCCACATCCCCGCCGCCGGCGAGACCCTCGAACTCACCCTGGAGAATCTCCCCCTCTACCGCCGCGTCATCACAGCCTACGAGGGCAACACCCTCGAGGTGCGCGACGGACAGATCCTCATCAACGGCCAGCCTGCCACCACCTACACCGTACGCCAGAACTACTACTGGATGATGGGCGACAACCGCCACATGAGCCAGGACAGCCGCTTCTGGGGATTCGTGCCCGAAGACCACATCGTGGGCAAGGCTCGCCTGGTCCTCTGGTCCACCGACAAGGACCACGGCGGAATCCGCTGGAACCGCACATTCCGCCCAGCCAGCAAAAAATGACATGAAACGCCATGACACCATATCGTCCCATATCGCACCACAGTTTATGTATTCATTAAGAGAGTACCTAGAGAGTACCTAGAGACCCCCTACCGCTCACCGACAAAAACCATCATGGAAGACCACATAAGCACCCCCACCCCCGACGAGCAGGGCACCACCCTCTCGCTCGAGGGTATGTTCAAGGACTACTGGATAGACTACGCCTCCGACGTCATCCTCGACCGCTCCGTCCCCGACATCGACGACGGACTCAAGCCCGTCCAGCGGCGCATACTCCACGCCATGGACGAAACCGACGACGGCCGCTTCACCAAGGTGGCCAACATCGTCGGCAACACCATGCAGTACCACCCCCACGGCGACGCCTCCATCAAGGACGCCCTGGTCAACCTCGGCCAGAAAGAACTCCTCATCGACTGCCAGGGCAACTGGGGCAACATACTCACCGGCGACGACGCCGCCGCAGGACGATACATCGAGGCCCGCCTCTCCAAGTTCGCCAAGGAGGTCGTCTTCAACCCCAAGACCACCCAGTGGAAACCCTCCTACGACGGCCGCAAGCAGGAACCCGTCTCGCTCCCCATCAAGTTCCCCCTACTCCTCGCACAGGGTACCAAGGGCATCGCCGTTACCCTCACCTCCGTCATCCTCCCCTACAACTTCTGCGAGCTCCTCGACGCCAGCATCAAGATACTCAAGGACGAACCCTTCGAGATATACCCCGACTTCCCCACCGGCGGCCTTATCGACGTGTCCCGCTACAACGACGCCGCACTCGGAGGACGCCTCCGCATCCGTGCCCGCATGCACTACGACGAAAAGCGCAAGGCCATCGTCATCACCGAGCTGCCCTACACCGTTACCACCGACCTCCTCATCGACAGCATACTGAAAGCCAACGAGAAGGGGAAGATAAAAATCAAGAAGGTGGACGACAACACCGCCGCCGAGGTCGAGATAGTGGTCTACCTCCCCGCCGGCGTATCCCCCGACCAGACCATCGACGCCCTCTACGCCTTCACCTCCTGCCAGATCAGCTTCTCGCCCCAGACCTGCGTCATTGTCGATGAGAAGCCCGTCTTCATGACCGCCTCCGACATCCTGCGCCACAACACCTTCCGCACCCGCGACCTCCTGCGCCAGGAACTGGAGATACAGCTCGGCGAACTGGAGGACCGCTGGCACTGGGTCAGCCTCGAGAAGATATTCTTCGAAAAAGGTATATACAAGAAGATGGAGCAGCGCGACAGCCTCTCGTGGGACGAGCAGGTCGACGACATGTTCCGCGCCTTCGACCCCTACAAGAAGCACTTCAAGCGCGACATCACCCGCGACGACATCCTCAAGCTCACCGAGAAACCCGTCCGCAAAATCTCCAAGTTCGACATCAAGAAGGCCGCCGACGAGCTGGCCAACATAGAGATGACCATCGACGAGGTCAAGAACCACCTGGCACACCTCACCGACTACGCCATCCGCTACTTCCGCCACATCCTCGACAAATTCGGTAAAGGCCGCGAACGCAAGACCGAGATACGCTCCTTCGAGGACATCGAGTCCACCGTCGTCGCCCTCGCCAACGAGAAGCTCTACGTCAACTACTCCACCGGCTTCGCCGGCTGGGGGCTCAAGCGCGAGGAGGGGGTCGAGGTGGCCTGCGAGTGCTCCAGGATGGACGACATCATCGTCTTCCGCCGCGACGGCACCTTCATGGTTACCAAGGTGCAGGAGAAAGGCTTCGTCGGCTCCAAGGACTGCCCCGAGATACTCTTCATCTCCGTCTTCCGCAAGCGCGACGAGCGCACCGTCTACAACCTTATCTACCGCGACGGTGGCCCCGACGGATACGTGATGGTCAAGCGCTTCAACGTAACCTCCATCACCCGCGACAAGGAATACCCCCTCACCAAGGGTACACGTGGTTCCAAGGTGCTCTACTTCACCGCCAACCCCAACGGCGAGGCCGAGGTGGTTACCGTCCACCACGTCTCCAAACCCAAGCTCAAGAAGACCTCCTTCGACTTCGACTTCAAGACCCTGGCCATCAAGGGGCGCCAGTCCATGGGCAACATACTTACCCGCAACGCTGTCCGCTCCATCAACCTCAAGGACGAGGGCATCTCCACCCTCTCTGCCCGCAAGATATGGTTCGACGAGAGCGTCAAGCGCCTAAATGTCAACGAAGCGGGACGCTACCTCGGCGAGTTCAAGGGTGGCGACAGAATACTTGCCGTTACCCGGTCGGCCGTCTACCGCACCACCTCCTTCGACCTAGCCAATCATTACGATGACGACCTTGTCGAGTTGCGCAAGTTCAATCCCGAGGGCATCCTCACCGCCCTCTACCTCTCCCCCGACGGCCACCCCTACCTCAAACGCTTCATGCCCGAGGCCACCGACCGCAAGACCCCCTTCCTCGACGACGACGGCTCCACGCTCCTCTCCATCAGTATGGATTACTACCCCCGTTTGGAGGTCGTCTACAACCCCGACAGCGGCAAGAAGATATCCTCCGAAATCATCGACGTGGAGGATTTCATCGGGGTGAAAAGCCACAAGGCCAAGGGAAAGCGTATCACCACCTTTGCCGTTGACCAGTTCAACTGGCTCGAACCCGTCAAACCCGACCCCGACCCGTCGCAAAGTGGCGACGAACCCGATACGGACGCCCCGGATGCCCCTGACGAGCGCATGGGCTACGCCGAAGGCACACAAACCCAACTGTTCTAGATCATGAAGATATTGATAGTCCTCCCAAGGTTCCCCTATCCCCTCGAGAAAGGCGACAAACTGCGCGCCTACCACCAAATAGTGCAACTCTCCAAGCGCAACGAAGTCTACCTCTTCGCTGTCAGTCATACCCGTGTAACCCCCGAGCAGCGCCAGGCGCTTGAACCCTACTGCAAGGAAATCTGCACCGTAACCCCACCCCGCTGGGTGGGATACAAGAACGCCATCCGCAACTTTCTTTGCACCAAGAGCCTGCAGATGGGCTACTGGGACTCGCACCGAGCCCGCCGTGCCTGCAAAGCCTTCATGCAGAAGGTGGCTCCGGACGTGGTCTACAACCAGATGGTGCGCACCATGCCGCTCGTCGCCCGATGCCATTACCCCAAGGTGATGGACTTCCAGGATGCCCTCTCCATGAACACCGAGCGGCGCATGGAGAAGACCGGCGGACTCCTGCGCTATATGCTCCATTTCGAGTTCAAGATGCTGCGCTCCACCGAGTACAACGCTATGCGAATCTTCGACCGCCACACCATCATATCCGCAACCGACCGCGACGCCATCCCCCACCGCAACAGCACCTCCATCCGCGTTGTGCCCAACGGAGTGGACTTCGAATACTTCCACCCGATGTCCCTCGGGAAGACTACCGACCTCGTCTTCTGCGGCAATATGCAGTACCAGCCCAACATAGACGCGGCGCAGTTCCTGGTACACGAGGTCATGCCGCTGGTGTGGCAACGCTGTCCACAGGCCACCCTCACCCTCGCCGGTGCCACGCCCAAGAAGGCCGTCAGGGAACTCTCGTCCGACCTCGTAACGGTTACCGGTTCGGTCGACGACATCCGCCCTTGCTATGCCTCGGCACGCATCTTCATCGCCCCGATGCGTCTCGGCTCCGGCCTGCAGAACAAATTGCTCGAAGCCATGGCTATGGACATTCCATGTGTTACGACTCCACTGGCCAACGATGCCCTCGGTGCCATCCACGGCGAGCACTTGCTGCTCGGCACCACTGCCAGGGAACTGGCCGACTGCATTGTGGCTCTCCTTGCCGACGAGAAGCGCCGCAGCCTCCTCGCCAACAACGCCCACCGCTATGTGCAGCAGCACTTCAGCTGGGAAACCATAGGTTTGCAACTAGAATCCATCCTCCATGAAGCCGCAGGAAGACAGGTATGAACGCGCCATCCTCGTGGCCGTGTGTCCCGGCATGCAGACCATGGAGCGCACCGAGGAATATCTCGCCGAGTTGGAGTTCCTCCTCGAGACCGCCGGCGGTGTATGTGTGAAAAAAGTGGTGCAGCGGCTGGAACGACCCGACACCCGCACCTATGTCGGCAGCGGAAAACTGGAGGAAATCAAGGAATACAAGCAGGCTCTCGATGCCGATTTTGTCATCTTCGACGACGAGCTCTCGCCCGCCCAGTTGCGTAACCTGGAGAAGGCGTTGGAATGCCGCATACTCGACCGGACTACCCTCATCCTCGACATCTTCGCCAAGCGCGCCCGCACCTCCATCGCCAAGACCCAGGTGGAACTCGCCCAACTGCAGTACATGCTTCCGCGCCTCACGCGCCTCTGGACCCACCTCGAGCGCCAGCGCGGCGGCATCGGCATGCGCGGCCCCGGCGAGACACAGATTGAGACCGACCGACGGCTGATCAAGGAGAAAATTTCCCTCCTCAAACAGCAACTTGCCTCCATCGACAAGCAGAAAACCCTACAGCGAAAAGGGCGCGAGAGCCTTGTCCGTGTGGCACTTGTCGGCTACACCAACGTCGGCAAGTCCACCCTCATGAACGTCCTCTCCAAGAGCGACGTGTTCGCGGAAAACAAACTTTTCGCCACCCTCGACACCACAGTGCGCAAGGTCGTCATCGGCAACCTGCCCTTCCTCCTCACCGACACTGTCGGATTTATCCGAAAACTCCCCACCCAGCTGGTGGAAAGCTTCAAGAGCACCCTCGACGAAGTGGTCGAGGCCGACCTCCTGCTCCATGTGGTCGACATCTCGCATCCCGACTACGAGGAGCAAATTGCCGCCGTCCGCACCACCCTCGATGAGATTGGTGCCGCCGACAAGCCCACCATTATGGTCTACAATAAGATAGACCGCCTGGAAACACTGCCGTCCCACACCGGTGAAGAGGAGGCCATCCACATCTCCGCCGTCGAGCGTACCCACCTCGAAGACTTCCGCAGCCTCATCTACAACCACGTCAGCACCATCCATGCCATCCGCTACCCCTACAACAATTTCCTCTACTAAAATATAACACAGAGGGCGGCGCGAATGCGCCGCCCTCTGTGTTATGGGTCATTGAAAATTAACTTTTTCCTGTCTTCTTCTCCAGCGTGATGTAGTTGGGGAACGGAACCTGCGTACTGCCTACCGACAACTGCGGGCGGATGCGCAGCCCCACCTTCGACGAGGTACCCTCGCTGGTGAAGCTCGAGGCGAAATTCTTCAGACTCTCCACGCCCTTCTTCGAGAAGAGATTGCCCAGGTCGGTGTTCACGCCCAGGGGCACGATGGTGGTGGTCGAGGGCTTCACGGTGAACCCCTTGTTGCTGATGCCGTTGGCCACGTCGGAGCCGTCGATGGCCAGAATCCAGTCCATCGCCGTCAGCGCGGCCTGTTGTGTGGTGGGGTTCTTCACGTTGATGTTCACATCCATCGCCAGCGGCACCTGCTTCGTCTGGTAAGCGGTCACCAACTTCACGACATCGGTCGCCGACAGGTTGCCCTGCGTCAGATTCTTCACATTCACCCCCGCCACGCTCACATTGGATACGTTTTTGAGGTTGAACTCGCAGTTTGCCAGGTTGGCCACACTCTGTACCTGCCCAGCCAATTGGGTCAGGATGTCGCAGGAACTCAGCAAGATAGAGCCTGCCAATACGAATGCTAAGGTTGTCTTTTTCATGGTGCAAAGGTACAAACTTTTTTCCATGTGTGGAAAATTATTTTTTAGCAGTTCAGAATCAATCTTGAATTGAAGCATCTTGGCGGTGTCCCGCCCGTTGTCGCCGCCTTTGCGCTGCATGGTGATGCGCCCGATGTGGAAATTGCCCCGGCCGGTAATCTCCACCTCGCCGTTGCCGAAAAAGTTCATGCAGTAGTTCATCGGTCTCAGCACCCAGCGGGCATTCCGTTCTGTTTTCTGGGCCACAAGTATCCATTCGGCCGCGAACTCGCCCCGGCCTTTCAGAATGTCGCTCACAATCATAAACTGGTTTCTCCGCAGCCAGTCGAGCATCAGGTTCTGCTCATTAATCGGAAACTCGTCTGCAAACATTCTCCTTTTGTCTCTCGGATTGTGGATGGAGGGTGGCGTTTCGCCCGTGTACCGTTGGAGTATTGTCTTGATTTCTGCCGGAATGTTCCACAGTTCGACGTAGGCATCAATCCATCGTTTGTCTATCTGGTTGAATCCATTCATGTTGCTGACCAGCTTCACCTGCAGGTTCCGCACATCGATTGCAGATTTGAGGTAGATGGTTACCTGCACCTGTACATCGGTCTTATAGCCCGACAACACAACGGCTTCCACACGCTCAATATCTTTGAGGTCGTAGTTCATCACCCGCAGCCAGTGCTGGGCGTCCTCGTCCAGTCTCCAGTTGTTGAACTTCTCGGCGACCTCTTTTTCATTCTGAAAGCCATGCCTGGCAGTGAGGCTTCCTCGTTCAATGGCATTGATTATTGTCGACATAAGCCCAGCGTTCTTGCAATTTCGGAGACTATGTATTGCAGCACATTGATTGTAACACTGTTGCCAAACTGCTTGTAAGCCTGCTGCAGGTTGGGGTGAATGATAAAATCGTCGGGAAAGCCTTGCAGCCGGGCGCATTCGCGTGGACTTAACTTTCTGACCTTATTTCCTATAAGATACAGCCCAGTTTTTGCTCCGGCACCACCTCCGTAGGCACTCAATGTGATGGCATGCCCTGAAGGGTCGTAGATTCGCTCGCCTTGCCCGCCCTTGTTCACGATGCCGATTTGCAGCGGGCGGTTGGGCAGCACCTTCTCAAACATGCCGTCTTGCCGTTGCCCTGGCTGGCGATATATCTGTATGTCAGGGCGCTCTATGATTTTTGCATCCTTCGGGTTCTCTTCCAGCACCTCCGTGAGCGATGACGTTAGCGTGATGTCGGGGAACCTGAATGTGCGGCTGTCAAGAATGTCGTTCCTGAAACACACCATATAGATGCGCTCGCGGTGCTGGGGCACACCGAACTGGCCGCTGTTCAGAACCTTGGAGAACATCGTGTAGCCTAGTTCCTGCATGGTGCTCTCCACCACACGGAACGTCCTTCCCTTGTCGTGCAACATGAGGTTTTCTTGGGCTGGTGGTGCTTCACAATACGGGCAATGTCGAAAAACAGCGTGCCGCGTGTGTCTTCAAATCCCAGCCGTTTCCCGCTGATGGAAAATGCCTGGCAGGGGAATCCACCACAGAGGATGTCGTGTGCGGGAATCTCCTCGGCTGCAATCTGTGTGATGTCGCCCGAAGGCATGATGCCGTAATTGGCGAAATACGTCTCCTGTGCCGCCTTCTCCCATTCGGATGCGTAGACACACTCCGCGCCAAAGGACGAGAGTGCGTGGTGGAATCCGCCAATGCCGGCAAATAGGTCAATGAATGAAAATCCGTCTAGGGACTTCTCTGTTACCGTTATCATTTTTCTTTTGTGATTGATTAGCGCATTGCTATCAATCACTCCATCGGCAACAGAAAAGGCGCGAGCCTCCTGGTTGCGTTCAGGGAAAGCCTAGGAAAAACCCCCTGTTGTACGGCTGCTCACGCCAAATGGCGCATTCTACCAGTACAACTGGGCTCACCTCAAACGGCTTGCCTTGAACTAACTACTCCGATTTTGTCAAAATCAGTTTCCTAGGCTTATTTTGAACGCGAAATGGTAGTCAATGCTTTGTGTATGTTATTATTTGACTGAATGTGTGTCTTTTAGTTCATAAATTTCTTTAGTGGTTTGTTATTTGTTGGCTATCTGTTTGTTTTCCAGTGTATTGCTCCGAAAATGGAGCGGATTCATTTTTGCAAATGATACGTATTTTTTCTCATTCCGCAAAATGAAAATCCTGCCACTCGCCACCCATTTCCCCTCCGCCTCCCAAGAGAGGAAGAAGAGGGAAAAAAGGGGAGAAAAAGAGGAGTATAACAATGTACTGATTACTAGTGTATTGTGTACGGGTGATTTTGGGCGTTTTTTCGGTTTTTTCGGCGTGTTTTTTCTAAAAAGTGGGCGGTTGTATAAATGTATGGTAAATAGAGCTTTATCTTAAAATGTCAAGATTTCTGACGGCGATTACTGGAAAAAGCGTATCTTTGCTATTTCAAACCATTATATATATAGTATCTATAATTTGAATAATCAGCCACTTATGGAAGAAAACACCACCGAGCGCCAGCTCAACTTTCTGGAAGAAATCATAGAGCGCGACCTCGCCGAGGGTCGCTGCAATGCCATACAGACCCGCTTCCCGCCCGAGCCCAACGGCTACCTCCACATCGGCCATGCCAAGAGCATCTGCATCAACTTCGGCCTCGCACAGAAGTACGGCGGCAAGACCAACCTGCGCTTCGACGACACCAACCCCGTGAAGGAGGATACCGAGTACGTCGACTCCATCCAGGAAGACATCCACTGGCTGGGCTTCGACTGGGCCAACAAGTATTACGCCAGCGACTATTTCGAGCAACTCTACCAGTGGGCCGAACTTCTGATACAGAAGGGTTTGGCCTACGTCGACGACCAGACGCTCGATGAAATCCGACAGGGCCGCGGCACCGTTACCACCCCCGGCACCAACAGCCCCTACCGCGACCGCAGCGTCGAGGAGAACCTCGACCTGTTCCGTCGTATGCGCGCCGGCGAGTTCCCCGACGGCGCCAAGGTGCTGCGCGCCAAAATAGACATGGCGCACCCCAACATGATGTTCCGCGACCCCATCATGTACCGCATCCTCCATGCCCACCACCACCGCACGGGCGACAAATGGTGCATCTACCCAATGTACGACTACGCCCACGGCCAGAGTGACAGCATCGAGCATATCACCCACAGTATCTGCACGCTGGAGTTCGATATCCACCGTCCGCTCTACGACTGGTTCATCGAGCAGTTGGGCATCTGGCCTTCGCACCAGTACGAGTTCGCCCGCCTCAACATCAACTACACAGTGATGTCCAAGCGCAAGCTGCTCCAGCTGGTCAAGGAAGGCCACGTCAACGGCTGGGACGACC
This sequence comes from uncultured Bacteroidota bacterium, assembly GCA_902782185.1. GTDB lineage: Bacteria > Bacteroidota > Bacteroidia > Bacteroidales > P3 > Colimorpha. The sequence goes on along the minus strand of CACZLT010000048.1, from coordinate 4,853 downwards.
CCCGTATGCCGACTATTTGTGGCTTCCGCCGTCGCGGCTACACGCCCGAGAGCATCCGCGCCTTCTGCGACCGCATCGGTGTGGCCAAGCGCGACAACATCATCGACTACGGCCTGCTGGAGTTTTCGCTGCGTGAGCACCTCAACAAGGTGGCGCAGCGCCGTATGGCCGTCCTCGATCCCGTGAAGGTGGTCATCGACAACTATCCCGAGGGTCAGGAGGAGATGCTCACTGCCGTCAACAACCCCGAGTGCGAGGCCGACGGTACGCGTCAGGTCCCCTTCGGGCGCGAGCTGTGGATTGAGCGCGAGGACTTTATGGAGGTGGCTCCCAAGAAATACTTCCGCATGGCCATCGGCCAGGAGGTGCGTCTGCGCTACGCATACTTCGTCACGGCGCAGAGCGTCGAGAAGGACGCCGAGGGCAACCTCACCTGCATCCACTGCACCTACGACCCCGCCACGCGCGGCGGCGATGCCCCCGACGGGCGCAAGGTGAAGGGCACCATCCACTGGGTCAGCGCCCAGCACGCCATTGACGCCGAGGTGCGCCTGTTCGACCGCCTTTTCGCCGTCGAGGCCCCAGACGAGTGCGAGGAGGGCAAGACTTTCCTCGACAACCTCAACCCCGACAGCCTCCGTGTGGTAACCGCCAAATGCGAGCCTGCACTGGCCTCTGTAGGGGCAAATAATCATTTGCCCGCACAGTTCCCCGACGGTATTGAGAGATACCAGTTTGAGCGCATGGGCTACTTCTGCACCGACCGCGACTCCACCCCCGGCCACCCCGTCTTCAACCGCACCAGCACCCTCAAAGACAGCTGGGCAAAGATAAAATAAGAATGCGTTAATGCGTAAGAGTGTTAATGCTTGAGTAGTAGTGTAATTGTTAAAAAAAAATGATATAAAACAGAACAGATAAACATAGACATATATTGAGCTGAACGCTCTTGTTTCCTTTAGATAAACGGTCTGGAAAACTTTTACTCTGGAATGGAAATAAGATTGCGGATAGTGTCACGCTTTGGCGTGGATTCTTTCCCCACTTATTTATTCCAAGGTATTTCCAGACCACCCATCTAAAGAATAAGTGGAAAAACTATGAAAGGATTTACGCCTTTCTTCATGCCCCTTACAGAATCATCAGCTTCCGGCTCAATTGCTGAAAGCCGATAATCATTTTAAAAATTCAACAATATGGAATTGATTATTATTAAAGGAAAAAGTAATGTTGGTAAAACAACAACTGCAGCCATGCTACATAATGCATTGGTTGAACAACACAAGGCATCATTACAGTGGATGATGCTCGATCATTGGAAATTTCCATTACAAGAAAAAGACTTATTTCCCGATTTCCGTTCTGTATTTGACTACAGAGAACATAAATTAGGGATAGTATCCCATGGTGACACATCTACATATGCAAAACAATTCATTCGACAGATGATGAATGAGTTCCATGTAGATATCTTGATTGTATGCTCAAATGAAAACGGGTACAATTGGAATATGCTGAATAGGGATTTTGGTAAGTATGTCAAAGCCGATAATGTCTTCGAATACACGGAGGATTATTGGTCGCAGAATAAAGACAATAGATTCTTAGTAAAAGAAACCATAATAAACAAAATCATCAATCACATTAACTCAATTTGCGATAAATTATGAAACGTCATATTCTTATTGCTGTTTTATTGGCAGTTGGCATTCAGTCAGTATTTGCGGCTGATTTTTCATCCGTATCGCCCAGTGGCCACACATTATATTACAACATTAATGATGCCAATTTTCACACACTTACTGTCACATACCCCGCTGCTAATTGGGTTGGATATACAAAACCAACAGGCACGCTTATTATTCCCGACACGGTAGTCTATTTAGGTGTCACTTATACTGTTGATATTATTGGAGAAGATGCGTTTAACGGCTGTTCCGGCATTACAGGTGTAAATCTTCCAAATACCTTACTAATAATTGAGAATAATGCGTTCTACCATTGCAATATATCAAATATTAATATCCCAAGTAGTGTGGGTGTAATATGCAGTGGAGCATTTATACCTTACAATAGTGGGATTGTTAATAGCATCTCCGTATCTGACAATGTTGAACACATAGAATACGGTGCCTTCCAGTGTAGTGGTTATTGGTTCAATTCCAAACCTAACGGAATCATTTATCTCGGTAAAATTGCCTATTGCTATAAGGGATCATTCTCTCAAAATATGACCTTGGTGTTCGCGGATGGCACCAAGGGAATTACCTCCATAGACGAAAAAAACAACCAAGGTGGATCCAATCATCCCGAAAGAATTACTTCGGTTGTTTTCCCCAGTTCCCTTCGCCGTATCGGGTATGGTTGTTTTGAGGGATGTGCAAACCTACAATCTGTCAGTTTTCCCGACTCTTTGCAAGATATTGGACCTAGAAGTTTCTATGGCTGTGGCAGTTTATCCCAAATAACAATACCACGTCGTGTATTGTATATTGGCGAAGATGCATTCTCGCAATGTGGTAATTTGTCGATAGTTAATTATAACGCTTTCATTGCATCGATTATTGGTTATTCTATTCACCCCCACAGTCCTTTCAGTGGCTGCGAGAATCTTACTACAGCCAATATTGGTGATAGTGTTTATCAGATTCCTGCAAACTTATTTGCTGGATGTACTCACTTGTCAACTGTAAATATGTCTGACTCGGTGGTTCAGATTGGTTCTTCCGCGTTTGCCAATACTGCGATTACCACATTCACGATTCCCCGTAATTTAAATTCGATGGGAAATACAGTGTTTTCGGGTTGTTCCTCTCTTTGCACAATTTACTACAATGCAATCAATTTCAATAATTTGTCATCTTACACCCATCCTTTTGGCAATGCAAGTATTGAGAATATTGTATTTGGTGGTGAAGTTCAAAACATTCCAAATTATCTTTGTTATAATATGACATCTTTGCAAGGTTTTTCTTTCCCAAATGGTTTAAGAAGAATTGGCGATTATGCCTTCTATGGATGCACAGGATTGTCTGGGTCCTTATCCTTGCCATCACATTTAGAACATATAGGTAGTCACGCTTTCTCTGGTTGTACAGGATTGTCGGGTTCTTTGGTCTTGTCTGGCAATCTGCAGTATATAGGATCCTCTGCTTTCAACGGATGTGCTGGATTTACGGGTGGTATCACCATTCCAAACAGTACCGCTTATGTCGGCAGTAATTCATTCTCATATTGTAATGGAATAACGAGTGTTACCATCGGACAGAATGTGGATACAATGGGTTCGGCATTCGCGAATATGGCTAATCTTAATAGTGTGGTTTATAATGCTATTGATTGCAGTTATGCTACTGGCGCGTTTAGTGGAAACACAAATGTAACTAATTTAACTATTGGAAATACGGTACGAAGAATACCTGAAATGACTATATATGGATTACCTAATATTGCAACCATCTCAATACCTGAAGGACTTACTCATATCGGGCAAAATAACTTTTCATCAATGGCTATTACTGGGGACGTAATTCTGCCTTCAACTCTCGCTGAAATAGGGTATGGCGCATTTACAGGTTGTTATGGAATTGACCGTGTTATATGCAATGCAATAAATCCTCCAATAGTTACTTCATTTTATGGACAAAGTTATATATTTTCAGGATGTACAACTAAACCGTTACTAGTACCTTGCGAAAGTATTAATGCCTATCGTAATACACCAGGATGGAACAACTTTACAAACATATCTGGTATTGGAAACTGTGGATTTACAATTAGTGCATTGTCAGGTACGCCATCAGGTGGCTATGTTGAAGGTGGTGGAGTGTATAATGAGGGAGAGCAATGCACACTTTCTGCAATAGCTTATAATGGGTATCGTTTTGACCACTGGGATGATTATAGCACTCAAAATCCACGTACTTTTATTGTCTCGGAATATGCAACATTTATAGCATATTTCGTGGCAACTCAAGGTATAGAGGATGTACCAACAAACGCTATCATTGCTTGTGCTCTCGGTGGCCAGATAGTTGTCGAAACCAAATTAAAAGAAGAAATTGTCATTTACGATATCGTTGGCCGTAAGGTAGATGGCGGCCGTAAGACTCGCTTTGATGTACCCGCCGCTGGTGTGTACCTCGTCAAGATAGGCTCTTTGCCAACACAAAAGGTTGTTGTGGTAAAGTAAGAACACTTGTTTAAACGAAGAGCGCATCTTTTGGAAAGGAAGGTGCGCTCTTCTTGGTTTCAAGTGGGTTGAAACTGGTATTAAACAGACCGTTGAGAGACCTCCGAAGGATCACCGAAGGGTCAAGAGGCTAAGGGTTGAAAATGAGTGTTTTGTGTTATTCTGTGATGGCTGTTGCACTTTTTGTTGGTTATCAACATATTGCAATAATTTCAAAGAAGGCACATAGAACCCACCAAGAAGGAGCGAAGCAAGAAGGACCGAAGAGCCACCACCGCCGAAAGATCGCCGACGGATTGTCGAGAGGTTGTTGTATTTTGGCGGTGGTAAATATTTGGTTGTTGCAATAAGAATCGGAGATTTTTCTCGGAAGATTTGAAGATTTTCTGTTGGAGATTTGAAGATTTTTAGAAGAAGAATCGGAGATTTTTTTTTGAAGATTTGAAGATTTTTTGTTGGAGATTTGAAGATTTTTTGTATCTTTGCAATCGGAAATACAGATGGTTATGATAGTAAGAGGACAAATAAATGAGTTGATTTCCAGGTTGCAAGAGCCGAGGAAGACAATCCAAGTGGTTGCAGGTCCCCGTCAAATTGGAAAGACAACAGTGGTGAAACAACTCTTAGAGAAGGTTTCGATGCCGTCACTTTACTTCAACGC
>CACZLT010000047.1 GCA_902782185.1 uncultured Bacteroidota bacterium | reverse complement strand
ACGGATTTCGCTGCGGCTGCAACCGCGGCGCCCATGACTGCTGCCTCTCTCCGTCTAGACCCTCCGGAAATCACTCAAAATCGAACTCGGGTTAATAGTGTGCCGAAAGGTTCGTACTTTCGGAAAAACAGAAAGCCGAGACCATCACTGGTCTCGGCTTTCTTGTTATGTTTGTTGCCGTTCCACGGAAATCCCGTTGGTCGTTCTTTGTTGGTGGGCGGGCATCCATGTCCGTCGTCTACGAGCGGTACGCTTTTCCATAATCTCAAGCAATCGTTTCCCATACATAAAAAACGTTGAAAACGATTCCCTTTTGCCATTAAAAATGGCATTTATGGCCAATTGCATTCAGATACAATCTATTTGAATGCATTCTCACTGAGCCCCTTGCCAGAAAGGGCAAGGTCTGCCATATAGGAGGGTACCTCGCGGCCGAGGTACTTGTCGACATAGAGCTTGGCCAAGTACTGCCCGAGCATGAATCCGTGGCCACGGAGACCGGTGAGCAGCCCCACTTCGGGGTCTACGATGTAGCGCGGCTCGGTATAGCGACCAGCCCAGACGGCATGGAAGCCAACCTCGCGCAGGTTGGGTATCCACTTGGCAAAGACCTCGGATACGATTTCGAGGAACTCGCGGCTGTTATACTTGATGTTCTGCCGGGTCTCGTAGGCATCGGTGTCGGGACTGGCGCAGCCGATAATCTGTCCGGTGTGGGCAAACTGCTGGCCATAGACGGCGGAGAAGCCTCGGTAGTGGCGGCGGTCTATAACCATGTCGAGCGGCTGCCCGTTGGGGCCAAGCATGGGTAGGCGGCGGGTGATGAAGGCCTGGTGCTTGACGGGGTAAAGGCCGGTATCGATGCCGAGCATGTCGGTGAACTTCTCGGCACCCCAGCCCATGGCGTTGACGAAATGGTCGCAGAGGAACTCGATGTAGCGGCCTTCGTGTGTGCGCACCAGCGCGAGAATCTTGTCGCCTCGGCGCTGCACCTCCAGCAGCTCGCAGTCCTCATAGAGGGTTCCGCCGGCGGCGATGCCGAGGGAGCGGACGTAGTCGATGACACGGCCGGGCGTGGCCTGCCAGCAGTCGCGCGTGATGAGGGCATGGCTGTAGGTGTCGCGGCTATCGTCCCAAAGGGGCGAAATCTCGGTGCGGAAGTCCTTCTTGTCTACCATGTAGGCATCGCTCCAGGCACGGCTGGCGTCGAGGGCTCGGTAGGTGGCCTCGTCATGCACGAGGTTAACATATCGGGTGGGCTTGTAGTTGATATTGTGCACCTGCTGCATCTGGCGGAATATCTCATGGCTGTGCTGCGCGATGTCGGCTATGTCGGGGTTGGAGAAGGCAGGCCGACCACCGCCGATGTTGCGCCACGAAGCACCACGGTCGTGGTTGACCATGACGGGGTTCATGCCCGCCTCGGCAAAGTAGCGGAACAGCGCACTGCCTGCAATGCCACCGCCAGCAATGAAGACACGGGTCTCGCGACGGTCAAGTTTAGACTCCTTAATGACAAACTGGTCGGTGCGACCCTCACGGTACACATCGCCCAGCGTAACCGGGCTGGAGAGCGGGGCGCGGGGCGTGGCGTCGCCCGTTACCTCGATGCCGTGGGCGCGCAGCACCTGCCTGGCGCGCGGGATGCAGCGCTTGCCGCGGCAGGGCCCCATGCCGAGGCGGGTGATGTGCTTTAGCTCATCGATCGAGATGAAACGGCGGTCGCCGACGGCTTCGAAGAGGGTGTCGAGGGTGATGTCCTCGCAGTGGCAGACGTAGGCGGGAGCCTCTTGATTATCCAGAGTATTCTGATTGTTCTGAATATTCGGATTATTCTGAATATTATGATAACGGTCTTTGTGGATGAAGCCTTTGATGTCGGTCAACCGGCCGCTGGCCGCTGAACACTGGCCACTGACCTTCACTCGCGCGACGTTGGTCTTGTTGGGCTTTGCCAGCACCTTCTCGACGATGCCCTCGCCGAGGCTGCGTCCGTTGTTGTCCACCAGGATAACCTCGGCACCCTCATCCACATGATACTCGATGGGCAGGAAACACCACTGTTTTTGAAGGTTATAGCCGAAGATGGCCAGACCCGGGCACTGGTGGACGCACTCCATGCAGCCAATGCATTTGTCATAGTCTACCGTTGGGGTGCTGGAAGTGGTGGGCTTGCTGATGGCACCCTGCGGACAGCTGAAAGTGCAGGGGTTGCAGGCGAAGCCGTAGAGGCAGTCCATCTGCACAAAGGGCTTGGCTTCCATGCGCTCGGCGGTGGGCAGGTTGGGCTTCTCGAGCAGGCGGACAGGGTGCTGCTGTGAGTCGATGTACTGGCGCGAGATGTCGAGGTAATCGTCGTAGTTGTAGCGCAGGCCGAGGTTCTGCGCCACCTCATAGGCGGCCTGGCGCCCACGCAGCACGGCACTGGTACCCTCGCCGATGCGCACGGCATCGCCCACGCCGTAGGTGTGGAGGCCGAACACCTCGCGACCCTTGACCAACAGCTGGTTGTCGGGCACAAGGCCGGTACATATATTGATGATGTCTATATCCCCTATCAGTTGCTCGGTGCCTGGCACGGGCTTAAAGTTCTCACATTTGGCGATGACGGCAGCAGTAACACCGGTGCAGTCGGGGTTGGGGATGGCGCGCACCAGCGTGTAACCCGTCATGATGGGGATGCCGAGGCGACGCACACGGTTGGCCTGCACGGGGAAGCCGCCCTCGCGGGGCATGGCCTCTATGATGGCGCGGATGGTGGCACCGGCCTGCATGGCCTGGTAGGAGGTGAGGTAGCCGATGTTGCCGGCACCCACCGTCAGCACGCGCTTGCCGAGCAGGGTGTGCTCCTGGTTCATCATCTTCTGGAACACGGCGGCGGTGTAGACGCCGGGCACGTCGTCGTTCCCGAAGGTGGGCATGAAGGGGACGGCACCGGTGGCCACCACGAGGTGGTCGGCATCGATGTAGAAGACCTCGTCCGTGGCAGTGTTCTTGCAGGCGATGCGGCGACCCTCGAGGAGATCCCACACGGTGCTGTCGAGGAGGATGCCATCCATGTTGTCGCCCGCCAGCGTACGGGCGATGTCGAAGCCGCGCATGCCGCCGTATTTCTTCTCGCGCTCGAAGAAGAAGAACTGGTGGGTTTGCATGTTGAACTGGCCACCGATGCGGCTGTTGCTGTCAATCACCAGGTTGTCGATGCCGAAGGCGTTCAGCTGCTCGCGGCAGGCCAGGCCGGCCGGACCCGCGCCGATGATGGCGACGGTGGTCTTGTGGATTCTGGTTGTGCTAGTTTCACTGGTTGAACTAGTTGGAGTAGTTAGGCTAGTTTCACTGGATAGGGGTCGCACCTCGTGTACCCCATCGACGGGCGTGATGCAGATGCGGCGGATACGGCCGTCGACCAGCATCTCGCAGGCACCGCACTTGCCGATGCCGCACTCGAGACTGCGGTTGCGGCCCGCGAGGCTGTGGCTGTGGACGGGGTGGCCGGCCTCGTGGAGCGCCTTGGCAATGGTGTAGCCTTTGGGGGCACGGAGGGTGCGCCCCTCGAACAGAAATTCGGTCATCTCGGGCTGCGGGATGTCCAGGATGGGGTGTTTTTCGATTGCGTACATCTTGACAAATGTTTAAGGATTAATGTGTTGCAACCATACATGCGATGTTTGCGACATTACAAAAGTAAGAAAAATCCCAAACCGATGCAAATTTTTTTCAAAAAAAACGTCAAAGTTGGCGTCGCAGGGCGGTAGGGTTCTCTAGGTATTCTCTAGGTACTCTCTTAATGAATACATAAACTCTGACGCGATATGAATCCATATCGTCCCATTGGGGACTATCGTTTTTTTTCCCGGGGGGGGACACAATATTTTTCCGTGGCGAGCGTTAAGGGTCAAAATCAATATGTTACATTAAAAATAAACGCTTATGAAACTATCAGGCAGAAGAGAAAGTACCAATTTTGAAGACCGTCGCGGCAACGGCGGCAAGGTGGCTGGCATCGGCATCGGCGGCGGCATCGTGGCCGTCATCCTGGCTTTGCTGTTGGGCGGCGACCCCAGCGAGGCCCTGCAGCAGCTGGGCACCCAGACCACCGGCACCACCGAGGAGTACGTGGAGACGGAGCAGGAGAAGCAGTTCAAGACCTTCGCCCTGCAAATCCTGGCCTCGACCGAGGATGTGTGGGAGAAGAAGTTCCGCGAGGTGGGCCTCACCTACGAAGCCCCCAAGCTGGTGCTCTTCCACGGCGCCGTGCAGAGCGGCTGCGGCAGCGCCTCGTCGGCCATGGGCCCGTTCTATTGCTCGGCGGACAAGTGCGTGTACCTGGACCTTGACTTCTTCAACGAGATGGAGCAGTCGCTGGGCGCCAAGGGCGACTTCGCCTGCGCCTACGTCATCGCCCACGAGGTGGGGCACCACGTGCAGAACCTGCTCGGCACCCTCGGCAAGGCACACAACCAGATGGCGCGCCAGAACGAGACCGACAAGAACCAGACCAGTGTGCGCATCGAGCTGCAGGCCGACTACTACGCCGGCATCTGGGGCCACGGCGAGCGGGAGATGTTCGGCTCGATAGAGGCCGGCGACTTCGAGGAGGCCATCAACGCTGCGCAGAAGATCGGCGACGACTACCTCCAGAAGCGCTCGCGCGGCACGGTGAGTCCCGAAAGCTTCACCCACGGCACCTCGGCCCAGCGTATGCGCTGGCTCAAGAAAGGACTCCAGAACGGCGACCTGCGCGGCGGCGACACCTGGAGCGGCAGCTACAACAGCCTCTGACCACCGTCCACGAAAACGAAACGAGGAGCCTTCCCTTCCGGGAGGCTCCTCGCTGTTCTGTCGTTACTCCCCGTCAGGGATTCCAGTTGAGCGGCATACGGTAGCGTGTGGTGGAGGTGCCGAGGTTGAAGATGTAGCCCACCGTGAACGAGGGGAGGCCGACACCATAGAAGTGGCCGGAGGCACCCGTGCCACCGCCGATGGAGGGCGAAATGGCGAGGTAGCGGAGGTCGAAGAAGAGGTCGCTCCTGCGGCTGAGGTAGTAGCGTCCTACAAGGCCGAGGTCAGCCGAGACATCGAATTTCACGTCGTCGTAACGCCAGATGATGCCGCCGCCGATATAGGGAAGGAGGCAGAAGCGCGAACCGTGGCGGAAGCCCAGGGCATGGGTTACGTTGTACATGACATCGAAGTGTATGTTAGAGAAGACATAGCGCATGCCGGACTTGTTCAGCACGGTGTCGAAACGCTCGTGGGCGGAGATGCCGTCGAGGCCGAGACGCATGGTCCAGACACTGGAGAGGTTGCGGCCGACCATGATGCCCGGAGAGAACCCCCACATGCCGTACTGGGGATCCATGTACTCGAACTCGAAAGAGGATACATTGGGTCCCACCCCCAGGCCGATGAACCAGTCCTCATTCACACGGCGCGACTCGAAGAGGCTGCGCTGGCGGTTGGTGGAGCGGTCGAGGTAGTAGGAAATGCCCAGGTTGGCGTTGAGGAAACTGTTGTAGCCTTCCGAGCCGTCGAAACCGTTGGGGAGGAAGAAGTTCTTGAGTTCGAAGACCACATCGAGGTTGTGGTAGCGCGACTGGTGCCATGCCACCTGCAGACCCATCATGAAGTGCAGGTCGTGGTCGGGGCCGGCACCGTTGGCTCCCTCGCCGCGATCCAGGAAACCGAAACCGACAATGGGATAGATGTTGAAGTGCTCGCCCAACAGGTTCATGCGCTCGAACGTGGAGAGCGGATCCCACAGGATCTCGCCGCTGGCGGCATGGAAGAGGGTCTGCCCGTCATTGCCCGCATTGCTGAACGCGTAGCTGGGTACCAGCACGCCGTTGTAGGCCAGGCGTATCGCCAACGGGCGCACAATCCAGTTGCCGATGCCGGCACTGAAATTGAATCCCGAAGCGGTTCCGGCCTCGTTCTTGTAGAGGGTGAAGCCTCCGTTGAAGGACAGGAAGGTGTTTTCCTTGAACGAACTCCCCTTCTGTGCACCCGCACAGAGGGCGAGGGCGAGGGCGAGTGTGAGCAGCAATGTTTTTTTCATGACGGTGTGGGGATGGGTTGTGGCTATTCTTTGGCGCGCTCGGCAAATTCCTTGGCGGAGACCTTCTCCACCTCGGGCTTGGCCTGCTCTTTGAAGAGCTTGGCCAGGTTGTCGGCATAGAGGCGGTCGACAAGTTGGGCCACGTTCTGTCGGTCGGCGGCGATGCTGCGGGCGGCCTTCTCGAGGCGCTCCTCGGCCTGCTCCTTGGTCTCGCCCTCCTCGCGCTTGTCGTTGCGGCGGAGGATGTCCTTGATGTGGTCGACAATCTGGTTGCTGGTGGGTTCGACAGGCTGCAGCTCCTCGAGCTTGGCCTCGATGAGTTCCCACTTGAGCGAGGGGAGGTATTTCCCTGCCCACTCGGCCTCGATGCGCTCGGGGGTCATGTCCTTGTCGCCGCGCGAGGCGAACCAGCGCTTGAGGAAGGCTTCGGGCAGCGGGGCGGAGAACTGGTCGATGAGGGCGCGGCGCACCTGATTGACGTAGAGGTAGTCGCTCTGCTCGTTGTTGGCTTTCTCGATTTCCTTCTGGAGAGCCTTGCGGAAAGCATCGGAGTCCTTGATTTTCTGGTCGGGGAAGACGGTCTTGAAGAGTTCGTCGTTAAGTTCGTGGGGTACGATACGGGAGATGCCGCTGAGGGTAACTTCCACGTCGGACTTGAACTGCTTGGCGGTGGCGTTGTCCATGTGCAGGGCGCGCTCAATGTCGGCCGTGGGGAAAGCTTTGGCCATGTTGAAGACCACCTTCTCCTCGGCTTTCTTGCCTTCGAAGAGAGACACCAGCTCGGCATCCTTGAGGTTCTGCAGGTTGAGGGAAACGAAGGTCTCCACCCCACCCTCCTTGGGGGTGCCTTTCTTGTCGAGTTCGACAAGCTTGCCGTAGATATAGTCGCCGGCACCGACGGATTCGGGGGTCTCGAACTTGCCGTAACGGTTCTGCACGTTGGCCATCTCGGCCTCGGCATCCTTGGTGCTGGCCTTGACCTGGTTGTACTTGACATTGATGCCGCTCCAGTCGATATCGAACTCGGGGGCGAGGGCCACGTCGAAGTAGAAGGTGAAGTCTTTCTGCTTGCCGAAGTCCACGTCGCCGGTCTTCTCGTCGTTGCTCATGGGCATGCCGAGGATGTGGAGTTTCTCGTCGTCAATGTACTTGAAGAGGCTGGTGTTGAGCATGTTCTGCACAGCGTCCCCCACAATGGAGGCTTTGTACATGCGCTCGATGAGTGCCTTGGGTGCCATGCCTTTGCGGAAGCCAGGGACGATGGCCTTGTGCTGGTAGTCCTTGAGCTGCTTGCTGGCATTCTCGATGTAGTCGTTTTCCTCAATATCAATCTTGATACAGAGTTCCAAATCACTTAATTTCTCGCGTGTGATGTTCATTCTGAATGTTTATTTTATTGATTTCTAGTATCTAATTGATTTAATATAAAATGCAAAGATACACATTTTTATTAACATGGGAGATATTTTTTACTCCATGCCGAGTTCGTTGATGAGGAACCAAAAGAGTCCTTTCTTGTCCACAAGGCTCGTGTCGGCGTCCATGGAACGATAGAGGTGGGTGCGGCGGGCACCGAAAATGCCGAGACCGCCGTGTACATTGGTATAGAGCTGGTAGTCCCCGTCGGTAACATGGTTTCCCATGTCGACAGAATTCATGTAGGCATTGATGTCCTCGGTACAGCTGGTGAGGTAGATGTCCACCCGGGGGATGTACTTCTTGTGGGAGGCTGTGTCGGACTTGAGTTTCTCCTTCAGGTCGTCCAGGAATACCCTTCTCTGGTAGTAGGTGGTACACGAGGTGGTGTTGGTGCTTTTGACATTGACTTTGCGGCAGAAGAGATCCACGTGGCGTGTCTCCGAATGCACCTGGTAGTAGAAACGAACCATCGGCTGGTAACTGCGGGCGTTTTCAAGTGTCCTCCAGCAAATTGCGCAGTTTTCAGCAGGCGAACCTTGCGCTTCGCTGGAATAGAATGCAAACCGGTTACGCATATTGTCCGGATTGGTGAAGAGAAGTTCGTTCTCGGGATTGGATATGAGGCGGACAGGGTCGGTGGAGAGCAGGAGCGAGCCGTCTCCATTGCGCACTTTCAGGATATACTGATAGTTGAACTTCAACCTGTTACGTGTAAAGCAATAGTATAACGGCTGGGGTTCGGAGGCGAAGGTACCCGTGTCGCGTGGGCGGAGGGTGTATTGGAACGGGAGGGAATCCTTGAGGGCACCGTTCTCATAGGCCAGGATGGCCACCGAAACCGCCCCCTCGGGGTAGTTGATAGAGTCGGCGTCGCGACCATGTGTGAAGGCACCGTCGCTGCTGAGGTAGCAGCGTTCCAGGCGCACCCAGGAGGTGTCGTCATCCTGGTCAAGAATGCAGTAAACAACGGGTATGTTTTTCCATTCGGCGTTGGGAGAGAACTCCACTTCACAGGACGCCATCATCAGAGTGGCCAAAAGCGAAAGTGTAAAAAGGTGGTTTCTTTTCATTGCTATTTTTCTATTATTTCCACTTCGTCCATCAACAGCCAGGGCTTAAGACCTTTGGCGCGGTGCCAGGCCGGGATGGCGTCGAGGGCGTGGGCGGTGATTTTCACAAACGAGGTTTCTGTGGCTTGCACCGGGACGCGGATTTCCACCACCCGGGCATCGGCGTTGTCTTGTGAGGCGGGGTCAAGAGGCGTCTCCACCTCCTGGATCGGGGTGTAGGTGGTGCCGTCCTGCGAGAAGGAAAGGCCAACGGAGACGGGCGAGAACGCCCAAATCTGGGGCGAATGGGCAAAGCGCAGCACCACGCAATCCACCGCAATGGATTTCGACAAGCGCAGGTCGATGGTGGCACCGTCGCCGGAAAAACCCACCCACCCTTTCGTAAGATCGTGGATTCCAGCCTTAATGCCATCGAACAGAAGCGTGTCGGCCCCCGCATTATAAGGGGTGCTGGGTTTGCGTGAAAAAGCGACTGAAGCGATGTAATCGTAACTGAACTTGCGGGTGGCGGTGAACGAGGGAGGAAGCCCCTTGGCGTATGCACGGGCCTTGACGACGGTGGTGGAGGCAATGGTGAACGGCTTGGTGTAGAGCGGCGAGGCGGGAGTTGGTTCGCTGCCGTCAAGGGTGTAGCGTATCTCTTTTGTCGAAGGGCAGGAGAGAGTGATGTTCATGGGCGAAGTGAAGCGCGACTGCATGGCTGTGATGTCCGGAGGAGGCAGCATACCTTCATCCATCCGGGGGAAATCGACACCCGTCAAAGACTGCGGATGGATGTCGTGATAGGGGCGGAGGCGGAGGCGGAGATGGCTTGTCGCAGAATCGGGAACCAGTACGGCTGTGTGCCCTTCGTTACATAACTGAAACTGGTTTCCAAAAAGTTGCATAAACAGCCCTCGCTTTCCAGTATGCGCCGCACACCAGCGCACCTGGGTACGGCGTAGACTGTTTGCCGAAGCATCGAAAATTCCAAGCACCGCAAAGTTTCGGTTGGACAAAACCACTTCCCTGTCCAGCCCAAACCATGCCATACTGTCGGCACCATGATTGACACGCACCGCAGGTACAAGTTTCGTGGCCAACGACTGTTCTGCGGGGGCAATGGAATAATCGACCACCGCATCGCCTGACGGGAAAACCGTATAGGTACTACGGACATCGCAAACGTGGGTGCCGTCGTTGGCGGTGTACCTCAACATATAGTCGCGGCAATAGGTCGTGGCATCGGGGCGGCGGAATGTGGTGCCGATAGTGTCCACGCGCCAGTCCCCATGTCCCAAAAAGACGAGGCTGTGGGGAATCGGAACCGTGTCCAACATCCCGTTGGATTCCATCGCACCATGTTTTTGCATACGGAGCGGCGCTTGCTGCAGGAGGAAAACCCGCGAACCCAGATGGCCCTCCCCCACCCTATGGGTACGGGCAGCGAGGTCGAAACGGACAAAAAGCTCTTCGCCAGGCTGGAGGGTAACGGGCGGGATGGGCACTGTTACCTTCTCGGCACCTCCTGCCGCTATGGCCACAGGGAGGTCTCCGGCGGTGATGCTGGCACGAAGGTTGGTAAAAATAGTATATTCTAAAATATAGGCACTGAAGTCGGCGAAATCATTGCGGTTGTAAACGACAAACTCGGCCTCGTCAAGCGACCGCTTGGTCTGTCGAACATCGAAAGGGCTATACAGCCCTTTGAGGTCGGCGAGCATGGTCGGCGAGAGGTAACCCGTGTCCACAAAACCGCCCTGCAATTGTGGATTGTTCTCCACCAGAGTCCACAGGGGATCCATGTCGGCAAAATTAGTGTCGGAGACGGCGGCGAAGAGCAGGAGGGGACGATTGGCCCCTTTGGAAAGTGCCTGCCGTAACGCTTTCTCCTTGGGTTTGCTGACAACGACAAGGTCGGTGTTGGGAGAGTAGTCGGCTCCCGAAAAAAGGACAGGACGGCGGGTCTCGATGGCCTTCAGGCGACGGTAGGCGGCCTGCATGCAGACTCCGTTGTCGCGACTGTCGCCCAGCGACCAGGCAATAATCGAGGTGTGGTTCTTGTACTCCCCATACAGGTTTTCCACGCGACGTTCAAACAGGGGGATGAAGTCCTTGTCAGTGGCCACGGCGTGCCGCTGTGTGGAGACGGGCATAAGGTTGGCATCGCAAACGACATAGAGACCCAGGGCGTCGCACTGCTCGTAAAACCAGCGGTCGATGGGCGAATAGCCCGCCGTGCGCACGGCGTTGATGTTGTTTCGCTTGAAACGGAGGAGATCCTGTCGCACACGCTCACGATAGGCGACATTGTCCGTGTGCCCGATGCCATAGGTGATGCCCTTCAACGTGATGGGTTTGCCGTTGAGCTGCAACCGGCCGTCCTTGACCTCGACAGTGCGGAAGCCAAATCGGGCACCGACCACCTCTTCCTCGTCCATGTTTTCGTTTCGCAGACGCAGCACGAGGGTGTAGAGAGCCGGATTCTCGGCCGACCACGGCGTCACTCCGTTCCAAGAGCGCGAGAGGTCGAGGGTGGCATCTGCGGTCTTATCGAACACCACCCAACGTCCTATGCGGTCGAAAGTACGGCCGTTGGGACTCCATATCTCGGCATCAAGGTAGTACTTGCCCTTTTTCTTCCCGTTGAAGATGCGAGCATCGACGGCAAGCGTACCGGTGGCGGTGGCAACATCGTAGTCGGCCTGGAGGACGAAATCGTCAATGCCGGGATCGTTCTTGAAAAGAATGAAGGGGTTGCCGTTGAGACCCTGGCCAAGGTCGCTGCGCTCAAGGAGCGCCTCGTCCGAATGCTTCAGAGCCTCGATGGTGAGAGTATTCGGTCGTCCATACTTGAGGTGGGGTGAGAGGAGGAATTCGTTCCAGTGGCGCGAGTCGCCGGCACGACCCACAAACACCCCGTCAAGGCTAACACGCACGGCACGTCCGCCACGGACGTTGAGGTAGACACGGAACTCGCGCCAAACCTTCTCGACATCGATTGGGCGGGAATAAACAATGGAACTGTCAGTGTGTTGCTGTTCCCAGGAACCCGAAAGTTCAAGGAAGTAGGGCGAGTCGCGATAGGCCAGTTTGGATATGGCGTTCTCGTCGTCGTAGGCGGCAACGTTGGCACGGGCCGGCAACACAGGCTGCTGGGCCGGGGACACAACTGCCGCCCACCAAAGCAGCAAACACAAGGACAGTCGTTTACTCATGTCGCTACCAATTGCAGAAAGTAACAAATACACCTATCGCGAGCATGTGGAGGGTTGTGGACTCGTGGAAACTGGGCATATTCTCCGCATCGCTGTAGGTAACCTTGTCGGAATGCAGGAGACGGTAGCCGACATGGGCACCGACGGCCGTGGAGCGGTTGATTGCGTAGCGTCCACCCACCTCGATACCCAGATAGAGGCCACCTTCGTCAATCTTGGTAACCGGCGGCTCGCTGGAGGAACCTACAGGGAAGGAATAGCCAATCTGCAAGGCGGAGTAGGGGGTGAGACGGTCGCGGGTGAAGGCACTGCGCAACTCGACAAAGAGAGGCAATTGGGTAAAGGCGCCGGTGGGGTCGGCCATATAGGCAAAGCCCAGTCCCACGGCAGCCTCCTTGCGGAACTGGAAGCCGCCGGAGACGGTGGGCATAAATCCCCCGACGGTGTCGGCTATACCATTGCTTTTGATGCCACGATTGAGGTTGAAAGCGTAGGACATGTCGCCGACGACGTAGACACCGCGCCAGCGGAATTCTATATGCCGCTGGGCCGCTGCCGTGCCACAGAGGCACAGCAGCAGGGCGGCGGCTAGGATGATGCGTTTCATTACTGGTTCATTTTCTTGAGGTTGGGGCTGACGATGAGGGTGGCCTCGGTGGCAGCCTGTACCTGTTCGACGGTGAACTCGGGGTTGATCTCGGTCAGCACGATACCTTCGGGGGTAATCTCCATGACACCCATCTCGGTGATAATCATGTTGACCTGGCCCTTGGCGGTCAGCGGGAGGGTGCACTTCTTAAGAATTTTGGGGTTGCCTTTGGCGGTGTGCTCCATGGCGAGGATGACCTTTTTGGCACCGACCAGGAGGTCCATGGCGCCGCCCATGCCGGGGGTCTTCTTGCCGGGAATCATCCAGTTGGCGAGGTCGCCTTGCTCATCGACCTGCAGGGCGCCGAGGATCGACACGTCGACGTGGCCGCCGCGGATGATGCCGAAGGAGGTGGCGCTGTCGAAGGTGCAGGCACCCGTGGCGGGGGTTACGAAGCCGCCGCCGGCGTTGATGAACCAGGGGTCTTCCTTGCCCGCCTCAGGGGTGGGGCCCATGCCAATCATACCGTTCTCGGACTGGAGGGTAACATTGAC
>CACZLT010000046.1 GCA_902782185.1 uncultured Bacteroidota bacterium | reverse complement strand
CCAGGCCGTTGGCGCGCCATGACACCATATCGTCCCATATCGCGCCAGAGTTTATGTATTCATTAAGAGAGTACCTAGAGAGTATTAGGAGAGTGGCTCTACTTTCCGATGCAGAAGCGGGAGAATATGTTGCCGAGTATCTCGTCGCTGGTAACTTCGCCGGTGATGGTGCCGAGGTGGTAGAGGGCATCCCGCAGGTCGACCGCGAGGAGGTCGGTGGGTATGCCTTCGCGGAGCCCCTGGAGAGCGTGGTCCAATGCGTTGAGCACCAGCAGGAGTGCGCTGTGGTGCCGGGCATTGCTGACGAGGGTTTCGGCGGCGGCGGCGGGGTGATGGGCGACATGGGCGGCAAGTGCCTGCTTGAGCTGGTCTATCCCTGTGCCGGCGGTTGAGGAGATGAGAATGCCGAGCTGGCGGTCGGGTTGGGCGAGGTCTGTCTTGGTGTGGGCGACGATGAGGTGGGTGTGTTCGGGAAGCGGGCGTTGGCACAGGGACTGGATGTCGGCCTCCGCCTGGAGGGTGGGGGTCTGGCTGTCGTGGAGGAAGAGGACGATGTGGGCCTGGCGGGCGGCGGTGTAGGCGCGTTCTATGCCGATGTTCTCGACGGGGTCGTCGCTTTCGCGCAGTCCAGCGGTGTCGATGAGCCGGAAGGTGATGCCGTCGATGGTGAGGGTTTCCTCGATGGTGTCGCGGGTGGTGCCGGGGTGTGGGCTGACGATGGCGCGGTTGTCCTGCAGGAGTGCGTTGAGGAGTGAGGATTTGCCGGCGTTGGGTCGTCCGACGATGGCGACGGGGATGCCGCGCTTGAGGGCCTGTCCTGTTCGGAAGCTGTCGGCGAGTTGCCGGACAGTTTGCTGGAGGTCGGCGAGGAGCAGGCGCAGTTGTGGGCGGTCGGCAAACTGGAGGTCTTCCTGGGAGAAGTCGAGTTCGAGTTCGAGTAGTGCGGTGGTTTCGAGAAGCTGCTCGCGCAGTTGGGCGAGTTTTTGTGCGTAGCCTCCGCGGAGTTGGCTGATTGCGAGGCGGTGCTGTGCGGGTGTGGCGGCGTGGATGAGGTCGGCGACGGCCTCGGCTTGGGAGAGGTCGAGTTTGCCGTTGAGGAAGGCCCTGCGTGTGAATTCGCCGGGTTCGGCGAGGCGTGCGCCGTGGGCGATCAGGGTTTCGAGGGCTGCCTGCTGTACGTAGGGGGATCCGTGGCAGGAGATTTCGAGGGTGTCCTCGCCTGTGTAGCTGTGGGGTGCGGGGTAGAATGTGGCGACGGCCTGGTCGAGCAGGGTGCCGTCGGCGATGATGTGTGTGAGGGTGGCGTGCCGGGGTTGCAGGTGCTTAGCGGAGAGGCATTGGAGAGCGAGGGGGAGGGCACGGTGGCCACTGATGCGGATAAGGGCGACACCGCCCGTACCCGGAGGGGTGGCTATGGCGACGATGGGTTCACTGGGAGTCATTGTCGAAGTATTTTTCTCCGAAAAGGTGGCGCATTTCCTGGTCGGTAAGGCCAAGGTCGGCCTTGAGTTTGTAGATGTTGGGGTAGGAAAGTATGAGTATCATGGTGGTAACAATGGCAAGAATCAGGAGGATGCTTTGGCCGCTGACGACTGCCATAAGGCAGAGGATGATGATTGAGGCGGCAAGGGAGCGGTAGAGGTGGCGCACGTGGCTGGCATAGCCTCCGAGCTTGGTGTCCAGTCCTTCGGATTGCCGCAGGTGGGGTATGCGTTTGCGTATGGCGAGGAGGGCCATGCTGACTGTGCCGATAGCCAGTAGTGCACCGGCGACAAGCATCCACTGGCAGGTGTAGGCGTTTTGGACGAATTGCCTGGGGCTGAGCCAGAGAAAGAGTCCTGCGGCGATGACGGTGGCGACGGAGGTCCATAGGCCGAGTCGGGAATGGCGTTGGATGTGGGTGATGTGTTCATTCATAGTTTGAGGTATTTGGCTGTATGTGATTCTTTGCACTTGAGGAGGTTTTCGGGGGTGCCGGCAAAGAGGAGTTTCCCTCCCTCGCGTCCCCCTTCGGGGCCTAGGTCGATAATCCAGTCGGCCCGCCCAATGATGTCGGGGTGGTGCTCAATGACGAGGACGGAGTGTCCTCGATCGATGAGGCGGTCAAATGATGTGAGCAGTTTCTGTATGTCGTGGAAGTGCAGTCCGGTGCTGGGTTCGTCGAAGATGAACAGTACGGGTTGTTCTGCGGATCCTTTGACGAGGAAAGAGGCGAGTTTTATGCGCTGGGTCTCGCCGCCGGAGAGTGAGTTTGAGGATTGGCCAAGTTTGAGGTACCCGAGCCCCACTTCCTGGAGGGGTATGAGTCGCTGGTGTATGCTTCGGGTTTCGTCGCTGTCAAAAAAGGCGACGGCATCGTCCACCGTCATTTCGAGCACTTGGCTGATGTTTACACCACGATACAGCACTTCGAGAGCTTCGTCTTTGTAGCGCGAACCACGGCACTCGTCGCACACGAGGTGCACGTCGCTCATGAATTGCATACTGACTGTAACCTCGCCCTCCCCCTGGCAGGTCTCGCAACGCCCTCCCTCTACATTGAAGGAGAAGAATCCTGCTTTGTAGCCCCGGCTCTTGGCGAGTGGCTGCTTGGCATAGAGGGCACGAACCTCGTCGAAGACTTTCATGTAGGTGGCAGGATTACTGCGGGAGGAGCGTCCGATGGGGTTCTGGTCAATCATTTCGACACTGGCAATACGCCGTATGTCGCCTTCCAGTGCGATACAGCTGCCGACATAGTCGGTGGCTCCGTCAATACGGTGTCGTATCACGTCATATAGCACGTCTTTGACAAGGGAACTTTTTCCGCTTCCGCTGACACCGGTTACCACCGTCATTACTCCCAGAGGAAAGTCCACGTCCACCCTCTTCAAGTTGTTGGCGTAGGCACCCTTGACCGTAATGCGGTCGCGCCAGCAGCGGCGTTCTGACGGTACTTCAATTGTGCGGCGACCGTTGAGGTAGTCCAATGTCAGGCTCTCACACTTGGGGGCTTTCTTGGGGTTGGGAACCCCACAATAGACCACTTCACCGCCCATACTGCCGGCTCGGGGGCCAATGTCCACCAGATAGTCCGCCGAGCGAATAATTTCTTCGTCGTGTTCCACCACCACCACAGTGTTGCCCAAGTCGCGCAGACGTTTCAGTACGTTGACAAGACGGTCGGTATCGCGAGGGTGGAGCCCTATGGATGGTTCATCCAGAATGTACATGGAGCCGACCAGTGAAGATCCCAGCGAGGCAGAGAGTGCTATGCGCTGTCCCTCGCCACCACTCAATGTGCGGCTCTCACGGTTGAGGGTGAGGTACCCGAGCCCAACATCCACCAGATAGCCCAATCGACTACGTATTTCGGTCAATAGGCGTTCACTGGCCTTTTGTTCCGTGCGTGTAAGTTTGTCGTCGAGGGTGCTGAACCACGTCAACAACTCTTCCACAGGCATCTCGTTCAATTCGCTGATACTGCAGCCACCTACTTTCACATAGTCGGCGTCCTTGCGCAGCCGTCGGCCTTTACAGTCCGGACACGCTGTACGGCCTCGGTAGCGCGAGATCATTACACGATACTGTATCTTGTATGCTTGGCTTTCCACCCATCGGAAGAATCCGTCGAGTCCCTCCCACACTCCATCTCCGTGCCATAGCAGGTGTTGCTGTTCTTCAGTGAGTTCAAAGTATGGAGTGTGTATGGGGAAATCCACCATCGCGGCATGGCGAATAAAATCGCGTTTCCATTCTTGCATCTTGTCGCCATTCCAGCAGACGATGGCGTTATCATATATTGAGCGAGAGCGATTGGGTACTACCAGACGCTCGTCGATGCCAATAATGCTTCCGTAACCCTGGCAGGTGGGACAAGCCCCGTAAGGATTGTTGAAGGAGAAGAAATTGGGGTTGGGTTTCTCAAAAGTAATACCGTCGGCCTCAAATCGATTAGAGAAAGTGACTGGATTGCCACCTAAAGGATGTACTACACAGGTGCCGCGGCCTTCAAAGAATGCAACCTGTACGCTCTCTCCCAACCGTGCCATCTGCGTATCATCGGCATGGTGCAACTCTATACGATCCACCAAGAGGCTCACACCCGCCTCCTCTTCAGCACCTGCCAGCAAATCCTCTATCCTCACCACCGATCCTTTTACCACCACTCGCTGATACCCTTCCTGCCTCAACATTTCCAGTTGCTGATGCATCGGACGATGATTGCCGGCTTCCAACGGAGCCATTACCATCACTCGTTCCCCATCCTGCAACGCAGAGATGTAATCCACCACATCACTCACAGAATGCCTCTTCACTTCCATTCCACTCACCGGCGAATACGTCCTACCCACTCTGGCAAACAGCAATTTCATATATTCGTATATCTCGGTCTGTGTACCCACCGTTGAACGAGGATTACCCGTACCCGAACGCTGACCGATGGCCACAGCAGGAGCCAACCCATGAATGTAGTCCACTTCGGGCTTCACCATACGTCCAAGGAATTGGCGCGCATACGAACTCAAACTTTCCACATAGCGCCGCTGCCCTTCGGCAAACAGCGTATCGAACACCAAACTCGACTTTCCGCTTCCACTCAATCCCGTTACCACCGTCAATTTCCCTTGAGGCAAACTAACATCAATGTTTTTCAGGTTGTTGGAACGAGCTCCTTTTATCTCAATGTCCATATCATTATCACTTCGTGCACAACACCGCCACTGGCACCAACACCTCTTCCATTGAGATGCCTCCATGCTGGAACGTGTCCGTGTAATATTGCACATATTGGTTGTAGTTGTTGGGGTAGGCGAAGAAGTCGTTCTCGCGACAGAAGATGTAGTTGCCAGTTACATGACGTCGAGGAAGGAAGATGGATTCTGGTTTCTTAACTTCAAAAACATCGCGCGGATTGTAGTCAAGGAGGCGCCCTTGCTTGTAGCGCAGATTAACACTGATGTCCCGATCGCCCTTGACACGCACAGGTCTGTCGATACGTACACTTCCGTGGTCGGTTGTAAGGAGGACAACTGCCTTGCGATCAGCAAGAGCTTTAATAAGAGACAGCAGCGGGGAGTGTTCCATCCAGGAGAGCGTGAGAGAGCGATAGGCACGCTCGTCGGATGCCAGTTCCCGTACAATATGGCTATCGGTTCTGGCATGAGAGAGCATATCTATAAAGTTGTACACCACCACGTTGAGTTTATTTCGAAGCAACTCTGGAATCCTGTCAATCAGTTTCATGCCATACTGGGCGTTCAACACTTTATGGTAGGAGTGCTTCAGATTCAGGCCATGTCTCTTTAAATTCTCCGACAACAACTCGCTTTCGAACTGATTTTTGTGTCCATCCTCATCTTCGTTGACCCAATATTGGGGGTATTTGCGTTCGATTTCGCCAGGCAGAAGGCCCGCAAACATGGCATTGCGTGCAAACTGGGTGGTGGTGGGGATGAGGGCATAGTAGGGTTCGTCGCGTTCAACCCGCATATATTGCGACAGAATCGGCTGAACTGTTTTCCACTGGTCGTAGCGGAAATTGTCTATTACTATAAGGAACACCGATTGGTCGCCTTCGAGCAAAGGGAAGAGACGTTCGCGCAGAAGGGTGTGGCTCATCAAGGGTTTTTCCTCCAAACCCTGAAGCCACTGGGGATAATGGATTTCGAAATATTTGCAGAAGAGGCGGTTGGCGTCTTTTCGTTGGGTCATCAAGATGTCGTGTACATTGCGGTCGTCGAGGTTGGACAATTCCAAGTCCCAACGCACAAGGCGACGCTGCATGTCGCACCATCCGTCGGCATCGAGACCGCCGTCTAGCTGCAGCGACAACTCGCGGAACTGGCGCTGGTAGTCTACCAGCGAGTGTTCCTGCCTCAACTGGTGGCCTTCTGTCAAACGTTTTACAGTCAGCAAAAGCTGACTGGGGCTTACCGGCTTGACCAGGTAATCGCTAATCTTTCCGCCCAATGCATCCTCCATCACGTATTCCTCCTCGCTTTTGGTTACCATTACCACAGGGATGGCCGGCCAACGGCGCTTGATCTCACGAAGGGTATCCAGACCACTGGGGCCGGGCATCTGCTCGTCCAACAAGACAAGGTCGACAGCCTTGCCCTGCAACTCTTCAAGGGCATCCGTACCCGAGCAGACCGCGGTTACATTATAGCCCTTGTCTTCGAGAAAGAGTATGTGGGGCTTCAGGAGGTCTATTTCATCATCGGCCCAGAGGATGTTGGCTTTCATATCCGTTGCGTATTAGGGGTTCGGTGTGCTAGATTTGCTGCATTACCTGCTGCGCCAGCTCGTTGGCACGCGCCACGGTGGCGGCTTCGCTGTAGATGCGGACAATCGGCTCGGTGTTGCTCTTGCGGAGGTGCACCCATCCGTCGGGGAAGTCTATCTTGACACCATCAATGGTGGAGACCTGGCAGGCGGCATCGGCCCGGTAGAGGGCGGCCACCTTGGCCAGCAGGGCGTCGACATCCATGTCGGGCGTGAGGTCCTTGCGGTTCTTGGAGATAATGTATTCGGGGTAGGTGCGGCGGAGTTCGCTGACCTTCATGCCGCGTTTGGCCAGGAGGGTGAGGAAGAGTGCCACGCCGACCAGGGCGTCGCGACCGTAGTGGAGCTCGGGATAGATGACGCCGCCGTTGCCCTCACCACCGATAACGGCATGGGTTTCCTTCATGAGGGTGGTAACATTCACCTCACCCACAGCCGAGGCGGCATAGGAGCAGCCCGGGTAGCGGCTGGTGATGTCGCGCAGGGCACGGCTGGAAGAGAGGTTGGAGACGGTGTTTCCAGGGGTGTGCTGCAGCACGTAGTCGGCCACGGCGACGAGGGTGTACTCCTCGCCGAACATCTCGCCGTCCTCACAGACAAGAGCCAAGCGGTCCACATCGGGGTCAACAACGATGCCGAGGTGGCAGTGGTTCTCACGCACTACGCGCGATATGTCGGTGAGGTTCTGCGGGATAGGCTCGGGGTTGTGGGCAAAATGACCAGTGGGGGCGCAGTTGAGCTCGACCACATCCTGGACACCCAGGCGGCGCAGCAGGCGCGGGATGGCGAGGCCGCCGGTGGAATTGACGGCGTCGACGGCCAACTTAAAGCCAGCCTTGCGGATGGCCTCCACGTCGACCAACTTGAGGGCTAGGACGCGGTCGATGTGGCGGTCAATCTCGTCCTCCAGCACCTCGACCTGCCCTAGGTCGTCGACCTCGGCGAAGCGCACCTCGTCGCTCTCGGCCAGGCGTAGCACCTCCTTGCCCTCGGCGTCGGAGATGAACTCACCCTTGGCATTGAGCAGCTTGAGGGCGTTCCAGTGCTTGGGGTTGTGGCTGGCGGTGATGATGATGCCGCCGTCGCAGCGGTGGTCAATCACCGTCATCTCGGTGGTGGGGGTGGTGGAGAGACCCGTTTCGAGGACATCGACGCCCATGCCCTGGAGGGTGGCCACGACGAGACGGTCCACCATAGCACCCGAAAGGCGGGCGTCGCGACCGACGGCCAGCTTGAGGCGGCGTCCGGGATGGGCATTCTTGAGGAAGGTGGCGAAGGCCGAGGTGAATTTCACTACGTCGAGGGGACTCAAGCCCTCGCCCGGACGGCCACCGATGGTGCCGCGTATACCGGAAATGCTTTTGATAAGGCTCATATTTTACTGTGTTTTTATGTTAATTTTCTGTTAAACGACCTGGGGGGCGTCAAGGTTCTCTAGGTACTCTCTAGATACTCTCTTAATGAATACATAAACTCTGGTGCGATATGACACACTTGACAGCCGTCAATGAATCCATAGCGCACCACGGCGCTATGTCTGGTTTTGTTTTATTCTGTTTTCCAATGCTTTAATTGCGTTGTAGGCGATGAGACCGCTGGCCAGTTCGAGGCTGCGCTCGTCGACCACAAGGTTGGGGCGGTGCAGGTTGCTGAAAGGGGTGCCGGGTTCGTGGATGCCGATGCGGAAGTAGCAACCTGGAATCTTCTGTTGGTAGAAGGCGAAATCCTCCGCCGTCATGCGCAGGTCGAGCCACTCAGTGCAGTCGTCGTCGTTGATGACGGGCGGGTAGCCCTCGTCGACGAAGAGGTCGCACTCGGCGCCCATGGCCTCGGCCACGCCGGTGCTGATTTTGCGAATCAATTCGTGCGTGCGCAGCCGCCACTCGGGGTCGAACGAGCGTATGATGCCCTCCATCTTGACCACCTCGGGCGTGATGTTGGTGCGGCCGCCCACGTCTTCTATTTTGCCGATAGTCAGCACTGTGGGCGACATTGGGGCGGCGTTGCGCGACACCACTTGCTGCAGGGCGACGACGATGTGCGAGGCGACGACGATGGGGTCCACGTTGAGGTGCGGCGTGGCGCCGTGGCCACCTCTGCCCTTGACGGTCCAGTATAGCTCGTCGGTCGAGGCCATGTACTTGCCTTTCTTCATGCCCACGCGGCCGAAGTCCATCTCCGGCAGGCAGTGGAATGAGTATATCTCGTTGGGCATCACGTCGGCAAAGAGGCCGTCCTCCATCATCATGCGGGCGCCGCCGGGGTATTTCTCCTCCGAGGGCTCGAAGATGAACATGATGCTTCCGCGCAGGTGTTCCCTCAACTGTACCAGTATCTTGGCCGCGCCGAGGAGCGAGCAGGTGTGCATATCGTGCCCACAGGCATGCATCACGCCAGGCTTCTCGCTGGCGAAGGGCAAGCCGGTGCATTCGGTGATGGGCAGCGCGTCGTAGTCGGAACGCAAGGCCACGCAATAGCTCTTTCCACTCTCCTCTTCCAACTCTCCGTTCAGCATGGCCATCACGCCCGTTTTGCCGATGCCGGTCTTCGGCTCCAGCCCCATCTCGCGCAGCCGTTCGGCCACGAACGCCATGGTGCCGTACTCCTCCTGCGAGAGGTCCGGGTGCCGGTGCATCCACCGCCGCCACTCAATGACCTCCTCGCGCTGCGCATGAGCCAACTGCTTGATTTTTTCTATGATGTTTTCCATCTATTTCCTTCCGAGGTAAAAAACTATTATGAATAAATTGAACTATATATTGCACTCGCCATTTCATACCCCAAAATAGGGGGAACCGCATTCCCAACTTGAGTAAATCGACGGGCCATAGAACCAGTAAAAACATAGTTATCAGGGAACGATTGTAATTTTGCACATTCACGTACCGTCATCGTTCTTGGCACAAATGGGTGCAAATGTGACCTCCCACCTCCGCTAGAACCTCCTGCAATAATTGTTTTTGAAGGCAAAGTAGGATTTATTCGATCCACTCTACCCAATTTGTCTCGTTGGCCAAAAGCCAAAACCATATATCTTTTTATTGATTCTGCTTTGTGATTCCTAACAACATGGCTATCATCGTCTACTATCGGTTGACATAAAACACTACCTGCTGGTATGTAATGAGCAATAGGGATTGGCATATTCACAAAGCCTATACGACTACCCGTAATAATAGTTCTAAACCTTTTCTGCGGTACACCATAGTCTGCAGCATTTACTATTACGGGAGCTGTCACATTATATCCCGCAGACTGCAATATTGTACATGCATTTTTTACTTGTTCTCCTCCATCTATTGTTAAAAGCCCGTCAACGTTCTCTATTAAAAAAACTTCAGGCAGAAAATGTACAATAATTTTTATATAACAGAACAACAGATTACCATATTTCTCATGATGGAAACCTGTACGCTTGAATTTCTCTCCATCTTTTGAAAAACGTTGATTAGCTGCAATACTAAAAGATTGGCATGGTGGACCACCATGAAATACTCCCGCAAAGCCCCGACGAATGCCAGATTCTTCCAACTGCGAAATAATAGCCTCATAATCTTGAATATCCCCTTTAAAATAAGGTGGACCTATCACCTTTTTGGCACCATTTTCTCGCAAAGTATTACAAAACAGCTCATTAACCTCCACATCTATGATATTATCGTAGCCTGCATATCTAAATCCAATGTCAAGACCTCCCGCACCAGAGAAAAAGCTAACGCAAGGTACGCCATTTTGCTTTTTCTGTCTCTTTTCTATAGAAACAAATTGCGGAAATGAATAATTATCGGCAACTGCATTATCCGAGTAAACCAACGAATCATACGAAAGACCATCCTTCTCCAACAGTTCTTCCAATGGAATTCCTGCCTTGAGTGATTCCTCAATTAAAACAACCTGCTGAGAATATGTCAACTTTTTCATCTTACAATCTCTTTTTTTGCCATTTCATAGACATCCATGGCCATGCTTCTTGAAGAAAAATCTGGCATATCCCACTCGTTCAACTTGATTTTATAAAACACATGCACACTCCGATGGCAATTGGGACACAATGGCTTCAAATCATCCATAGTTGTAGTTGTCCCGTTAATAATAAGCGTCGCAGATAGTGGTAAAATATGATGCAATTCCAGAATATTATTGCTCACTAACCAAGGATATTTATGAACTGGAGCAATACCGCATGCATCACATTCCATATTTGGATGGAACTTGAAATATCGATCCCGTAACAATGGACTTCTTTCTATTTTCTGATGAGAAGAGAAATTCTTGCGACCCTCTTTGACGCTAAACTCGGAAATACCTCGGTCCTTAAGTTCAACGTCCAAAATGGGCATCTTTGAATATCTTGAAAATGACGCCAACTGAAGAAATTCCATTGGGCCGTTTTCATCTCTATTCACAGACAAGCATGGGGTCAATACAGATAGAACAGAGTCATACTCGTCAGTATCAATATACAACTGGCTATCAAACCATCGAATATATGATGCCTGACTCATGAAAACAAGCATTTCCCTGACTTGTCTCTTTTCATCCCCTAGGGGTATCCTTGATGTCTTTTGCAGACTGCGATAATAATTAATATTCTCTTGTCCCGTACATTCATTCCCGATAACGTATTCAAAAACATCGTCTAAAGATACCGATACACCTTTTCTAGATATCAAAAATTTGATTATTGCTATAAAAGGAAATACTCTGTGTTGTTCTGAATTATAATCCTCAAAAGCAGGATAGGGATACTGGAAATGCGAAAATACAAAGTTCAAATATTCATCAGCAGAAAGAGGGTCTTTACTTGCAAGGTTTTGGCACAGTTCACTTACAATTAATTTGTTGTCAATATTAGTTGCCAACATTGCACATTGAAAAACCCGAGCGTAATTCCGCCAAACCTTATAATGCGAAGGAGCAAAAGGAAGCCCTGTACCCACCTCCAAGGGGTATCGAAGCAAGTCGTCTTTCGTCGCAAGCGAAATACCATCCAGACTATTCAATACCTTTGCAATGGCACAAATATTTTCATACCTGAAATAAAGCAGCCTTCCTTGATCCCATCGCCACTTCATACAATCAAGCTTTTATAATTTGAATGACAGTATTTTGGTCTTCGAGGAGTTCGATGGGGGTGCCGTCGGCCACCGTGGGGACGAGGGTCAGCGAGGTGCAGAGGGTCTCGGTGCAGATGTAGTCGCGGTGGGCTTCCACAGCGGCATCCCATTCGCCGCTTTGGAGCTCGACCACGATGCGGTCGGTTACCTCGAAGCCCTCCTTGCGGATGTTCTGGATGCGGTTGACCAGCTCGCGGGCGATGCCTTCGTTGAGCAGCTCTGGCGTGAGGGTGATGTCGAGGGCTACGGTGAGGCTGCCGTCGTTGGCGACGACCCAGCCGGGGATGTCCTGCGTGGCAATCTCCACGTCGGAGAGCAGCACCTCGCAGGGCTGCCCCTCCACCTCGACGGTGCAGGTGCCGGCGGCCTCGAGGGCGTTGATTTGCTCCTGCGTGAAGGCTAGGATGGCATTGCCGAGGGACTTCATCACCTTGCCGTAGCGCGGGCCTAGGGTCTTGAAATTGGGCTTTATCTTCTTGACAAGCAGGTTGTTGTCGGCGGCGAGGAACTCCACCTCCTTGACGTTGAGTTCGGAGCAGATGAGGTGCTGCACACGCTCGATCTGTGCCTTCATGGCCTCGTCGCGCACGGGGATGACGATCTTCTGCAGCGGCTGACGTACACGGAGGTTGCTCTTCTTGCGGAGGCCAAGCACCATCGAGCAGACTTTCTGGGCCAGCTGCATACGCTCCTCGAGTGCCTTGTCAATCATCTCCTCATGCACTTCGGGGAAGGCGGTATGGTGAACGCTCTCGGCCTCGAACCGACGGGTTACGGCATTGAGGTCAAGGAACATGCGCTCGGAGAAGAAGGGTGCGATGGGGGCCATGAGGCGGCTGAGGGTCTCGAGGCAGGTGTAGAGGGTCTGGTAGGCCGAGACCTTGTCGGCGGTCATCTCGCCCTTCCAGAAGCGGCGGCGGCAGAGGCGGACGTACCAGTTGGAGAGGTAGGCATCGACGAAGGTGCCGATGGCGCGGCCGGCGCGGGTGGGCTCATAGTCCTCGTAGGCATCGCCCACGGTCTTCACCAAGGTATTGAGTTCGGAGAGTATCCAGCGGTCAATCTCGGGGCGCTCGGCGATGGGCAGGTCGGCCTGGCTGTAGTCGAAGCCGTCGAGGTTGGCATAGAGGGCAAAGAAGGAATAGGTGTTGTAGAGGGTGCCAAACAGCTTGCGGCGCACTTCGTCCACGCCCTCAACGTCGAACTTGAGGTTGTCCCACGGCTGGCTGTTGGTAATCATGTACCAGCGCGTGGCGTCAGGGCCGTACTTGGCGAGGGTCTCGAAGGGGTCGATGGCGTTACCCAGACGTTTGGACATCTTGTTGCCGGCCTTGTCGAGCACCAGGCCGTTGGAGACAACGTTGCGGAAGGCCACGCTGTCGAAGCACATGGTGGCGATGGCATGGAGGGTGTAGAACCAGCCGCGGGTCTGGTCGACACCCTCGGCGATGAAGTCGGCCGGGAACTCGGTGGGCTTCAGCTCGCCGCCCATGTAGTGGATTTGGGCATAGGGCATGGCGCCGCTGTCGAACCACACGTCGATGAGGTCGGTCTCGCGGCGCATGGGCTTGCCGCTGTCGGAGACGAGGACCACGTTGTCGATATAGGGGCGGTGGAGGTCGAAGCTCGTGTAGTCGCCTGCGTAGGGGTTCTCCTGCATGAGACCGGCGGCGATGGCCTTGTCAATCTCCTTGCGGAGCTCCTCGACGCTGCCGATGCACTTCTCCTCGCGGCCGTCCTCGGTACGCCAGATGGGCAGCGGGGTACCCCAGTAGCGGCTGCGGCTGAGGTTCCAGTCGACGATGTTCTCCAGCCAGTTGCCGAAGCGGCCGCTGCCGGTGGCTTCGGGCTTCCAGTTGATGGTTTTATTCAACTCAATCATGCGCTCCTTGAGGGCGGTGGTGCGGATGAACCAGGAGTCGAGCGGATAGTAGAGCACGGGCTTGTCGGTGCGCCAGCAGTGGGGGTAGCTGTGGGTGTGCTTCTCGCTCTTGAGGAGTTTGCCCTCGCCCTTGAGCATGATGACTAGCTCCACGTCGAGGCTCATGTCTTTCTCTGTCTTGGTGGGGTCGTAGGCGTTCTTGACGAACTTGCCAGCATACTGGCCGTAGAGGTCGGTGTTGACGTTGGCCTTCACCCACTCGGGGTCGAGGTCATCGATGGGGGCGAAGCGACCCTGCTTGTCGACCATGGGCATGCGCTTGCCGTCGCGGTCGAAGAGCAGCAGCTCGCCGATGCCGGCCTTCTTGGCCACACGGGCGTCGTCGGCGCCGAAGGTGGGGGCGATGTGCACGATGCCGGTACCGTCCTCGGTGGTAACGTAGTCGCCCAGGATGATGCGGAAGGCGTCGTCGCCCGTGGGCTTCACCCAGGGGATAAGCTGCTCGTAGCGCAGCCCCTCCAGCACGGTACCCTTGCACTCGGCCACAATCCTGTATTCAGGCGACTTCCCCTCGGGGAACATCGAACCCACTAGAGCCTTGGCCATGATGATGCGGCAGGGGGTCTCCTTGATGGGGTGGGTGGTCTCCAGCAGCACATAGTCAATATTCGGGCCCACGCAGAGGGCGGTGTTCGAGGGCAGCGTCCACGGCGTGGTGGTCCAGGCGAGGGCGTAGACTGGGAGAGGGGACTTGTCGGACCAGTCGGACACGTCGGACGTGATGCGGAACATGGCCACGCAGGTGGTGTCCTTCACGTCGCGGTAGCAGCCGGGCATGTTCAGTTCGTGGCTGGAGAGGCCGGTGCCGGCGGCAGGGCTGTAGGGCTGGATGGTGTAACCCTTGTAGAGGAGGCCCTTGTCGTAGAGCTTCTTGAGCAGGTACCAAAGGGTCTCGATGTAGTCGTTGTCGAAGGTGATATAGGGGTTCTTGAGGTCGACCCAGTAGCCCATCTGTAAGGTCAGCTCGTCCCAGAGGTCCTTGTACTTGAGCACCTCGGTGCGACAGGCCTGGTTGTACTCGTCGACGGATATCTTGGTGCCGATGTCTTCCTTGGTGATGCCGAGGTTCTTTTCGACGCCGAGTTCGACGGGGAGGCCGTGGGTGTCCCACCCGGCCTTGCGGTCCACGAAGTAGCCTTTCTGCGCCTTGTAGCGGCAGAAGACGTCCTTGATGGTGCGGGCCATGACGTGGTGGATGCCGGGCTTGCCGTTGGCCGAGGGGGGGCCGTCGTAGAAGACATAGGCGGGGTGCCCTTCGGCCAGGCGCTGGCCCTTCTCGAATGTCTCGTTCTCCTCCCAGTAGCGGCGGATGTCGGTGCCGATTTGGGTCAAATTAAGCTGCTTATACTCGTTATATGCCATATTTATATATAATATTTCATTAACAATCAATGCGTTACGCGTGTGCATAGGAGTGGTAACAGGGTACAAATATACAACTTTTTTCTGAAACGGCGGTGAAAGTTTTCCAAGTGTTCCCTAGGGGAACGGTAGATACTCTCTTAATGAATACATAAACTCTGGTGCAATATGGTGCGGTATGGAACACTTGAGACGTTTGCGGGCGGCCCTTCTGGGCCGCCCGCAAACTCAAACATTTGTACTACAGATGATTATAGATTATACCCGAGGCCAACAAACCAGTTGGTGCCTTTGGTGGTGTAGTTGTCGCGGGCGTCGATGTTGAGGAGGCCGAGGTTGTATCCGCCGAAGAGGCGGAAGTCGCGGAGGTCGGCACAGAGTCCGAAGGTGAGGGCGATGCTGAAGGGTTTGTACATGGCATTGCTGCCGTACCAGTCGTACTCGCTTTCGCCGCCGACGGGGATGCCGAGGAAATTGGCCGAGCCTTCGCCCTTGGTTTTTCCGCTGAAGGCGTAGGAGAAGGTGGGGCCGATGAAGGGTGCGATTTTGATGTCGCGCTTGACGACGAAGCCGTAGTTGAAGAGGACGGGGATGGCGAAGAGCATCTGGGTGCTGGTGGACTTGCCGCTGACACGGACGATGCCGAGGTCAAGGCCGTCGGAGTCGGTGCTGGTGTTGTATTGGAAGTAGAAGCCGGGGCTGACGCCGAGTTTGCCGGATAGGTTGATGTTGTAGCTGAGACCTCCGATGAAACCGGTGTAATCCTTGGAGGTTTCATTGCTGCCCACGGTGGTTTTGTAGGTCTGCGGGGCATAAGCGACATGGGCATTGAGCTGTGCGTTGGCTTTGCCAGCGAAGAGCATGGCGGCAGCGACGGCTGCGATTGCAAAGATTTTTTTCATTTTTCTGTGTGTTTTTGTGTGTTGTTAATGTGGTTTTCAAAATGCAAAAGTACAACTTTTTTTCAAACTGGCCATCTTTTTTGCAAAATGCCCCAACAAAAAAACCCCCGGGCAGAAACTGCTCAGGGGGTAAAAACAAAAGCGTATGAAAAAAAAGTCTGAATTATTTCTTCTTGAGGTATTCCTGCACCTCGTCGGAGGGGACGATTTCCTCTTTGAAGCAGTAGGCGCCGGTCTTCTCGGAACGGACCATGCGAATCACCTTGGCGAAACTTTTGCCGGTGGAGGTTTTGAGGGTAGCAACAACTTTCTTTGCCATAATCTGATATCTCCTATGTTACTTGATTTCTTTGTGGACGGTCATTTTCTTCAAGAAGGGGTTGTACTTCTTGAGCTCGAGGCGCTCAGGGGTGTTCTTCTTGTTCTTGGTGGTAACGTAGCGGCTCATGCCGGCCACGCCGCTGGTTTTCTGCTCGGTGCACTCCAGGATGACCTGTACACGTGCGTCTTTGGATTTCTTTGCCATATCTTATATACTTTTCTATTCTTGTTAATAATCTGATTTCCACCGCCGAAAGAGCATCAACAATCGACCTGTGCGGGTATCAAATCGGATGCAAAATTACAACTTTTTTTTCATTCGCCAAAACTTTTTCACGAAAAATGAAAAAAAAGTGCTACATTTGTAGTCTCCAACAATCGCAGACTTGCGCTGCAAATATATGATAATAAACAAATAACATATAATCTATGGCACTGAAAAGAGTAATGGTTTTGACCGGCGGCGGCGACTGCCCCGGGCTGAACGCGGTGATCCGCGGCGTGGTGAAGCGCGCCGCGCAGGCCGGGGACTGGGAGGTCATCGGCTGCGTGGAGTCGTTCAACGGTGTGCTGCGCGAACCCACCGAGATAGTAATGCTCGACGAGAAGACCGTCGAGGGACTCCAAATCCAGGGCGGCACCATCCTGGGCACCACCAACAAGGGCGGCCCCTTCGCCTGGCCCGTCAAGAACAACGACGGCTCCTGGACCACCGTCGACCGCAGCGACGAGATGCTGCGCAAACTGCAGTACATGGGCGTGGACGCCGTCATCAACATCGGCGGCGACGGCAGCCAGCGCATCAGCCTCGGCCTCTCGAAGAAAGGGCTCAACATCGTGGGCGTCCCCAAGACCATCGACAACGACCTCTCGCTCACCGACTACACCTTCGGTTTCCAGACCGCCGTGCAGATCTGCACCGACGCCATCGACAAACTGGTTACCACCGCCGCCTCGCACAACCGCGTGTTCATCCTCGAGGTGATGGGCCGCGACGCGGGCTGGATAGCGCTCCACAGCGCCATCGCCGGCGGCGCCGACGTATGCCTCATCCCCGAGATACCCTACGACATCGGGAAAATCAAGGAGAAAATCAGCCAGCGCTACAACAAGCGTCGCGGCTACTGCATCATCGTGGTGGCCGAGGGCGCGATGCCCAAGGGCGGCGCGGTAACCGGCACCGTCAGCGGCGAGGTGGGCTACCAGCACATCAAGCTGGGCGGCGTGGGCGAGCAACTGGCCGCCGACCTCAAGGCCGCCGGCGTGGAGCACGACATCCGCTACACCATCCTCGGCCACCTGCAGCGCGGCGGCACCCCGATAGCCTTCGACCGTGTGCTGGCCACCGAGTTCGGTGTGCGCGCCATGGAGTTCGTCATGGAGGGCCGCTTCGGCCATATGGTGGCCTACCACCACCCCGACGTCGTCGGCATACCCCTCGAGGAGGCCGTCCGCGAGCAGAACCTCGTCTGCCCCGACAGCCGCCTGGTCCACACCGCCAAGGGCGTGGGCATCGAATTCGGCGACTAAAAGCATCCCGTTGAAAAAAAAACGTTGTACGAGTATGAGTAAATCTTTGGAACGCTCGCGAAAGATTATCCGCACCAGTGTGGTCGGCATCGTGGCCAACGTGCTGTTGTCGGCGTTCAAGGCTGCGGTGGGACTGCTGGCAGGTTCGGTGGCCATCGTGATGGACGCTGTGAACAACCTGAGCGATGCGCTGTCGAGCGTGATTACCATTATCGGCACCAAACTCTCGGCGCGTCCCGCCGACCGCAAGCACCCTTTCGGCTATGGACGCATCGAATACTTCTGCGCCATCATCATCGCCCTCATTGTCCTCATGGCGGGCATCACCTCGCTCGTCGAGTCGGTGAAGAAAATTGTCAACCCGACAACACCCGATTACACCCCTGTAACCCTCGTGGTCATTATCGTGGCCATCGTGGTGAAACTGCTGCTGGGCCACCATGTGAAGAAACAGGGCGAACGGCTGCAGAGCGATGCGCTGATAGCCTCGGGTTCCGACGCCCTCTTCGACGCCATCATCACGCTGGCGACGCTCGTGTCCGCCGGCATCATGCTGCTGTGGCATGTCTCGCTCGACGGCATCCTGGGCGCACTCATCTCCCTGGCCATCATCAAGGCCGGTGTCGAGATGCTGGCGTCGCCCATCAACGAACTGCTGGGCGCCCGTGTCTCGGAAAAGCTCGTCCACGACATCAAACGGGAGGTGATGGGGTTCGACGGAGTGCATGGGGTGTACGACCTCATCCTGCACAACTACGGACATGATGTGATGATCGGGTCGCTACACATCAGTGTCGACGACACGATGGATGCCTACCACGTCCACGGCCTCACGCGCCGCATAGCGGAACTGATGTACCGGCAGCACGGCATCATCATGACCGTGGGCATCTATGCCGTCGCCACGGGCGAGAACAAACGCGCCGAACTGCAGAACATCGTCGTACACACCCTCGGGCAGCACAAGGAGATTGTACAGGTGCACGGGTTCTACTATTTCGAAGAGGAAGGACTTGTAACTGTGGACATCGTACCCGACATCACGATGCACGACGAACAGGGTTTACGCCAACGGCTTGCCGACGAGCTGAAGCCCCTGCTGCCCGACATGGAACTCAACATTGTGATTGACCACAACTACAGCGAATAGGGCAATAGACAGGAGAAGCGAGGCCGCGTAGTCTCGCTTCCCTTGTCTATTGGCCTTCTGCAACGCAGCAAAAGTCTGTCGGGACACTTCCCTGCAATGCTGCAAATGGGCTTTTACAACCCTCGGCGACCTCGGCGGGGGCATCGCCGGTGGCTTCGAGGGTCGGGTGGTTGCCGCCGGGAAAGTTTAGAAATTGAACTTGCCGTTTGGGTGGTTCCAGTCGCTTTCGAGGGCGATGGTCTCCATCACGTCCCAATGCTCGGCAATTTTGCCGTTCTCGATGCGGAAGAGGTCGTAGTAGCTGGTGGGCTGGTCGGCAAAGCGGCCTTCGCTGACGGCCAGCACGAAGTTGCCGCAGCCGAGAATCTTGTGGATTTTGAATTTCTTGTGCTGTTAAACAATCTGCACCCTCACGTTTCCGAAATGCAAAAATACAGCCGTTCCCGCGGCTGGCAAAGTAATTAAGAGGCAGGAAATGTCACTTTTCGGGACAACCTCTTTTGCCATACCGCTATCGATTAACACCAAACTATATTTTCTAGAATACACTCCAAGAAAAATATATACAATTTGGATTATATTCCAGATTTTTCATATATTTGCACCGTAAAAAGATATACCATGATACGTAGAAAACTGGATTTAATAATTGAGCAACAATTATTTAAAGGAAAGGCAATCATCCTTGTTGGTCCGCGTCAAGTAGGAAAAACAACACTGTTGAGAGAACTTGTTACAAGAAGCGACCGAAGAGTGTTGTCGCTCAATTGCGACGAGCCAGAGACACAGGCTATGCTCACCAATACCAATGTCGCCAAACTGAAGGGAATCATAGGAAATCACGAACTGGTTGTGATTGACGAGGCGCAGAAGGTAGACAACATCGGGCTTACGCTTAAACTCGTAGTGGACAATATCGAGGGGGCACAGGTGATAGCCACTGGTTCATCGGCATTTGAACTTCGCAACCGACTTAACGAGCCGCTCACGGGACGCAAGTTCGAGTACCAGATGTACCCCGTTTCCTGTGGAGAAATTATCGACACCTACGGATTACTGGAGGAGCGTCGCACACTTGAGAGTCGCTTGATCTACGGCAGCTACCCAGACATTGTGACACATCCCGAAGCGGCGCGCCAATACCTGACCGACCTCACGCAGAGTTACCTCTACAAAGACATCCTTTCGCTGGGCGATGTGCGCAAGCCCCAACTGCTCGACCGACTGCTGCAGGCTCTTGCCTTCCAGGTAGGTAGCGAGGTGTCCACCAACGAGTTGGCCCGCACACTGCAGACCGACAATAAGACCATCGACAAGTATATCGACATGTTGGAGAAGTGCTATGTCATTTTCCGTCTCGGCGGCCTCAGCCGCAACCTGCGCACCGAGCTGAAGCGCGCCAAGAAGATCTACTTCTACGACAACGGTGTTAGAAACGCCATCATACAGCAGTTCGCTCCCGTGCAGATGCGCAACGATATGGGAGCCTTGTGGGAGAATTTCTTCATCGCCGAGCGCATGAAGCGCAATCGCTACAACGGACACTACTGCAACAACTACTTCTGGCGCACCTCGCTGCAGCAGGAGATAGACTTCGTCGAGGAGGCCGATGGTGCCATGACCGCCTTCGAGATGAAATGGAATCCCACCAAGAAAACCCTCTTCTCAAAGAGCTTCCTCGAAGCCTACGATGTCAAAGAGACCGTAGTTATCACACCCGACAATTATCTTGACTATCTGCTGTAGATAGACGCCTCGACAAAAACTCCATCACCGCAACTTCCGGATTTATCCCACGTTTTCTCGCCTCGGGATAGTGCAAACACTGTGTGATTTCCCCTCTCCGCTTGGCTTATCGAAAACGTTCTATGTGATAATAACGAAACCACTGGAAACCAGCAGAACAAGCACCATGCCATACAAAACCCACAAACCGCTGTTTTCCAGCGCCATCACCTCATGACCTCTCAGCGACCCCTCGGTGGTGTGTCGGCAGTCTCATTT
Source organism: uncultured Bacteroidota bacterium (assembly GCA_902782185.1). GTDB lineage: Bacteria > Bacteroidota > Bacteroidia > Bacteroidales > P3 > Colimorpha. The sequence continues at coordinate 426 of CACZLT010000046.1, read as the reverse complement.
CCCCATTTTCACCTCAAAAATTTCTCCTGCTCGTATCATTCTCGGCAGTTGCTCATCTCGTTCTCGCGAGTTGAGCAACTCGTCATATATGAGATGAGCATCTCGCCACAACGAGATGCTCATCTGCCAAAAGCAAGGTGCGCTCGCCGTTATAATAGCCCGTAATATCCTTATCTTGGATTTCTCACGACCCATGTTGTACAATTCAACAAGCCACCTTCTTTTGCCACATTGTTGTAATTGATTGTTTCGATTTTCTTGTTGGGAAATGCCTTTTTGATTATTTCAATTGCTTGTGCATCTTCCTCTCTTCCAAACACAGGCACTACAATCAAATCATTAACCTCTAAATAATTCACATATATTCCGATTGCACTTTCGGGATGCCTGGGGTCTTTTGTTTCAAAATATGGAATATCAATATAG
>CACZLT010000045.1 GCA_902782185.1 uncultured Bacteroidota bacterium | reverse complement strand
CGCCGAGATGAGCAGCGGCAGGGCGGTGGTGGCGGTGAGGTCGAAGAGGAACACCTCGACCACGAAGAGGATGCCGGCGAAGGGTGCCTTGAAGATGCCGGCGATGGCACCGGCGGCGCCGCAGCCCAGCAGCAGTCGCACACTCTTGGGACTCAAGCGGAACCAGCGGCCGATGTTGCTTCCGATGGCCGACCCGGTGGAGGCTATCGGCGCCTCAAGACCCACGCTTCCGCCAAAGGCCACGGTGAATGTGGAGGCCACCAGCGACGTCCACGTGTTCTTGACCGGCAGTTGCGACTTGCCACGGCTGATAGCCAGCAGCACCGAGGGGAGGCCGTGGCCGATGTCGCCACGGACTATGTATCTGACAAACAACACTGTGAGAAGAATACCCACCAGCGGAAACAGCAGCATGGCCACGTTGCCGCCCATAGGGGTGATGGTGCCCAAGTGCGACACCAGTCTGCCGGCATAGTGCACCACGTTTTTCAGCACCACAGCCGCCAAACCGCTCAACAATCCCACCACGACGGCCAGCAGAAGAAGCATGCTCTGCTCGCTCATGTGGCGTAGCCGCCAACGATATATGCGCTTGTATAACTGCAACTTTTTTCCAAAAAAATCGGGTGCAAAGATACGAAAAATATTCCGTTTGCGTTATGAATGCTGAAATTTAACAATTATTATCATGAAAAAGACCCTCTTCGTTGCCGCCCTGGGAGCCGTGCTGACAGCCTCGTGCGTCTCGCTTCGCGAGTTCGAGAACCTACAGTCTAAATACGACCTCACCGCCAAGCAATACAACCTTACCAGGCAAGAATTGGACGAGATAAAGGAGGAGAATGCCGCCTTGGCGCGACAAAACACCGCCTTGACAAGCGACTATGGCGACCTGGCCCTGGCCAAGAGCCGCAGCGATGCCGTGGCCGACAGCCTGGGTCGCCGCCTCGAGCAGATGCGCCACCACTACGACACCACCATGGAGAATTATATGCAGGAGGTGGCTGGCAAGAGCCGCGACCTGACCCGCGCCCAGAACCTCCTCGCCGCCCGCACCAAGGAACTCAACGACAAGGAAACCCTCCTCCAGATGCAGCAGAACCAGTTCCAACAGCAGCAGGAGACCTTCCAGCTTCAGCGCAGCGAACTGATTGCCAAACAGAAGCAACTGGAGCAGGAAGAGGCTGCCACCCGTGCCCAGCTGGAGGCCAAGGAGCGCGAGTTGGATGCTGTGCGCAATGCCGTCGCCCAGGCCCTCACGGGCTTTGCCGACAAAGGTCTCAACGTCGAGACCAAGAACGGGAAAGTCTATGTATCCATGGAGAACAAACTGCTTTTCCCCTCCGCCAGCTGGACTGTCAGCAAGGAGGGACAGGGCGCCATCAAGGAGCTGGCCAAGGTGCTGGAGAAAGACAGCACGTTGAGCGTCATGGTCGAAGGCCATACCGACAACGACGCCTATCGGGGCAACACTGCCGTCAAGGACAACTGGGATCTCTCGGTGATGCGCGCCACCGCCATCGTCAAGCTGCTTCTGCAGCACGGCCCCGGCATCAACCCCGCCCGCGTGGAAGCCTGCGGCCATGGCGAATACGCCCCCAAGGTGCCCAACGACAGCCCGGCCAACAAGGCCATCAACCGCCGCACCGAAATCGTACTCACCCCCGACATCGAAAAGGTACTCCGGCAGCTGGGCCGCTAGTCCCTTCCCTCCGGGAACCCGAACCCATCCGGATTGAAGCGCAGGTCGTGCCGCAGTCGCAGCACGGCCTGGTGCAGCATCTCGTCGTGGTCGAAGGCCAGCGGTGGCACCTCATCCAGGCGCCACCACCGGGCTTGCGCCGCATCGTCGCCGCCAATCACCTCCGCCTGCGGCACCACCGTATAGAAGGCCACCGAAATGACCCGTTCGCGAGGATCCCGGTTCACCGCCGAGAAACATCCCAACTGGCGCACTTCAGACACCACCAGTCCGGTCTCCTCCCGCAGCTCGCGCAGGACACACTCCTCGGCCGACTCGTCGATGTTCATAAACCCGCCGGGAAATGCCCACATCCCCTTGCAGGGTTCCTGTCCGCGCTCGATGAGCAACACCTGCAACTCGCGACCGCCGAGCCCAAAAACCACACAGTCGCACGCCACCGCCGGATGGGGGTATCGGTATGTGTATAAGCCCTTTATCTCTTCCATTTCTTTTGTGTAATTGCAACACAAAGGTACACGCATTTTTCGTACCTGAAAAATATTTTGTGCATTTTTGTTTGGCTCATCCGGGAAAAAGGCGTATCTTTGCGATTGCACCGTGTTGCTGCATTGCGGCACAACACGTTGATAGATAGGATAATATATAATATTACAATTATAAAAAATGAAGAAAAACACGCTTCGCCGCCGCATGATGAGGCTCGGACTGGCCGCCGCAGCCCTGCTGGCCGTGTCCTCTCCCGTTTCGGCACAGGCCGTCCGCGACCCGATGGCCATGCCCGCCGCCAACGAAGATTCCATCATGAAACACGTCATCGAACTCTCGTCCGAGACCTACCACGGCCGCCTGGCCGGCAGCGCCGGCTACGACGCCGCCGTGGACTACGTGCGCCGCACCCTGGCGGACTACGGCATCGGGTCGGACTTGCAGCACTTCACCCTTGAGTGCAACGAGGTGGAAAACTGCAAGTTCAACCTCTACACCCCCGGTACCAAGGACAAGCGCACCTTCATACTGGGCAACGACTACTGCTGCGCCGGGATGACCGGGCGCGGCTACATCGACGCCAACATGGTCTTCGTGGGCTATGGCATCGACAACGAGGTGTACAACGAGTACGCCAAGGTGGACGTACAGGGCAAAATCGTGGTGGTGCTGACCGGCCTGCCCGAGCACCCGTGGCTGCCCAGCACCGCCACCGAGCACCTGCTCACCTTGCGCGACAAGGCGCGGGTGGCGGAGCGGCACGGCGCCATCGGCATGCTGGCCATCAACACCAGCACCAGCTGCCTGCCCTACGAGCCGCAGGGGCGCGTCTACTGCGGCGAGCCGCCCCACATGGGCACCTTCCCCATCCTGCACTTGACCCTCGACTGCGGGCGCGAGCTGCTGATGACCGAGGACTTGCGCCTCGAGGAGGCCATCGACAATATCGACAAGGAGCACAAGCCGCAGTCCTTCGCGCTGCGCCGCAAAGTCGAAATTGACATCAACGCCGCCTACCGGCAGCATGCCCTGACGGCCAACGTCATCGGCCTGCTGCCAGGCTACGACCGCAAGCTGGGAAAGGAACTCATTGTGGTGGGCGCAAGCCTGGACCATGTGGGCCAACAAGGTGAGACCTGCCTGTTCCCGGGGGCCGACATCAACGCCTCGGGCGTGGCCTCGGTGCTCGAGGTGGCGCGCCTGCTCTCGCAGCCCCGCTTCCGCCCGCGCCGCAGCGTGCTCTTCGTGTTCTTTAGCGGCAGCGAGCAGCAGTTCATGGGCTCGCGCATCTTCCTGCGCAACTATCCGAGACTGCGCAAGGTGGAGGCTTTCGTCAATGCGCAGAACCTGGGCTGCGGAGACAGCCTGCTGGTGCTGGGCGACAACCACTACCCCACCCTGTACGACATCGCGGTGAAGCGCGACGCCGAGCATTTCGGACTCATCTCGGTGCGCAGCGAGAAGACCAACCCGCGCGGGGATGCCCGCGGGTTCGACCAGATGGGCATCCCCTCGCTGGTGTTCACCACCCTCAACGGAATGCAGCACAACCACGTAACCACCGACATCTGGGAGAATATCGACCGGCGCATCCTCACCGCCGCCACCCAAGTGATGTCCGAGACGGTGCGCGAACTGGGCGACGGCCTCTACCAGGGCCGCCACCGCAAGAGCAAAGGACGCCTAATCATCGAATAACGCCCCGCCATGTGGACACTCTATAAGAAAGAACTCCGAGGCTTCTTCTCGTCGCTCACCGGCTACCTCACCATCGCCGTCTTCCTCGTGCTCACGGGACTGATGCTGTGGGTGCTGCGCAGCGACTTCAACATCCTGGACTACGGCTACGCCTCGCTGGAGGGCCTGTTCCTCATCGGCCCCTTCCTCTACCTCTTCCTCATCCCCGCCATCACCATGCGCTCGCTGGCCGAGGAGCGCCGCACCGGCACCGTCGAAATGCTGCTCACGCGGCCGCTGGGCGACTGGACGCTGGTCTTCGCCAAGTTCCTGGCCGCCTGGACGCTGGTGCTGGTGTCGCTGCTGCCCACCTTGGTGAGCTACTTCAGCGTCTACGCCCTGGGCGACCCGGTGGGCAACATCGACACCGGCTCGGTCGTAGGCTCCTACATCGGGCTGCTGCTGCTGGGCGGAGCCTTCACGGCGATAGGCATCTTCTGCTCGTCGCTCACCTCGAACCAGATTGTCTCCTTCATCCTGGCGGCCCTGCTGTGCGCCGTGGCCTACCTGGGCTTCGAGTCGGTCTACAACATGGGCTTCCTGGGCAAGGCCGACCTCTTCGTCAAGCAGCTGGGCGCAGCCCACCACTACGAGAGCATCAGCCGCGGCGTGGTCGACACACGCGACGTACTCTACTTCCTCTCCGTCATGGCCCTCTTCCTGATGGCCACGCGCCTGGTGCTGCAGAGCCGCCTGTGGGACGGCTGGCGCGGCCGGAAGAACCTACGCCGCACCCACTGGCTGGAGATGGGCGCAGCCCTGCTCATCGTCGCCTCGGCGGCCGTCATCGGGAATTACCTCTTCCTGCGCCTCGACCTCACCTCCGAGCGTCGCTACACCCTGTCGAGGCACACCAAAGAACTCCTCAAACGCATCGACGAACCGGTACTCTACCGCGTCTACCTCGAAGGCGAGTTTCCGGCCGACTTCAAGCGCCTGCAAAACGAGACCAAGGAGATGCTCAACCAGTTCCGCGCCTACAACAGCAACATCGGCTACGAGTTTGTCAACCCCAACAGCTTCGACACCCGCGAGGAGCAGCAGATGTTCTACCAGAAACTGGCCGCCAAGGGCATCCAGCCCACCCAGATACAGGTGCAGACCGAGGGCGGCACCACCCAGCAGATACTGCTGCCGGCCGCCGACGTCATCTATCGCGGCCGCGAAACCTCCATCCAACTGCTGCAAAGCCAGAAGTACGTCAGCCAGGACGATCTGCTCAACAACTCGGTGCAGAACCTCGAATACGCCCTCACCAGCGCCATCCGCGCACTGGCGCGCGGCGAGAAGCGCACCGTCGGCTTCCTGCAGGGACACGGCGAACTGGCCGGCCCCGTGCTGTACGACATCCAGCGCTCGCTCCAGGAATTCTACAGCCTCGACTACGTCAGCATCGACGGCCAGATACAGTCCCTCACCCTCCACCGCCAGAACCCCAGCGACTCCTCCTTCAGCTTCATCAACCTCTTCGACCTCCTCATCGTCGCCAAGCCCACCCAGCGCTTCACCGACCAGGACCTCTTCATCCTCGACCAATACATCATGCACGGTGGCAAGGTGCTCTGGCTCCTCGACGCACTCGACGCCGACATCGACTCGCTGCAGAACCGCGGCCAGTTCATCGCCACCCGCTACCCCACCGGGCTGGACGAGATGCTCTTCACCTACGGCATCCGCCTCAACCCCAACCTGCTGATGGACATCCGCTGCCGCCCCATCCCCATGCAGGTGGGCATGGTGGGCGAGAAACCCCAGTTCCGCTTCGTACCCTGGTACTACTTCCCCGAACTCGTCCCTCTCTCGCAGCACCCCATCGTCCGCAACCTCGATGTCATCAAGACCGACTTCATCTCCAGCATCGACCTCATCGACAACGACATACGCAAAACCGTACTGCTCACCACCTCGGAATACACCCGCGTGAAGAATGCCCCCGCCATGGTCGACCTGGCCGACGCCCAGGCCGAACCCGACCAACGGCTCTACAACCGCCAGAGCCTCCCCGTGGCCGTGCTGCTCGAAGGCGAGTTCCGCTCCGCCTGGCGCAACCGACTCAGCCCCGAACTCACCGGGCAGGAAGCCATCGGCTACCGCGAGCAGAGCAAACCCACCAAGATGATCGTCATCGCCGACGGCGACATCATCCGCAACCGCGTGGGCTCCGACGAAGGCAACGTCTACCCCCTCGGCTACGACAACTACACCCAGACCCTCTACGCCAACCGCGACCTCATCCTCAACGCCGTCAACTACCTCGTCGGCGACGAGGGACTCCTCGCCTCCCGCGCCCGCAACATCAAGCTCCGCAAACTCGACGTCATCCAAGTCCGCAACCACCGCACCGCCTACCAACTGCTCAACCTCGCACTCCCCCTGCTGCTGCTCGCCGCCGCCGGATTAGCCATCGTACTCATACGCAAGAAGATATACACAAAATAACCCACCGGTCAAACCATAAGAATCCCACAGCGCACCATATCGCGCCAGAGTTTATGTATTCATTAAGAGAGTACCTAGAGAGTACCTAGAGAACCCCTACCCAACACCGACCCACCGCAATGAAAAAACAGACCCGCATCCTCCTCATCGCCGCCGCAGCCGTCGCCGTTGCAGCCGCCTTCGTCGCCGCCACCCACTCGCGCAACGCCACCTTCAAGCAGGACTACCACATCGAAGACACCTCCACCGTCACCAAAGTGTTCCTCGCCGACAAGCAGAACAACCACGTAACCCTCCAGCGCACCCCCGACAGCACCTGGACGGTCGACGGGCAACACCCCGCCAGCCAGCCCCTTGTCGACCTCCTCCTCGAAACACTCCACGACATGCGCATCCGGCAGCAGGTGAACAAGAACGCCATCCCCAACGCCGTGTCCGACCTCGCCGCCCGCGCCATCAAGGTCGAAGTCTACCAGACCACGCCCCGCATCAGCCTCTTTGGCGGACGCATCAGACTCTTCCCCCGCGAACACCTCACCGTAACCTACCACGTGGGCCGCGAAACCCAGGATATGATGGCCTCCTTCATGTTCCGCGAAGGCGACGACAAACCCTACATCATCCACCTCCCCGGCTTCCGCGGATTCCTCACACCCCGCTTCCCCGCCGACCCCCTCAAGTGGCGCAGCCACACCATCGCCAACCTTGACGTACACGCCATCCAGCGCATCGAACTCCAACTCCCCGAGACCCCGCAGGAAAGCTTCGCCGTCCTCCGCGACGGCGAAGGATTCGCATTCGAACTCCTCCAGCCCCGCCAACGCGTCGACCGCTTCGACACCGCCCGCGTGGCACAGCTGCTCTCCTCCTTCTCGTGGCTCAACTTCGACGAGTTCGCCTCCATAGTCCCCAACTCCTTCGCCGACACCTGCGTCAGCGGCACCCCACGCTCCATCCTCCTCATCACCGACACCGCCGGCACCACCCGCGAGCTCCGCACCTACATCAAGTACACCAACCCCGAAGACCGCGCCCACATGCCCGACACCGCACTCTACGAAACATTCGATCTCGACCGCCTCTACGCCATCCTTGACCGCCAGGACACCGTCCTCATACAGTACTACGTCTTCGACAACATCCTCCAGCCCGCCTCCTATTTCCTCGGCAAAGACATCATCCTCCAGCCATGAAGCCACTCATACTCATCACCAACGACGACGGTCATGCCGCCAAAGGACTGCACACCCTCTGCGAAATAGCGGTGGAAGTGGCCGACGTGGTCGTCATGGCTCCCGAGCGCAACCTCTCGGGTACCAGCCACAGCATCACCTCCTCGCGCCCGTTGCGAGTCAACGAGATACGGAAAACCGACCGCCTCGCCGTCCACTCGTGCGACGGAACCCCAGTAGACTGCGTCAAACTGGCCATCGAATACTTCTGCCCCCGCCGCCCCACCCTCGTCCTTTCCGGCATCAACCACGGCTCCAACTCCTCCATCAACGTCCTCTACAGCGGCACCATGGGAGCCGTCATCGAGGCCACCGCCCTCGGATTCCCCTCCATCGGATTCTCACTCCTCAACCACAACCCCGAGGCCGACTTCTCGGGTGCCGTCCCTTCCGTGCGCCAAATCATCGCCACCGCCCTCGAAAAAGGTCTTCCGCACGACATCTCACTCAACGTCAACATCCCCCGCCTACCTGCAGACCAAATCAAAGGCATCCGTGTGTGCCACGAGGCCCGCGCCCAATGGCTTGACAGTTTCGAAAAGCGCCTCGACCCGCAAGGTCGCCCCTACTGGTGGCTCACCGGCAAATTTCAGTGCGACAACCCGCCCGACACCTCCGACGAATGGGCCCTGGCCAACGGCTACGTCTCCATCGTACCCATTCAACCCGACTTCACCCACTACCCCTCCATAGCAGAACTTTCCAACACCTTCAGCCATGCTTAAACGACTCCTCTCCTGCGACACCATAGGCACCGGCCTCATCCTCGGCCTTGGCAGTACCCTTGCCACCGCACTGCTGCTCACACTCGGCCTCCTTGTCTTTGGATTGCCCCCTGCGGAACACCTCCGTTGGTATGCCGCCTGCTTCGTACCTCCCATACTCCTGCTGCGACTCTCCGTCAAACAGCAGCACACCACCACCACCAAGACCCTTATGACCACCCTCTTCCTCTCCTTCATCCCCTTCATCATACTCCTATTCCGCACCCATTCCTTACAGATGCAATGAAATACTACCTCATAGCCGGCGAAGCGTCAGGCGACCTCCTGGGAGCCCACCTTATGTGTGCCCTGCGTGAATGCGACCCGCAAGCCCAGTTCCGCTTCTGGGGCGGCGATGCCATGGCACAGTTGGGTGGCACACCGGTGCGCCACATCCGCGACCTGGCCATCATGGGCTTTGTCGAGGTAGTCATGCACCTGCGCACCGTGCTGGGCAACATCAGCCTCTGCAAACAAGACATACAGCAATGGCACCCCGACGCAGTCATCGGCATAGACTACCCGGGATTCAACCTGAATATTGAGAAATGGGCTCACGAACAGGGCATAAAGGCCATACACTATGTCTCTCCCCAACTGTGGGCCTGGAAGAAAGGACGGCTGAAAGGCATGCGCCAGTATCTCGACCGGCTGTGCTACATCCTCCCCTTCGAACAGCAGTTCTACGCCGAGAACCGCATGCCCCAGGCCACTTACGTGGGGCATCCCCTGCTGGATGCCATCCCGACCGCCGCCCACCCCACCCCGTTGCCCACAGACCGCCCCGTGATAGCCCTGCTGCCTGGCAGCCGAAAACAGGAAATACGCAACAGCCTGCCCTACATGGTGCGCCTGGCACAGCGGCACCCCGAGTACCGCTTTGCCGTGGCCGGCATGACGCTTGTAGGAAAAACTTTCTACGACAAGCTGATACCTTCCAATGGGAACATCGAAGTGCTCTACGACCAGACCTACCCTCTGCTCTCGCAAGCCTACGCCGCCGTGGTCTGTTCCGGCACCGCCACTCTGGAGACGGCCCTCTTCCACGTGCCGCAGGTGGTGTGCTACCGTGCCAACCCTGTCTCCATTGCCATCGCCAAGGCATTGGTGGGCAAGCGGATAAACCACATAGCCCTGGTGGACCTCATCGACGACAGCGAGGTGGTTACCGAACTGTTGCAGGGCGACTTCAACGACGAGCGGCTCGAACACGAATTCCAACAGCTCACCGACCCCGGCTGTCGCGAGACCATGCTCGAGGGCTACCGCCGCGTGGAAACCAAACTTGGCGGCCCCGGCGCCAGCAGCCGCACCGCCCAAGCCATCATAGACACCATCAACGCATGAAACGAATTACCGCCATACTGCTGCTATTGTGCCTCACCACGGCCGCCCGGGCCGACAAGGTGAAGGTGAGGCTGTACTCCAACAACACCGTTAATGCCCTCAGCATCTCGTTCGACCTGGGGGCGTACAACCTGTACGTGGACGGCGACAGGCTGCTGGAGGACATGGTGGGCGAGGGGCGGTCGGTGGTGGTTCGCGCCAAGGGCGACCGCATGAACGTCAGCGTGAACGAGACAGACTACGGCACTTTCAGTCGCATCCGTCTGGAGGCCACCGACACTGCCTGCATCCTCTGCCTCAACCCCGAGGGGAGCAAGCAGCGCACCTATGAGGGAGACCTGGAGGTACGGCCGCACAAGAACGAGCACCTGCTGCTGCTGAACGAGGTGGAGTTCGAGACCTATATCGCCGGCGTGGTGCAGAGCGAGATATACGGCAAGCAGACCGACATATTCCGCATCCAGGCCATCATCAGCCGTACCTGGGCGTTGCGCAACATAAGCAAGCACCACGGCGACGGCTACAACTTCTGCGACCACGTGCATTGCCAGGCGTACCTGAACCGTTGCATACGGCCGGACATCATGATGGGGGCGATACAGAGCAGCGGCGAGACGCTGGTGGACGAGGGAGGCCGGCTGATAGAGACACCGTTCCACTCCAACTCCGGCGGCCAGACGGCCAACTCGGAGGACGTGTGGCGCACGGCGCTGCCCTACCTGCGCTCGGTGGTCGACACCTTTTCCTACCGCATGCGGCAGAGCGACTGGACGAAGACGGTGAGCATCGACAAGTGGCTGGGCTACTTTGCGCGGAAGCACAAGCTGGACACCCATGACCCTGCCGTGCGCGACAGCCTGCTGAACTTCACGCAGGAGCGGCGCAAGGTGAGGCTGATGGGGGTGCCGCTGACGAGGGTGCGGGTGGACTTCCAGCTGAAGTCGACCTTCTTCTCGGTGGAGGCGGACAGTGCGTCAGGCAACGTCGTCATCCACGGCCACGGCTACGGCCACGGCGTGGGCCTCAGTCAGGAGGGCGCCATCCGCATGGTGGGGCTGGGGATTGCCTACGATTCCATACTCTACCACTACTACACCGGCGCCGTGCTGCACCACGACCCGACGGCCAACCAGAACTATGTGGCGCACTACGTGGCGCAGATTGCCCGCATCATCGAGGAGGACAAGCACAAGACCACCCAGACCCACTCGAAGAAGGACGACTGGCTGGGGCGCCTTTTCCGGCTGCGCGACCGCGAGGAGCGCGAGGAGGTGTATGTGGAGTCGGAGCAGGACAACGAGAAAGATTGGCAGTATGAATGGTGAATTTAACGAAAATTAACGGAAAACGACAGCCCTTGGGGCAGGGTTCTCAAGGTATTCCCTAGATACTCTCTTAATGAATACATAAACTCTGACGCGATATGAACCCATATAGACCCACAACGAACCAACACACAACCCGATACAACATGAATTGGAAAAAGACTCTTTTGGCCACCCTCGCCATGCTGCTCCTCGCCGGGGCGCAGGCGCAGGTGAAATGGCACACCATCGACGAGGCATCGAAGGCACAAATCGGATCGAAGATGTACTTCGTCGACTTCTACACCGACTGGTGCGGCTACTGCAAGAAGATGGACCGCGAGACCTTCAGCGACCCCACCGTGGCGAAAATCCTGAACCAGTACTTCTACCCGGCGAAGTTCAACGCCGAGAGCAGCCAGACCGTCCAGTGGGCCGGCAAGACCTACCGCCCCGGCAGCGGCCGCACCCGCACCCACGAGTTCGCCGCCGGCCTCCGCGGCTTCCCCTCCTTCGTCCTCTACCGCGCCGACGGCTCGGTCATCCAGGTCATCCCGGGCTTCTACCCCGCCAAGGACTTCATCGTCGTGCTGTGGTACTTCGCCTCGGGCGACTGCGACCGCTACCCCTTCGAGCAGTACAGCAAAATGTTCGACAAGGACATCAAACCCACCATGCAGAAACAATTAAACCAATAGGAATATGGGACTTTTCGACTTTTTACGCAAGAGCAAGGAAGAGGAGCGCCAGACGCTGGACCAGGGGCTGGCCAAGACCAAGGAGAGCTTTTTCCAGAAGGTGGCCAAGAGCATCGTGGGCAAGAGCACGGTGGACGACGAGGTGCTGGACAACCTCGAGGAGACACTCATCACGAGCGACGTGGGCGTGGAAACCACGCTGAAAATCATCGAGCGCCTGCAGGAGCGCATCCGCCGCGACAAATACATCTCCACCTCGGAACTCAACTCCATCCTGCGCGCCGAGATGGCGCAGCTGCTGCGCAGGTCCGCCGACGGGTTCCCGAAGGACTTTGACGCCGAGTTGCCGAAGAAGCCCTACGTCATCCTCGTCGTCGGCGTGAACGGCGTGGGCAAGACCACCACCATCGCCAAGCTGGCCTACCAGTACAAGCTGGCCGGCAAGAGCGTGATGCTGGGCGCCGCCGACACCTTCCGCGCCGCCGCCGTCGAGCAGCTCATGCTGTGGGCCGAACGCGTGGAGGTACCCATCGTACAGCAGGGCATGGGCGCCGATCCGGCCTCGGTGGCTTACGACACACTGCAGTCCGCCCTGGCCAAGCAGAGCGACGTGGTCATCATCGACACCGCAGGCCGCCTCCACAACAAGGTGGGTCTGATGAACGAGCTCTCCAAGATACGCAAGGTGATGCAGAAACTGGTGCCCGACGCGCCCCACGAGGTGCTGCTCGTCCTCGACGCCTCCACCGGCCAGAACGCCATCGAGCAGGCGCGCCAGTTCACCCAGGCCACCGACGTCAACGCCCTGGCTCTCACCAAGCTGGACGGAACCGCCAAGGGCGGCGTCATCATCGGCATCAGCGACCAGTTCAACATCCCCGTTCGATACATCGGCCTCGGCGAGAAGATGACCGACCTCCAGCTCTTCAACCCCGAGGAGTTCGTGGACAGCCTGTTCGAATGAAAATCAACATCATCACCCTGGGCTGCTCGAAGAATACCGTCGACAGCGAGAACCTGGCCGGACACCTGGCCGCCGCCGGGCACACGGTGCACTTCGACCGCGAGCGCAACGACTGCGACGCTGTCATCATCAACACCTGCGGCTTCATCGGCGACGCCAAGGAGCAGTCGATAGAGACCATCCTGCAACAAATCGGAGTAAAGGTGCGCGGCCGCAAGGCGCGCCGCCTCATCGTATGCCGGCTGGTACGGGGTGCACGAGTGGGAGAAGATAATTGCAGCCATTTCGGAATCTTCCGATTCTCTGGATTTCCCTGGGAAGAGGGAACTTTCCACCCCACGCCACTACGCTTACCTGAAGGTGGCCGAGGGGTGCAACCGCAGCTGCTCCTACTGCGCCATCCCGCTCATCCGAGGCGCCCACCGCTCACGCCCCATCGACGACCTGGTGGCCGAGGCCAAACAGCTGGTACAGAACGGCGTGAAGGAGTTGCTGGTCATCAGCCAGGACACCACCTATTACGGCCTCGACCTCTATCGCCGCCGCAGGCTTGGCGAGCTGCTGGAGCGGCTGGCCACCGAGAGCGGCGCCCAGTGGATACGCCTGCACTACACCTACCCCACCTCGTTCCCCGAGGACGCCATCGAGGCCATCGCCCGCCACCAGAACATCTGCAACTATATCGACATCCCGCTGCAGCACATCAACTCACACATCCTCAACTCGATGCAGCGCGGCATCGACCGCGAAGGCACGCTGCGACTAATCGACCGATTCCGCCAGCTGATCCCCGACGTGGCCATCCGCACCACCCTCATCGCGGGCTATCCCGGCGAGACGGAGAAAGAATTCAACGAGCTGATGGACTTCGTGCGCCAGGCGCGCTTCGACCGCATGGGCTGCTTCGCCTACTCGCCCGAAGAGGGCACCCCAGCCTACCGCCTGGGCGACCCCGTGCCGGAGGAAGAAAAGCAACGCCGCGTGGCCGAGCTGATGGCTCTGCAAGAGGGAATATCGCTTGAAATCAACCGCTCGCGCATAGGGCGCACCTTGTGCTGTATTGTCGACCGCCGCGAGGGCGACTACCTCATCGGGCGCACCGAATACGACAGCCCCGAGGTGGACGACGAGGTGCTCATCCGCCAGACCGCCAAGGGCATCCGCAGCGGCGACTTTGTCCAGGTGCACATCACCGATGCAATGGAAAACGACCTCACGGGTGAGGTCGTTTGAAAGCATTGTGAAATAACTGATTGGCTTACTTGGCGGACTTGGATTTGGACTGAGCCTTTTTTTCGGCATTGACCTTCTTATTCAGTTCGTTTACCAGCACAGCCAGCGAGGCGGCCAGATTCTCGTTCTTGATAAGGACACCACGCGGAATGTTGATGTGCGTGGGGGCAAAATTCCAGATGGCGCGGATACCGCAGGCCATCATCATGTCGGCCACCTTCTGAGCTTGAGGGGCAGGGACGGTGATGATACCGACTGTGATGTTGAGGCGCCGGACGAGATCCTCGAACTTGTCCATCGGGTAGATGGTCCTGCCGCCGACACTCTTGTTGTGGAGCGAACTCCGGGTGTCGAAACCAGCCACGATGCTGAGGCCATAGTGGCCAAAGCCGGAATACTGCATCAAAGTGCTTCCCAAACCGCCGACACCAACGAGGACTGCCTCGTCTTGGTTGTCGTAGCCCAAATAGGTCTTCATGTCTGCAAGCAGGCGTTCCGTCCTGAAACCGCGCTTGGGACGGCCAGGGACGGTGCTGACGCTGGCCAAATCCTTGCGCACCTGCACCGTATTGAGCGAGAGGTTCTTCGCAATATCGGTCGAGGAGATAAAATCTACACCTTCGCGGATTTTCTCCTGCAAGTAGCAGTAATAAATCGGCAAACGGCTGAGGGTCGACTTGAGAATAACCAAGGACTTCTCCTCATGTGTGTATTTGCGTTTTTTTCTGACAGGGGTGTTTTCCATGACAAAACTATATTACTTGTTTGACTTTTATTTTTCGATGCAAAAGTACAAATATTTTTTGAATTGGAAATATTTTTTTTATCATGCAAGTTTTTTTTTGTATTTTTGCACTTGGTTTTGGTCGCCCCGAAAGGGGTGCCAAGAGGGAAGCAGGTGCGAATCCTGCGCAGTCCCGCTGCTGTGAGTTTCAGACAGTTAGCCTCTCCTAAAGAGATAGCCACTGCGGCACGCCAAGGGGTCGTGGGAAGGCTGGAGAAAGGTTCGGAACAAGCCAGAAGACCTGCCAAAACCAAGACATCATTTACAGCCCTCGAGGAAAGGACTTGGTGATTTTTATGAGCATAGTTGTTCTGTATTACATAGTATCGTTTATTGTTTGCTGCCGACGGCGGACAGCGCGCGGCGGGTATATGCTCAAGACACACCTTGCTTCGGGGGCTTTTTTGCTGACCCTGACGGTTGCGGCACAGGAAGTGGACACCGTGCAGCGGCTCGACGAGATAACCATCAGTTCCCAGCGCGCACCCTCGACGCTGCGTACCGCGAATCCCACCCAGGTGGTGGAAGCCGAACAGATGGAACGCCTCGGGGCGTTGCAGTTGAGCGACGCGGTGAAGCAGATGGCTGGCGTTACGCTGAAGGACTACGGTGGCGTGGGCGGCGTGAAAACCGTCTCGGCGCGCGGGCTGGGCAGCCAGTTCTCTGCCATCACCATCGACGGTGTGCCCGTCGACGACTCGCAAAACGGACAGGTCGACCTCGGACGCTACACGCTGGGCAACGCCGCCTACGTCAGCCTCAGCCAGGGGCAGGAGCAGTCCTCCCTGCTCACCGCCCGCGCCTACGCCGCCGGCAACGTGCTCAACATGGAGACCGCCCAGCCCGCCTTCTTCCCCGGCGAGCGGGTGAAGATGAAGGCCGGCATGGAGGCCGGCTCCTTCGGCCTGCTCTCCCCCACCCTGCAGTGGGAGCAGCGATGGAGCAAACGCCTCACGACCAGCCTCTGGGCCAACTACCTGCACAGCGACGGCGACTACCCCTTCCTGCCCTACGAGACCGCCTCCGAGAAGATTCGCCGCAAGCACTCGGCAGTGTGGATGGCTACCGTGGACGGCAACCTCTTCTACACCATGTCCGAGGGCAGCACATTGAGCGCCAAGGTACACTGGATGAGCGGCGAGCACGAACTGCCCGGCCCGCTGCACCAACATTCACAGGCGCTCTCGGGACAGAGCTCGGACGAGCAGCTGGCCTTCGCCCAGGCCAAATGGAAAGTGGAGCGCGACCGCTGGCGGTGGCAGCTGCTGGGCAAAGTGCGTAGCAGTTACGACGCCTTCCTCGACACAACACCCGGCACCTTCCAGAACAACGACTACCGCCAGCGCGAGGGCTATTTCAGCGCCAGTGCGAGCCACGACCTGACGTCTTGGCTGGAACTGAATGCCGCCGCCGACGGAAACCTGAGCCACCTGGAGAGCCGCCAGCAGAGGCAGACCCTACAATGGCAGGTGCAGACCGACGTAACGCGCCGCAACCTCTCGGCCGCCACTGCCGCACGGGTCCACTTCGAGGCAGCCACAGTCAAATGGGACCTCCGCGCCAACCTCGTCTACACTGGCATCGAGGACCATCTCGAAGGGCGAGACCAACGGCCCCACTACCAGTGCCTCACCCCCTACCTCTCGGCCATGGCCACCCTCCAGCAGGGAACCACGCTGCGACTGTTCTACAAAGAGAGCTATCGCGCGCCCAACTTCGGAGAGCTTTACTTTTTCCAGTTAATGCCCAAAAACCTGCGCCCCGAACACGCACGACAAGTCAACCTCGGCATCACCCACACCCAAGACCTGCACCATTTTCAATTCTCCAGCACCTTCGACGCCTACTACAACCGCGTAAGCGACAAGCTGGTGGCCTATCCGCTGCACAGCATGTACTACTGGACGACCGACAACATCGGCCTGGTAGACATCCTGGGCGTGGATGCCACGGTGGAGGTGCAGATTGCGAGCCTTGAACTCCGCGGCAACTACAGTTTCCAGTATGCGGTGGATCACTCGGATGCCAACAGCAAATTCTACGGCCACCAGATTGTCTACACCCCGCGCCATTCGGGCGGCGGCAGCGCACGGTGGGAGAGCCGGTGGGTGAACCTCGGGATGACCGCCATGGTGGTGGGCGAACGGTTCAGCACCCAGCAGAACCTCGACAAATGGCGACTCGCCCCCTACTGCGACCTCGGCCTCTCGGCCGACCGCAAGTTCGACCTCCGCATCGGCACCCTCGGCGTGCGCGCCCAGGTGATGAACCTGCTGGGGGTGCAGTACGAAGTGGTGCGCTCCTACCCCATGATGGGGCGCAACTGGCGGCTGGGCATGACATACGAATTTTAAATCACACAAATACATAATATTATGAAACAGATTATGAGAATGCTTTGCCTCGGGCTGCTGACCCTGGGCTTCGCTGCCTGCAGCGACAAGGATGAAAACAGCGTCAACGTCAACGCCCTGGTGCTGAACGAGGGTGGCTGGGGTGGCAACAACGCCTCGATTACCGGACTGGACACGCGCACGGGCAAGGTGGACGCCGACTGGTTTGAGAATGCCAACAATGGCCGTCCGCTGGGCGACGTGGCACAAGACATGCTCAAGTACGGCTCGAAGGTCTACGCCACCGTTACCTTCTCGAACAGCCTCGAAGTGATCGACCCCAAAACCGGCGCCTCGCAGCGCGTAGACATGGGCAACCGCAACCCGCGCCACATCGCCGCCGAGGGTGGCAAGCTGTACATCACCTGCTACAACCCCTGCAGCGTGGTGCGCGTGGACACCGCCAGCCTTGAAATCGAAGCCACCTGCCAGCTGGGCGAGTTCCACCCCGAAGGCATCGCCATCGCACAGGGCAAAGCCTTTGTGGCCAGCTCGGTAACCGCCGACAACACAACCTATGACGACAAGGTGTATGTCGTAGACCTCGCCTCCTTCAGCAACCCGCAGGCCATCACCGTGGGCACCAACCCCGGCATGGTGAAGAAAGTGAGCGACAGCAAGATCCTCGTCGCCTACGCAGGCAACTATAACGACATCTATGCCGGCTCGGCGCTGGTGGACGTGGCTTCGCTCGAAGTAACCCAGACCTACCAGGAGATGGCCGGCGCCGCCGTATACAACGGCATGGTCTACGCCTACGCCTCGACCTGGGTGGAAGACCCCGTAACCCACGAGTGGAGCCAGACCGTGGGCTACTTCAAGTACAACCCTGCCAACGGCGAGTCGACCCCCCTCGACTTCCTCGGCGGCATCGCCAGCCCCTACGGCATCGACATCGACGCCACCAACGGCGACATTTATGTCTGCGAGAGCATCAGCGGCGCCAACGGCGACGTGCACTGCTACAGCCAGAGCGGCAGCCTCCGCTTCAAGGCCGAGGCCGGCATCTTCCCCAAGAAGATGGTTATCTTCTAAACACCGCTTCTTGAAAACAATCGGGCGGCTCCTGCGGAGCCGCCCGATTGTTTATTTCTGCGAGGCTATGTGGTCAAGCACCCGCTTCTTGTCGCTGCTGAACGTGAGAACGTTGGTGGTCTTGTAGTAATTGACCGGGTCGGCGCAATACTGATAGGCATACTTGAGGAAATCAACCTGCGAGGCGGAATAGTCAAGAGTCTCCGCTAGGCGGGCTATCTGCAGGGCGGTGAGGTCGGCCGAGGCCACGATGACCTTGCCCAGTGCCAAGCGGTCGCTGTCGAACGACTGGGCCCTCATCCGGGTAACCATACCGTCCACCTCCTCATCGGAAACCTCCTGCACAGGCCCTTTGCGGGGATGGCTCTGCACCTTGGCTTGAGGTTTTCCCGGAAGCTTGTGCAACTTGAGGGCGGGCTTTTCCATGTCGGCCAAAGTGGGAATCTCCCGCTCCGCACGGTTGTGCGAGGGTGTGTACAACGAGAGTGCGTCGGTCTGCGGGTCGTAAGTAACATTGACCATCACCGAGGGCTCGTTCGGACACAGAAGGAGTATGGCCGCCTTCTGCACGGGGCGGACCAGCACCACCACCACCTCGTGGGTCTGGTTGCCCAGGTCATCAACCATCACTCGGGTCTGCGGCATCCTGTTCACCAAGGTGCCATCCACATAGACGGTGAAGGCTTCACCGCCACGGGACTCAAAATTCACTGTATACCGCGTGGGACTGGGGTGATGGCCAGACTGGACTCCTTGAGCCAAAGCCATCGAACTGAAGAGGCACACGATGAGTGCCATTGCTGTCTTTTTCATATCATTAATTATTATTTCGGAATGCCAAAGTATCGATCCAGCGCCCCTCCTCGCCGCGCAGCGCCAGGGCAAACTCGGCGAAGGAGCGGTGCTCCATGTGGATGACATTGTAGACGCTGCCCACATCGGGGATGAAATGGGCGTCGCTGTCGGTGATGAAGTTGAAGCGCTTGAGGTAGGCGAACTTCTTGACGAACTCGTCGCGGGTGGTGAACTTGTTGATTTCAAGGCCGTCTGCACGGAGGTCGGGCGGCACGAAGCCCAGCTGGCTCATAAGCGAGGTGGAGCCTTTGTTAATATGCGCCGGCACAAAAAGGCCGCCGATGCGGTGCACCTCGTCGTAGAGTCCGTCGATATCCACATCGATGGCGTTGAGCAGGTGATAGGGCTCCTCGCCCGTTATCTCGTCGTTCTCGTCGACAATAAGCTGGTAGCCAAAGCGGTCCTCGTCGTTGGGGATGGGCGGCAGGTGGGCGTCGAGGAAGGACTGGAACTCGTCCAGCTGCCCGTCGGTCTCGAAGAAGCAAAGACAATGGGCTTCCTCCTGCGAGGTAACCTCCACTCCGCCAAGGACAAACAGGCCGTGCTCGCGACCTATCTTCTGGCAGGTTTTCACCTGGCGCGTGGTATTGTGGTCGGAGATGGCAATCATGTCCAGGCCGCGTTCAAGGGCACGGTCAATGATGGCCGCGGGCGACATCTCGAGGTCGCCGCACGGCGAGAGCACCGTGTGCAGGTGCAAATCCGCCTTGAACGGGGTGAGGGGCACTAGTTCAGCAACTGGTATATGCGGCCGACGGTCTCGTAGGTCTGCATGTCGGTGGAGAGGAAGGGGATGCCCTCCTCGTTGCTCTGCTCGACGGTATCGTCGCTGGCGGTGAGCCCCTTGACGAGGACGACGCAGGAGAGTTCCTTGAGCGAGGCGATGGCCATGACGTTCTTGTGGGTCTGGAGGGTAACCCAGACGTTGCCCATCTCGGCGTTGCCCATGACGTCGCTCAACAAGTCGCTGACATAGCAGCCGTCAATGTCGCGGTCAAGGCCGCTCTCGCCGCTGAGCACCTTGAGGTTCAGTTTCTCTACCAGTTCTCTGACTTTCATATTGCTGATGTGTGTTTATAGATTAATTGGAAATGCAAAAGTACGAATTTTTTCCCATATACCCTGGAAAAAATCGCATCACACTGTCATCCAGCATATTATCCTCCAGAGAGAAAGCATGCAAATTTTTCGTCAAAAACCTGGAAAACACCCTATTTTTGCCAAAACACAACAAGGTGATATCCAGTGGATTGAAAGCATCATCTTCTTCCTATCTTCTTCCTCTCTTGAAGTGTGGAAAGATCGGGGTGGGTGGAGAGGTTTTTCATCGGCAGGGGATGCCCTGTTGGGAAATTCTCTTCTTTTGCAAAAAAGTTGTAATTTTGCAGTCGAAAAAACATACAACGGGCCAATGAAAAACAAACATAACTCACTGAATATCACACCACCCCACCAATCACATTCGAAATCGTGCCAATCACAGAACACACTAGGAAACGTCAAGAAGTTCCTGAAAGATGTGGTTGTGGTGCTGTCTGTCGTGATATTGTTGCTTATTGGACTAGAAATGATGCTTGGGATTGTACCTCGCGAATTGAAATACAAAGACTGGTATCTTGTTCACCGAGGAGAATGTGTTCAGACGCTTATTTTAGGGAATTCGTTTTTAGCCAGGGGTCTCGACCCTCATGTGCTAGGTGACAGCACGTTCAACTGCGCATCTACAGCAAGAACACTTGTGTACGATAGCCTGATTCTACACAAATACTATTCTCACCTACCAAACCTCAAAACAATCATATTACCAACACATTACGATCTGCATTTCGCACCACACCACCATAGCGAAGTGCGATTCCGGTACGCACGTTACATGAAACTGTTCACAGATGAGAATTATTACGAATATTCCGCGCTTCTGTCTGGCTGTATGCAGATGAAAACCTACAAGCCGGGAAAAATAGACTCGACCGGATTCATGCCAATCAGGCGGGTGTGGGATGGGGTAACAATAGCGAATCCTCCCGGAGACGTTAATGCCATAGCAGCGAGGGCATCTAGATACACCTCAATGATGGAGCATATTGCGGATTTCTGCAAAAAAAAGAACATTCGCTTAATAATCCTCATTCCACCATTAAGCGACACCTTTCTAGATTGTGGCTCTGACTCTCTTTGGAAGCTGCAAGAAGATGTTGTTGCGGAAATAAAAAGCAAGTTTCCTGTCGAGGTGGGTGATTACCTTAGACACAAGGATTTTCGATCCAATGAGATGTATTGTGATGAAATCCATCTCAACCATGCAGGCGCATCACTGTTTTCAACTCTTGTGAAGAAAGATTTTGAACTGTAGAAGACGCAATAAAACTGTTAAAAGTGCCGCCGGGCGGCACTTTTTTTTGGCTATGTGGAAAATTTAACGTATTTTTGCAATTCTAAACCTTTTAAAAAAATGAAATTGAAGATTGTAGTACTTGCAAAACAAGTTCCTGATACACGGAACGTTGGCAA
>CACZLT010000044.1 GCA_902782185.1 uncultured Bacteroidota bacterium | reverse complement strand
GGAGATGAAGTCCGCCGCCGGCGGCGACCCCAAGCTGGCGCGCGAGATCGACCAGATGATGCGCCAGATGGAGCAGACCGAGGCCGACCTCGTCAACCGCACCATTACCCAGCAGACCCTCCAGCGCCAGCAGCAGATTATGACGCGCCTGCTGGAGCACGAGCGCGCCGAGATGCAGCGCGAGCGCGAGGAGCGCCGCGAGAGCCGCGAGGCCGGCGACCTCTACAGCCAGCCCTCGCCTGCCGAGCTGGAGCGCTACAACCGCACCCTCCAGCCCACCGCCGACCCCCTGCGCACCCTCCCCCCCACCCTCTCGCCCTACTACCGCCAGAAGGTCAACGACTACTTCTACCGGTAAAACTTGAGATAACGCCACACGCTATTTCAGGTTTTTGTTAAAATTTGAGATAGTACAATCCGTTATCTCAAATTTTTGAGTTAAATTGAGATAAAGTTTGTATCTCACCAGCTTGTTGGCGATTTGATGGGCGACTTGGAGAAATTCCTCAACAATCCCAACGTGAACGTTCCCAATCTGATAAAGATTGCCATTGCACATTATCAGTTTGAGACCATCCACCCTTTCCTCGACGGTAACGGACGTATCGGTCGTCTGCTGATACCACTCTATCTTGTGCAGGAGGGAATACTGGACAAACCGCTGCTCTATCTCTCCACATACTTTGAGAAGCGCAAAGATTTATACTACGACAACCTGAATGCCGTGAGGGTCAGCAATGACATGCTACATTGGATTAAGTACTTTCTGGTAGGTGTGGAGCAAACGGCTACCCTTGCAGTCAGGACGCTATCAAATATCCTTGACTTCAAGGACAAAACGGAGAATGACATTCGGGCTCGGTATGGAAGACGAAGCACCAGTGTTGTGGTGTTGGTCCACCAGTTGTTAAAAAACCCATTTGTAACCATAGAAGATACGATGCAGGTATGTAAGGTATCATACAACACGGCCAACGACATGGTCAAGCAGCTCTGTGCCGATGGCTACCTGGTGGAGACCACGGGCCAAAGCCGCAACCGCCTCTTCTACTTCAAGCAATATACCGACCTTTTCGCAGAATGATAATGGTGGTAGCCTAGCCCCAGCGGGGCGAAGGACTTTAGTCGTGGGAGCAAACCCACGGGTGAGGAATATAATTCCAAATCAAGCCCCGTAGGGGCGTAAGAAAATAGCCGGGGGCGCAAGCCCCCGGTACTGTGTTCCCTACCCTACCCCGAGCCCCGTCGGGGCGGTGGAATGGAGGTGGAGTTTCCGTCGCCCCCACGGGGCTTGGGATACGCTGTGCGCATACACCGTGGGCTTGCGCCCACGGCTACTATCCAACGTCCCTAACGGGACTTTCAAACAATCCCCATCAATGGTGCAGTATCTCTAGTATCTTTTCTTTGCTATCATCCACACTATAGCAAACGATGAATCGCTAAACGCAGAACAGGAAGCCATCTAATTTGGAGTATTAAGTCTATATTCGATTAAGGAAGAAAATCCCGACCAAGAATAAAAACCAGACTTTTTTATAACAATAAAGCCTCCGCATGGAGGCTTTATGCTGTTTGGCTCGAATGTCCTAATTCATCACTACCACTTTACGGGTTGGTGACGAACCAATCGTCTATATCTTTTTTAACTCATAATGTGTCATTTCATCAGTATTAAATGCAGAACTTAGCTCCATAACCAGTTTTGATTTAGTAAGGGTTGTTATAGTACCAGAGAACCATCCACCCATTAAGATGATGTTGTTGCCGTCAATGGAATAACTTACGTTTTGCCCATTAGCGGACATCATTCCATCTGTCTTGAACTCCCAAATTATTCCAATCATTGAGTTATCTTCTCCACTCAAATTGCTGGTACATTTCACAATTTCCCACTTACCGATAATCAAGTCTTCGTTCTCCTTCGAGCAGGACGAAAGTGTTGCCACGGCAGCTACACAGAGCAGCATCGCTATCAGTTTTAGCGTCTTTCTCATTTGACACCTCCTTTCGCGAGTTCAAGTAAACGATGAATAAGTTCTTCTTTTTCATCTATGTGGTACACTTTGTCCTCGCCAGTAATCTTTACAAGCTTGGAGGTCAAGAATGATTGTTCCACAAAGTCGTTGGCGGTTTGGAATTCCGTATTTCCATACGTTCCATAAAGCACTTGTGGGTCAATCACCACTGGAATGTTGTTGTTCATAGGCATAAACCCTAATACGTGTCGGGCGCAACTTTTAGTTTGTTTTCTCGGCTCGGAGAGATTAAAAACTAAATGAAGAAGTGGAGCCATCCATTTTATACCCTATCCCGAATGGTTGGGCTTGGACTCCCTTTGAATGATGCAGATAAGGAATTTGATTAACTCCACTTGCTGTATCGTAAGGATATACGAATACACTCAAGCAAGCAATCATTTTCTCTAACTCCTGCATCATATACGTGAAGTGTCCAAGTTCACCATTCGCAGAATCAAGCGAAAACGCGCTTTCTTCAATCTTCCCGTTCTATTGGAAAGACGGTGCAAAGATACATACTTTTTTCCACATGGCAAAATAAAATTTCCGCGACAAGCAAATCATGCTTGCCGTTGTGGCATCAAGAAAGCTCGGGAGGCTACTGAAGAAACTTGACGATGCAGTCGATACAGGTGGGCAGCGAGCTTATTTCGTCAATGAAGACGTTGGCAGGGTGCATATCCTCAAGGGCAATGCGGGCAGAGGTGTAGTTCACGCCCAGTCCCTGTCGGTTGTCATGAAAGCCTTTTGCTGCAGCCAACGCGTCGATCTCCCCTTTCGTTGCCAGCCGCAGGCATCGCACGTAAGGCTGGGTGAGGACTATTCGCAGAAGCCCGTCGGAATCGCGCGTGAATCCTGTAACGCGCATCAGTGTCTCCGGGAACAGGTAGTTGTGCAGGGCTATCGCTTCCAGTGCTTTCAGGGTGGTGGCGTATATCGATGCCCGCTCTTTCACCACGGAGGTGTCGCCCTCTCTGTAGTACACCTTGGCTTCGGCTCCTTGGGCAATTTTAGGGCCAAAGTGTTCTGTAAGAATACTTTCTGAATTCTCAATCCATAGTTGGGCCTTTCTAGCCCACTCCTCAATCAGTTGCTCTTGGCGTTGGTCTATCTGCCAATTTGCAACGTTTGTTGCTCTTCTTTGGCTCGCTGAAGCATAGCAACCTGCTCCAAGGCTTGCTGCCGCGTAGTCCGCGACGATGGACGCCCCAATGAGAGCCGTACCAGCCGTGCAGAGTCCTGCATGCTCTGGTAGAGTGTAGCGAGGAAAGTCTGTGTGTCCATTTTGTATATCGTTTGAAAACTATTCTATCATCACCAATGTACTGTCGGAAAACCCTTCGGAGGCGATGGCCTCGTGTATTTTCTGTATGTTGCACATTGTTTTTATAGTCGCTAGATAATGATGCAAAAATACACACTTTTTCCGACATGGCAAAATTATTTTTTCACACTCCCCTACCCTCTCCCGCGTCTACTGCTGGAGTGGACGAAGAGAGGAAGAAGAGGGGAAGAAGAGGATGCCTCCAAACCCCTGTGAATGTGCCTGTTGCGTATGGGCATTTTTGCCCCTTTTTTCGGAAAATCTTCGGTTTTTGCACCACTTTTCTGTCTGTAATATACCGTGCTGATACACAGTGATATGCGTTTGATTTTGACTTTTTTTGCCCCCGATGCCAACTTTTTTGTATATTTGTAGCACATTTATACCCCCGAAAGTATGACGGAATCCTTTGTAATACAGTCTGATATCGCCAACTTGTCCCAAGTCGAGGAGCGCCTCTTTCACTTCTGCCGCCTCTGCAACGTTGGCAGCTACTACTCCGCCCTCCAGGTGGCCACCCTGCAGGCCGCCGAGAATGCCATCCTGCATGGCAACCACTCCGACCCTGCAAAGGCCGTCTCCCTCACTTTCGGCACCTGCCGTGGTGGTCTCTTCGTCGAGGTCTCCGACCAAGGCCAGGGGTTCGACCACTCGCAGTTCGGCGACCTCCCCACTGGCGAGTCGACCCGGGGCGAGGGTATTTTCGTCATGCATCAGCTCTCCGACCGCATGACCTTCTCCGAAGGGGGTAGGGTGGTGCGGATGGAATTCGATGTCAATGGCATCGACCCCGCCGACGCCCTCCAGCGCATCGCCGTCTTAGAGGGACATTTCCACCCCGTCGCCGCATGAGGCATTCCTCGTTTTCCGTCGCCTGCGGAACACAACTGTCCTGCTCCGCCCCGAATACGGCAAGGATTTTGAGGAATAATATTCCCCGAGAAATATCTAATATTCTGCATATCAATATATTATATTAACATCCATGTCTATCCGATTTGCAGTACATAATATAGATTTTGAGCTCCCGGAGTCCCAAAAGGTTCGCCAGTGGGTCGCCGAGGTAGTCCGGCAGCGTCAGAAGCGTGTCGGCAACATCTCGTACCTCTTCTGCGACGATGAGTACATGCTGCAGGTCAATCTCCAGTATCTCTCCCATGACACCTACACTGACATTATCACCTTCGACTATGTAGCTGCCGACCTCATATCGGGCGACATTCTCATCAGTGTCGATAGGGTAGGGGAGAACGCCCGCACCTATGGCGTGCCGTTCGAGCAGGAGCTGCATCGAGTTGTCATCCACGGTGTCCTCCATCTCCTTGGCCAGGGCGACAAGTCGCCCGACGAAGCCGCCGAGATGCGCCGCCAGGAGGGCGAGGCGTTGGCGCTGTGGGAGCAGATGTTTCACGAGGAACCAATTGCGTAACTACCATGGTCTATGATATTTGAGCCTTACGATATAGTGGTTGTCGGTGCCGGTCATGCCGGTGCAGAGGCTGCTGCCGCTGCGGCTCGGCTGGGTTGTCGTGTGCTGCTCATCACCCAGCAGCTAGACACTATCTGCCAGATGTCCTGCAATCCCGCCATGGGTGGCGTGGCCAAGGGGCAGATTGTGCGTGAGATTGATGCTTTGGGCGGCTGGAGTGGCATCGTAACCGACCGCTCCGCCCTCCAGTTCCGCATGCTCAATATGTCCAAGGGCCCCGCCATGTGGAGTCCCCGAGCCCAATGCGACCGCATGCTTTTCTCACTCCATTGGCGCCAGGTGCTGGAGAACATTTCGGGTCTTTTCCTTTGGCAGGACGAGGTAACCTCGTTACTGCTGGAAGGCAGTGCCGTCAGTGGCGTGCAGACCCGCATGGGGCATACCATCCCATGCCAGTCCGTAGTACTCACTAGCGGCACCTTCCTCAACGGCACCATCTATATCGGCACCGACTCGTGGCAAGGGGGTAGGGTAGGGGAGACCTCGGCTGTCGGTCTTTCCGACCAGCTGCGCACCCTCGGCTTCGAGGTCGATCGCCTCAAGACGGGCACCCCAGTCCGTGTCGATGGGCGCACAATCGACTTCTCAATGCTACAAATCCAGCCCGGTGATGAGCGGCCTTCCAAGTTCTCTTTCACTGATATCAAGCCACTTACGGAGCAACGTCCTTGCTATATCGCCAATACTAACCTGCGCACCCACGACATACTCCGCACCGGCTTCGAGCAGTCGCCCATGTTTACTGGCCGTATCCAGGGGCGTGGCCCGCGCTACTGCCCGTCGATTGAGGACAAGATTGACCGTTTCGCCGACAAGGATCACCACCAGCTTTTCGTCGAACCCGAGGGCTGGCACTCGCAGTCCTACTACATCAATGGCTTCTCCTCGTCGCTCCCTCTCGAGGTGCAGCTGGAGGCGTTGCGCTCCATTGACGGTTTCTCGCAGGCGCAAATCTTCAAGCCTGGCTATGCCATTGAGTACGATTACTTCCCTCCCACCCAGTTGGCCTATACCCTCGAGACCAAGTGTGTTGAGAATCTCTACTTCGCTGGCCAGGTGAATGGCACCACGGGCTACGAGGAGGCCGCCTGCCAGGGCTTGATGGCGGGCGTGAATGCCGCGTTGAAATTGCAGGGAAGGGCTCCTTTTGTGCTCTCGCGCTCGCAGGCATATATAGGTGTGTTGATAGATGATTTGGTTACGAAAGGTGTGGATGAGCCTTACCGCATGTTCACTTCCCGTGCCGAGTACCGTATCTTGCTGCGTCAGGACAATGCCGACCAGCGCCTCACGCCGTTGGCTTATGCTATAGGACTGGCGGACGAGGGTCGGATGCGACGGGTGGAGGAGAAGCGAGTCCGGGCCGAGGAGTTGAGGGCGCTGGTGGAAGCAACGCCAGTGCTGCCGTCGGAAGTAAATGGATGGCTTCGGGAACATGGCTCGGCGGAACTGGGGCAGAAGGTCAAATTGTCCAACTTGCTGCTGCGACCGGAGTTGGCATTGGTCGAATTGGGGCAGGTGGCACCTGCTGTTGCCGAGGCGATGGCCTCGCTGTCGGCAGAGGTGGTGCAGGGGGTTGAGACGGAAATCAAGTACCATCGTTATATTGAAAAGGAGCAGGAGGTGGCCAATCGCATACTGAAGTTCGAGGACATACCCCTGCCGACGGAGCAAAATTACTTCGAAATAGAGGCGTTGTCTTATGAGGCGCGGGAGAAATTGTCCAAGTATCACCCCGCCACCATCGGACAGGCATCACGCATTAGCGGGGTGTCGCCAGCGGATATTTCAGTGCTTTTGATAGCATTTGCCAAGTAAATATCCCTGTGGTTTCACGTGAAACCACAGGGATATAGTATCTGATTCCATGTATTTTACGTGATATTTTTGAGATAATTCGCAGCTTCGGGGCCGAGGTTGAAGAGTAGGTCAAGGACACTCAAGCCAGGGGAGAAGGGATGGCGGTCGGAGAAGACTTGGTAGTAGGGTGGCAGGGTGGGGGAGGGTTGCTTGGGAGAGAAGGCGTATCGGTAGTCAGACGGAGAGCCAGCGGGGGGTAGCCAGTCGGCGGTCAGGGCTATTTCCACATGGATTTTGAGGCATTTCAGCAGCCAATGGAGAAGCGATTGGTTGAGTTCGAGCAGGCGTTCGTGGCGACTTTCCAAGATGGTGCAGAGGCCATCTTTATAGTAAAAATAGTAGGGCGAGGCGGCGTAGGCGGCCTCGAGGGTGCGCAGGTGGACCACATTCCAGCGTGTGCGGTAGTCGATGGCGATGTCTTCCGTGCGCGAGTGGTTGCCTTGTGTGCGCACCACCGGCACAATCAGCGGCCGAACACCGCCGGCGGTCATGATGAGGGCGCGGTTGCGGTAGGTCTGCTTGGGAAAGGTTTCCGTAGTTTCTATCTGGATACCCGTATGTTGCAATATCGCCGCAACATACTGGACAGGAGGCAGGTAGGCGGTGGAGAAGAGGGCGGTCATTGGCCGAGGATGATGGAGACGAGCTCGCCCTGGTCGAAATAGAAGTCCACATTGCCCTCGGGGAAGCCGATGCGGCGCTCGCCCCAGTCCTCCTCGTCGGCATCCTCCTCGGTGAGGTTGTTACGCACCATGAGCTCGACGATGGGGCGTTCCTCGAGGTCGAAGACAGGTTGTCCGAAGAGCGTACAGTCCTCGTTAGAGATATCGATGCAGGCCAGCACAGGGTTGTCGCCCTCGCAGAAGAGGGTAAGACCCAACTCGTTGTAGCGCAGCACGGTGGTGCTCTCGTCGGCCGCGTTGTCGATGTTCTCCACTTCGTCGGGGTTGCCGAGGCGGGCCACTATCTCCTCCACCGGCATCCCAAAGGTAATGTCGCCGATACCTCGGCGCAGGGTAATCTCCATATTCATGATATATAGTCTGTTATGTTTAGAGCTGCGAAATGTTCGTCGGTACAAATGTACGGAACTTTTTCGGACTGGAAAAATAAATTTTCAGGAATTTTTGCATTTTTTCGCCGCAGGCAAGTGGCTCTGCATCAGCCAGTACGGAGCTCTATGTTCTTCCTCTCTTCTTCTTTTCCTCTTCAATGCGTGGACAATAAAAACGTCGATTGTGCGTTCCTTTTTTACATTTTGGAATGGTAATATAAAATCGCAATAATATGGCAAAACTGGAACAAGGCATTCTCGGGGCGTTCTCGGGCAAGGTGGGGACGGTGGTGGGCTACACGTGGCGCGGGCGCGCCTGTGTGAGGGCTTACCGCAAGGATGTGGCCTACCCCAACACAGCGATGCAACAGGCTGAGCGCGACTGGTTTGTGAGCATGGTGCGCTTTGCCTCCAAGGCGCGGCAGGCGCTGAAGCTGGGGCTGCGTGAGCAGGCCGAGCGGCACCAGATGACGGAAGGCAACTACTTCGTTATGAGCAATAAACGCTGCTTCTCGCAGCAGGAGGGCGCAGTCCGGGTGGACTATGCCGGCCTCTGCCTTGCCCGCGGGGCGGCGGCACCGGTGGGATTCCTGTCGCCGAGGTTCGAGGAAGGCGAGGTGGTAGTGGCTGATTTCGAGAAGAATAGCCAGCTGTCGCGTGCCTCGTCGGAGGACAGCGTCTACCTCTTCGCCTATGCGCCCGGGGTGGGGGAGGGCTGCCTCTCGGCAGCGGCCCTGCGCCGCAGCAAGGTGGTGAGAATGAGGCTACCGCAGCACTGGGCGGGCGCGGAGGTGCACCTCTACGGCTTCGTGGTGGACCGCGAAGGTCGCGCCTCAAACTCGGCCTATATCGGCAGCGGGTACGTCAGCCTGCCTTCGGGGAACGACGATAACACTCATGGAATAAGCGAGATGGGCTCAATTTCCACCCCGGCACTCACGGAACCGCACACGATGAGCCCCCAGGAGGCCAACCCTTCTGATTCCATGCGCTTTGCGAGGCAAATACCGAAGGCGCCGCCCGAGGCAACCTGACAAAAGCGGTTCGGGACCGTGGAAACCACGATCCCGAACCGTTCAACCCTTTAATATTTTACATACAACTACCTCACTACCACCACTTTCTGTGCTGGCAGGATGCCTACTTTGACCAGGTAGACACCGGTGGGCATTGCGGGTGTTTCGCCGGAGCCGCGCTGGCGCGACAGTTCGCGGCCGGAGATGTCGTAGACACGGAACTCGTCCTGCTCGTTGTCGAGGCGAACATGGATGCGGCCGTCAATGGCCACAGCGGAGAAAGTCATTTTCTCCACGTTGCCGATGCCTTGGGTGCTGTCGGCCTGCGGTGTCGGCGGTTACGACGAGTTGGCGCGGGTTGTCGGTTACGCCGTCGCTCCAGGCCACGAAGTGGAAGCCTGCGTTGGCCGTGGCGGTGAGTGTAGCGGTGTCGCCCTCGGCGAAGGTGCCGCCGCCGCTGACGGAGCCCATGGCGGTGTCGGCCGTGAGCGTGACGGAGTAGTAGACGGTGTCGGCCCCCCACGGGCCGAACACGGCGCGGATGGTGTGGTCGGCGTTGATGTTGGTGAAGAGGTATTCGTACCAGTAATTGTGGTGTTGTGCATCATAATTGTCAAAGATGCTGCCGAGTGGAAGTTCTACGCCGTCAACATAAAAATGAATAAGTTGCGCATTGGTGGGATTGCACCAACTTCCATAATTGGGACTTGTGGGTTCAGCAGAACCAGCAGTAACGGTAACACTAGAGCCGCCCGATACGGATAACTGTACCGTGTCAGTCAACACTTGGAAGTTATTATTATAATCATGATAGAACATTCCCCCACCCTCGTTGATGAGCGTCAGGGTGTAGGTCTGCGGTGCGGGAGGTGTGGGAGGTGTGGGCACGGAATCCCACGGGCCGAAGACGGCGCGGATGGTGTGGTCGGCGGTGATGTTGGAGAGAGTGTAGGTGTAGTAATAGATGTCTGATTCAGAATCGTACCCACCTGAAATGCTGTCGAGGGGAATCTCCCCGCCGTCGACATAGAAGTGTGTCAGCTGTGCGTTGGTGGAGTCGCAGACCTCCCCGTAGTAGGGGCTAGTTGGCTCGAAAGAATACATTATAGCAAAGCAAGATACACCCTCGGCGACAGAGAGCTGTAGGGTATCAATGACTTGATGATAATTATTATTATTATCATAAGCCGCAGCATATCCGCCGCCCTCGTTGATAAAGGTTATCGTGTGGGTCTCTGGCGTGGGCGGTGTCGGCACAGAACCCCACGGGCCGAAGACGGCGCGGACGGTGTGGTCGGCGGTGAAGTTGGAGAGGTCGTAGTGGTAGAAGTAATGGTATGCAGAACTGTACCCACCTAAAATGCTGTCGAGGGGAATCTCCACGCCGTCGACATAGAAGTGTGTCAGCTGTGCGTTGGTGGAGTCGCAGAACTCCCCGTAGTAGGGGCTAGTGGGCTCGACAGAATACATATAAGCATAGCAAAATACACCCTCGGCGACAGAGAGCTGTAGGGTATCAATGACTTGATAAAAACCATTATAATAAACCTCAGCATATCCGCCGCCCTCGTTGATAAAGGTTATCGTGTGGGTGGGCGGTGTCGGCACAGAATCCCACGGTCCGAAGACGGCGCGGACAGTGTGGTCGGAGGTAAAGCCCCAGAGGGCGTATTTATAGAAATAGTAGTGGCCAACTGAATCATAGGATACTAAAATACTGTCAAGAGGTATTTCCACGTCGTCCACATAGAAGTGGAGGAGTTGCGCATTGGTAGAATCACAGACCTGTCCATAGAAAGGACTCGTGGGCAAGAATGAGTACATTCCGGCCCATACCGTTGAAGCGAAATTGGCGGTTAACTGCAAAGTATCAAAGACTTCCTCCCAACCGGCAGTGAAGTATCCCCCGCCCTCGTTGATGAACGTATGGGTGTAGGTCCGCGGCGGTGTGGGCATGGAATCCCACGGGCCAAACACCGCGCGGATGGTATGGTCGGCGGTGATGTTGTCGAGGGGGAAGTAATAGCCGTAGAGGCCTTCATCTTCGTCGTAAAATCCATCAAGGTCGCTGAGGGGAATTTCCACGCCATCCACATAGAAGTGGGTCAGTTGCGCATTGGTGGAATCACAGTACTGTCCATAGTAAGAACTCATGGGTTCACAAGAAAACATGTAGGCATAATAGTAATTACCTCCTGCTACCACTAGACGCAAAGTGTCGGTAACTAGATATTCATTTCCATCACCAGAGGCTTCAGCAGTCAAAAAAAATCCCCCGCCCTCGTTGATGAGCGTCAGGGTGTAGGTCTGCGGTGCGGGAGGGAGGGTGTTGGTAACGGTGAGGGTGTAGTCCTCGGCGACGGCCCAGTCGGTGATGAAGCAGGGGTCGGGCGAACCGATGCCGTTGTTGACATAGGAGTCGAAGAAGTAGTCCGCGCCAGCGATGCGCATGCGGTAGTTGCCCGTTGCCTGGGTGGGGGGGACCGCAAAGGTGGCGGAAAGAATAGTGTTGAAGTCGGCGGTGCTCTCACCCGCATAGACCACCTCGTTGCCCTCGAAGATGAGGTTCTGGTTCCAGTCAACCCAGATGACGGTGCCGTAAGTGTAGCCGGTGTGGTAGGTGATGTCCACCTGGACGGTATCGCCAGGCAGCACCGAGCCCGACAGGGCGGTGAAGTCGGTGTAGAAGGGGGGCGTGGAGGCGCGGTCGGCGGTGTTGGTCATGCCGCCGAAAGCCACGCCGGTAATACCCAGGCCGTCGCGCGAGGTGGGGTTGGGCTCGCAGAAGGTGGTGTCCTGCGAGTGGGCCACGATGTTGATTGTGTGGTTGGTGTCGTTGATGTCGAGACCGTAGAAGAAGTATGTTCCATTATAGAGGTGGATTGTGTCGCCGTCGACAACCAGGGCGTCGATAGTCCAGCCCTCGGCGGCAGTAAAGGTATACTCCATCCGCACCGCATAGGTGCCGTGGGTACCGCATTGATCGGTACCGTTGTAATAATCTATTGCGCTAACCCCTGAGCCCGGGCAGTTGATGGTTACAAAGCGTTCGGGCCTAGGCTCGGTGGAGACAACAATGGTGTGTGGGGTAGTGCCGACGGATAGCTGGTAGCTGTAGATGTCGTTCAGAAATACGTAGTTGCCATAATCAGCAGCGTGTGATGTTGTCGCATGGCCGCAGTCGGCAAGAATAGATACCCCATCAAGGGTGATGTCGGTGATGCGGTAGCCTTCTTTTGGAGTGAATGTGTAATGTATGTCGCTGCCTGCCGGCAGGGTGTCAATAACAATGCAGGTATCACATCCACCTGGATAAGAGTTTCGTAGATCGTGCCATACGTGAGCATGTGCGGAAATGACGGTAACTGTGTTGGTAGGCATGGCGACGGCGGGACCCACGAGCGCTGAAATCATGGGAGCCTCGTCGTCAAAGTGGTTTCCGGAATACAACCACCCATAGGAGTCATAAGTAGGACGGTAGGTCTGGACCATGACATCGTAGTTGTCCGGCTTGAACGAGTGGTGATAGGCCTCCATGCCGGGGACTTGGTGGAAGTAGCGGTTGACGATGGTGCCGTCGGAGCCTGTCGTTTTGAAGCGGGTGGAGTTCTGGGCGAGGGAGAAATCGTAGTCGCCTTCGAGGCGGTAGCCAATATAGTACTGAGTGTTGGGCTCGAGCACGGGCTGCGTGGGGAACATGATGCGCAGGGTGTTGTACTGCCCGGGGAGGAGGTAGCCGGTGTCGAGGAGGGTGTAGTCGTCGGCCGTTACAGTGTATTCGGCAACACCCGTGGCTACCTCATCAGCCGTGCTGTGATAATGAGGAGTAATAATCATCTTATAGAGGATGGGGGTGAGGCGGGTGCCGGCGGCGGTGGAGCAGGTGGGCGAGACCACCATCTCGACGCCGCGAATCACCCAGGGCTCCCCGTTGTTGTCGACCGGCAGGGTGTTGCCCGTGGTGATGCGGCTACGAACTTGATAGCCGGATTCATTGTATGTGGTGTTGGCAGCGTTGCTAATGTATCCGTCGTAGGTATATCCCCTGCGGAAGCCGTCCATGCCGCCGA
The DNA here is from genome assembly GCA_902782185.1 of uncultured Bacteroidota bacterium. Classification (GTDB taxonomy): domain Bacteria; phylum Bacteroidota; class Bacteroidia; order Bacteroidales; family P3; genus Colimorpha. Next base: position 16,575 of record CACZLT010000044.1, on the reverse strand, counting down.
CCAGGACACCGTTGGCGTAGCCCCAGGCATAGGCACCGTCGGCGTCGGCGGTGGTTACGGTGTAGCTGTGCGGGTCATATTGATAGTTCAGGGCATTGGAGGAGAGGGTGGTCTGCACGGTGTTGAGGCCGGCGTTGGCGGTGGGCAGGCCGTTGTTGCCTATGGGGCTGATGGAGGGCTGGCCGTAGTTGGGGGCATATTCAAACCATCCAGGATAGGTTGCGTCGTAAAACCCGCGGGGGTCGATGACAAGGGTGTCGGCGGTGCTGCTGGGGGCGAGGTTGCCCATGCTCTGAGAGAGGAACGTAGAGGTGGCGCCGGAGGGCGCGGTGTGCTGCATGGCGACGTTGACACCGGTCTGGGTGTTGATGCCGGTGTTCCGCACGTTGTTGTACCAGGTGAGGGGAATCTGCATGCCCTGGGGAATCTGGTTGTATTTGCCGTCAACAAAGTGTTCGGGCTGCACCTGCCACTGGTCAGGGTTGCCGCTGATGACGGCGAAGTTGTCCACCGCCCAGCAGTAGCCGTAGACGTTGCCTCGCTGGGCAGAGTTGTAGTAGCGCAGGCGCAACTCGAGGTTGCTTTCTTGCGCGGCGGTGGCGGGGAGGGTGTAGCGCACTTGGGTGGGAGCCAAGCTGTTGATTCCCACGTCGATACCTGTAACGTTCACCTCCATGGTCTGCCACTGCCCGCCCACTTTATAGTCGACAAAGCACCGATCGTAATATTTTGCATAAAATTGCGTCCAGGCCACCTCCACAAGCTGGGTGGTGGCGGGGATGGCGACTGCCGGGAAGCCGAGGTAGACGTTGATGTGTTGCTCCTGGTTGAAAGTGAAGTCCGACATGGAGGCCAGCATAAAGCCGTTGTCGTTGCCCATGTGGTATGACATGCAGGCCCAGATGATATTACGGCCTACATAATTCAGCATGCCGGAATAGGTGGAGCTGAAATCGCTGCTGAAGAGCGCCGCGGAGTCGGCAATGCGCTGCCAGTAGGACTGGGAGGCGGTGTGGCCATGGGCGTCAGTGGCCTCGCCCCCGATGATGTCGGTGGCGGAGAGGGCTCCTGCGGCGCCGTAGGTGATGCCCACCATGTCGTCCGGCGCGAAGGAGAACAGACGGATGGTGTCCTGTGCTTTCAGTGTGGCTGTCGATAGCAACAGCAGTACGAATAGGTACAGTCTTTTCATAAATCATTGCACTGGGTTTCGTGTCGTGCGCAACCTCTAAACACCGGGCTCAAAGGTGTGTAATTAATGAAGACGAAGAAAGTGGAGCCATCCATTTTGCCAAATCTCAAGTGGTTGGGCTTGGACTCCCATAAATTATGCTGATAAGGAATCTGAACTACTCCACTTGGTGTATGTCGTAGATACACGAATACAACACAAGGAAGCAATCATTTCCATTATTCCTGCATAATTGAATGTGAAGTGTCCAAGTTCACCACTATCGGAATAAGCGAAAATGCGCTTTTTTCGGCAAACCAAATCTCAACGGTTTGCGAGTGCAAAATTACAAAGTTTTTTGGAACTGGCAAAAAATAATTTTTTGTATGTGCATATTATTTATTATTTTTGCAATTATTATAAATGCAAAAATTATAAGTTTATAATCTTCGAATCAAATAATATGCACTTGAATACGCAGGTCGCAAAACAGGGGAAGAGGTGGAGAAATGGTGTCGATTATCAAGGAGATACGGTTGTCGTATATAAATGAGGATGGGTTGTTAGATACCTGTTTCCCAGTGGTATGTGTGCGTTGAACCTGTTGCTTGGAAGAAAATATTTGGTGGGTTCGGAAAAAAGTTGTACTTTTGCAAACTCAATTTGCGCCAAAATGTGGCCAAGAATTGATGACTCAGTAGCTCAGTAGGTAGAGCACAACACTTTTAATGTTGGGGTCCTGGGTTCGAGCCCCAGCTGGGTCACAACGACAACAACCATGCTACAGATGACTCAGTAGCTCAGCAGGTAGAGCACAACACTTTTAATGTTGGGGTCCTGGGTTCGAGCCCCAGCTGGGTCACCAAACCGACACACGAAGGACCGACGCGCAAGTGCCGGTTTTTTTAGTATGAAGAAGGTATACAAGATACTGATAGCATGTCTGTTGGCATCGCTCTTCGTCTACTCGCCGCTGGCTGCCCAGCAGTCGCAGGAGCAGATGGCAGCCTACTACTATGATCAGGGCGAGTACGCCCAGGCGGCACAGTTGTATGAGTCTCTCTACAAGCGCACTACGAACAAATACTACTACCAGCGCCTCTATTCGACTTACCTCAAGTTGGGCGAGTACAAGGATGCCGTGCGGCTGGTGGAAAAACGGCAGAAACAGCAGCCCAAGGAATTGGCGCTGCATGTGGATGAAGGCAACGTATATCTCATTCAGAAACAGCAGAAAAAGGCCGAGAAGTGCTTCGACAAGGCCATCGAGGCCATCACCTCGGACCTGGCACCCGTACCGGACCTGGCCTTGGCATTCTCCAACATCGGCCGCCACGACTACGCCGCCAAAACATACCTGACAGCGAGGTCGAAAACACGCAACGAACACCTCTATTTCAACGAACTGGTGGGGGTATACCAGGCCATGGGCAATTACGCCGCCATGACCAACGAGTATTTCGACCTGCTGGACAACCAGCCGGGCATGATATCGTCCATCCAGATTTCGATGCAGAAAGCGCTGCAGGAGGCGCCGGACGACCGCTTGGCCGAGGGAGTGAAACAAGCCCTGGTGGAGCGTGTGCGCGAGTACCCCAACAACCGTAGCTACCTGGAAATGATGATATGGTTTGCCCTGCAGCAGAAAGACTTCCGCTTCGCGCTGACCCAGGCGCGCGCCGTCGATGCCCGATTCCCCGACCAGGGCGGCGAACAGTTGATGCGGGTGGCGAAAATCGCCTTTGCCAACGAGGACTACGGCGTGGCCGCCGACAGCTACCGGTTGCTGCAACAGAAAGGGCAGGAAAGCCCCCACTACTTCGACAGCCGCGTAGGCGAGTTGGAGGTGGACTTCGCACGCATCAACCACCACTATTCCATTGATGGCAAGGAATTTGCCCAGTTGATGCAGAAGTACGAGTCTGCCATTACGGAACTGGGCAAGAACGAGCGTACCATCCCGCTGATGCGGCACTACGCCCACCTCAAAGCCTACTACGGCAACGATGCGCAGGCGGCGGTCTCGATGCTCGACGACGTGCTGGAGCTGCCGCGCCTCAAGGCCAGCGTACGCGACGAGGTGAAGCTGGAACTGGGTGATTTGCTGCTATTTGCGGGTTCTGTATGGGATGCCTCGCTGCTCTACATGCAGGTCGACAAGGCCAACAAGAACGACCTGCTCGGCGCACAGGCCAAGTTCAAGAACGCCAAGCTGTCATATTACAACCACGACTTCGCCTGGGCGGCCTCGCAACTCAAGGTGCTGCGCGCCTCGACCAGCAAACTTATAGCCAACGATGCCATGGAGCTGTCGCTGCTCATCTCTGACAACATGGAAGATGACAGCACTTACGGCATGTTGGAACTCTTCGCCGACGCCGACCTGTTGCTCTACCGCAACCAGCTGGAGCAGGCATGGATGAGTTTCGACAGGGTTTCACAAGGAACATTGTCGCATCCGCTCTTCGACGAGGTGCTGATGAAAAAGGCGCAAATACGCATGAAACAGGCTCGATACGTGGAGGCCGACAGCCTGCTGCAGCGGCTCATTGACTTCTACCCCACCGACATTACGGCCGACGACGCCCTTATCCTCCAAGCCGAGCTCAACGAAGACCACCTTGGCAATTCCGCCAAGGCACTGGAATGCTACGAGAAGCTGCTGCTCGACTACCCCACCTCGCTCTATGTTGATCGCGCCCGTAAACGTTATAATGCATTGAAAGCAAGATGAATGAAGTAAGAGCCAAGAAGTTCCTCGGGCAACATTTCCTCACCGACGAGGGCATCGCCCGCCGCATTGTGGAGAGCCTCACGGGACGCACGAAGCACGTGATCGAGATTGGCCCCGGCATGGGGGTGCTGACCAAGTACCTCATTGAGAACCGGGAGCTTGACTTCCATGTGGTGGAAATTGACCGTGAGAGCGTGGCCTGGCTGCACGAGCATTATCCCACCCTCGATGTCATCGAGGGCGACTTCCTGAAACTCGACCTGACCGCTCTGTTCCATGACAGTTTTGCCGTCATCGGCAACTTCCCCTACAATATATCTTCGCAGATACTCTTCCGCGTGTTTGAGTGCAGAAATCAGGCCGTTGAGGTGGTGGGTATGTTCCAAAAGGAGGTGGCCGAGCGCGTGGCTGCAGGGCCGGGAAGCAAAACCTACGGCATCCTATCAGTCTTGCTATCAGCATTCTACGATATTGAATACCTTTTCACTGTCCATGAGCATGTCTTCAGCCCGCCACCCAAGGTGAAATCGGCCGTCATACGGCTCACACGCAATGGCGTAACTGCCTTGGAATGTGATGAAAACCTCTTTGTTAAAGTGGTCAAGGCCGGCTTCAACCAGCGGCGCAAGACATTGCGCAACGCCCTGCGGTCGGCGGGGCTGAATGTGGATGCGGTGCCCGAAGAGGTGCTTTCCAAACGTGCCGAGCAACTGTCGACAGCGGATTTTATTACGCTCACAAAAACCATAGAATCATGTCTTTAATATCCTATATTATTCTGGCGCTGGCTTTCGGCATTGATGCCATGCTGCTTTTCCGCCGCTGTGGCGAGGCCACGCCGGTGCAACTGCTGCCCGGATTGGGCATCGTGGCTGCCGTGGCGGTCATCCACACGGTGCTCTACTGGCTGGGCGCCTGGGTAGGCAACTACCTGGCCTTCTACTCGCCCGAGGAACCCGACCGCTACAACGACCTCAACAGCTATGTCTTCCTGGGCTTGGCCGTGGTGGTGGCAATCAAGCTGCTGGCACCCTACCTGCGGCGTGAACCGCAGCTGCCGGTATTCAATCTGACGAACAGACTGGCGGTGCTCTCCATGGCGGTGGCTACAGGTGTCAACATATTGTTGGTAGGCGTAGGCACCGGCTTCGTGGAGCAAATCCCCAATGTACATAAAATCGTCTGGCCACTACTGGCAACCGGCACCTTGCTGGGCTACCTCGGCTTGATGTTCGGCCGCCAGAAGGTGGATCTACGCCCCCGACGCTGGATGGTCATCGCCAGCGTACTGCTCCTCGGCGTGGCCATCGCCGCGGTAGTTAATGCGTGATTTTCTTTTCCTGGTTAAAAATGATACGCATCACGCACTCGCTGCAATCGAATGCGAGGCGGAACATTTGTTTGTTATTGCGGAGCAGAAGGGTGTCCGTGGGGGCTATCCCGTGGGGATTGGATCCGCCGTCGCGGAGGCAGCAACCAAGTTCGTATCGGAGGCAGTATTTGGTGGTCATCAGCGCTTTGCCGGCATAGTCTCCCGTCTGTTCCACCCCACGCTCTATCTCGCTTGTTCCATGATGTTTATAGAAGTCCTCGGCACATTGGTTGATGACGTTGGCGCGGTAGTCCAGCGAGGCCGGGGTTCGGAAGTCGGAGTTCGGAGATGTGCATCTGCAGTCCTTCGGACGGAAGTGCCTGATTCTATACTCTTTGAGTAACTCAACGGCCTTACGGCGGAGCTCGTTGAGCGTACCTGCGGTGATGAAGTAGCGCCCCTCGGTGGTATCGGTAACCTCCTCGGCCACAAAGGGGCTGTCGCCGAGTTTGGAGAGCTGTTTCACGATGGTGTTGGACGACTTGATGGGGCGGTCGGAAGGCTGGTGTTCGGCGGCCATGTGCTGGACGACGGAGACGCCGTCCTCGTCCTTGAGGTCGAGGCTGAATCCGCGCCGCGTAATGCAGAAGAGCATACGGACACCTATTTTGCGCTCGGCGGTGTGCCCCTGCAACAGTTTCTCGAAGGCTTGGTCCTGGTTGCGCCACAACGGGGTGCCGATGCGAATGGCGGGCATCTGGTTCGGGGTGATGGTGCGCCCCTCAACGCCATTGACCAGAAACCCCTGCAGGCGACCGTCGGCATCGAAGAAACAGAGGCCGTCGCCATTGACGAATGGTTCTTCGCCGCTGACAGTCAGTGTGAAGCGTCCCACGGAGGTAACCTCGCCGACAGGCTTGCCGAGGGATTTTTGGGTGGCGAAAGAGGCCATCGGCTGGCGCTCGCGGAGGAAGTAGTCGGTGTAGCTGCGGTTGAACGTCCGCTCTGGATCAGGAGTGAAGAAGAAGGCGGTGCGGCCCGAAGAGGCACGCTCGTGCCCATCCATCATGCTGTCGAGCAATTGTCGGTAGTAGGCAGTGATATTCTTCACGTATGAGAGGTCTTTCAGGCGACCTTCTATCTTGAACGAGGAAATGCCTGCATCTATCATGGAACGAAGGTGTTGCGAGGCATTGAAATCCTTGAGGGAGAGGAGATGGTGGTTTTTTATAAGGGTGCGGCCGTCGGCGGTGATAAGGTCGTAGGTGGAGCGGCAGGGCTGCGAACAGCAGCCTCGGTTGCCGCTGCGCTGGTTAAGGTACTGGCTCATATAGCATTGGCCGCTGTAGCTGACGCAGAGGGCTCCGTGGACGAAAGCCTCCAGTTCGACATGAGTGGCCTCGCGGATGGCGCGCATCTGCTCGAGGGAGGTCTCTCGCGCCAGGATGACACGCCTGAAACCAATGGATTCCATGAACTTTACACGCTCAATGGAGGCGTTATGGCACTGGGTGCTGGCGTGGAGCTCGATGGGCGGCAGGTCGCACTCGAGTAGACCTAAATCTTGGATAATCAATGCATCCACGCCGATGTTGTAGAGTTGGTGTATCATCGCCACCGCTGGTTCCAGTTCGTCGTCGAAAAGTAGGGTATTGACCGTTGCAAACACCTTGGAACCATAGAGATGCGCATATTGAACCAAAGCCTCGATGTCCTCCACGGTGTTGGTGGCGGCGGCACGGGCACCGAAGGCGGGTGCACCGATGTAGAGGGCATCGGCGCCGTGGTTGACGGCCTCGCGGCCAAAGTCGAGGTTCTTCGCAGGGGATAGTAGTTCGAGCTTCATGGATGCTTAAAATAACGCATTTTCTGCACTTTTGTTGCACAGGGGCGATAAAAATCAGAAGCACTGCAGCCAGTCGAAGGCCATCTGCCTGCGTTTGAGCGGGGACAGGCTTTCCAGTCGGTAGGCCGACCGCTCGAAGGGAATGGCGCGGTAGGCGCGGTCGTGGTCGCGGTAGCGCAGCAGGTAGAACAGCCAGAAGAGCAGGTACAGCAGGTAGAACGGCACCACCAGCAGGGCCAGTTGCTGCCAGAGGTGGACGGTCTCGTGGCGCAGGTCGCTCTCGGTCAGAGCCTTTCCCTTGTAGAGGATGAAGGGGAAAAGGGTGATGGCGTGGTAGCTGCGCGGCGGGAAGCGGCGGGTGCGTATCAGCAGGGGTTTCATGGCTGCAGAAAGAAGGGCTGGCGGATGGCCAGCCCCGTGAAGAAAGTATTGTGGATGCTTTTTAGTCGGCTTCGTAGATGAGCAGCTGGCCGTCGGCCCAGATGAAGAGCAGGGCGTCCTTGTTGCCTTTCTTGCTGATCCAGGCACCGCCGTTGTCGGCGTCGATGACCATGTTGCAGTACTTCTTGTGGATTTTCTGCTCGGCCAGCAGGTGGTCGTCCTTGTCGTAGACCTGCAGGTAGGTGTCGCCGCCGTCGCGGACGATGGCGTACATGATATCGCCGCTGATGCCGTAGGTAACCATGTCTACCTTGTAGGTGTCCTGCACGTACTGGCGCACCACCACGACGTCGGTTACATGATAGTCGTACCAGTAGCTGTGGCAGTAGTGCCAAAAGCCGGGCCAGTACCAGGGGCGCGGAGGCACGGGGTGCCAGTAGATGGGGTGGCAGTGGACCACATAGCCGTGCCAGGGGTGGTGGAAGTAGGGGGCGGGGTGGATGGGGCGGGCCGAGGGAGGCATCACGCCGCCGGGGTGTCCGGGACGGGCATAGCCGCTGTTGCGGGCTGCGGGGTTGCTGTGCACGGGGGTGCCGTGCGAGCTGGATCCAGCCGTGGCCCTGCGGGTGGCCGCCGGGGCATCGCCGTGGCGGGTGGTGGTGGCACGGGTGGCGGCACTGCGGTCGACACCACGGTTGGCACCGGCACTGCGGACGGCCGGACTGCGGTCAGGGGTGGTGGTGCGGGCCGGTGAGACACTGCCACGCTCCGCCGCGCGGACTCCATTGCGACTGGGGGCCGACGAGGTGTTGCGGCTGACACTCGGTGATGAGGTGCTGCGGCTGATGCTTGGAGACGAGGAGCTACGGCTGATGCTTGACGACGAGCTGCTTCGGCTGGGCGAGCTGAACGAGCTACCACGGCTGCTGCTCGAGGGGCTTGACGAGCGGCTCACCGATGAAGACGAACTGTGGCTTCCGCCGCCGCGGGTGCCGCCACCGCCGCGTTGGGCCAAGGCAGGGGTGAAGCTCAATGCGAGTCCCACCATCACCAGGGTTGCAAATCTTGAGGTTTTCATATTGCTATTCCTTTCTTTTTTGTTTGTTTTCGCATATTGTTAATAAAAGTTCGCTCCACTTCTGTCGCGCTCTTTTTCAAGTGCAAAAGTACAACCTTTTCCCGAGGAAATTTCCCCCTGCGGCACATAATTTTCCCCGACGTAAGACAAAAGGGGCTGTCCGTGTGGCTCAACCCCCTTTCTCAAATGCTTGTCCTGCAGGTGGCGGTTGCGAAGGAACCGCTGCAAAACATGGGTGGTTACCCCACACTGCTGCCGGAGGTAACCACGTCGCTGGGCGTCAGCAGTACCAAGCGTCCGTCCTTGTCCTCGGCGCTGAGTATCATGCCTTGGCTCTCCACGCCCTTGAGCTTGCGCGGCGGGAAGTTGGCGATGAAGCAGACCTGCTTGCCCACGAGCGCCTGCGGGTCGGGATAGTACTTGGCGATGCCGCTGACGATGGTGCGCCCGCCCATGCCGTCGTCAAGCTTGAACTGCAGCAACTTGTCGGCTTTCGGCACCTTGCAGCATTCCAATATGGTACCCACGCGGATGTCCATCTTGCCAAAGTCGTCGATGGTAACGTTCTCCTTTACCTCGGCGGGCTGCCAGGCGTTGAGCTCGTTCTGCGCTTTGGTGGCCTGCAGCTTGTCGACCTGCGCCTGGATGGCCTCGTCGCTGATCTGCTCGAAGAGCAACTCGGGCTGGCCGATGGTATGGCCTTCCATGAGCAGGTCGACCTTGCCGGCGTCCTGCCAGCCCTTGGCAGGGAGATGGAGCATCAGGTGCATCTTGTCGGCCGTGAAGGGCAGGAAGGGGGCGCAGAGGATGGCCAGGTTGGCGCAAATCTGCAGCGAGAGATTCATCACCGTGGCGGTACGCTCGGGGTCTGTCTTGGCAAGTTTCCAGGGCTCGGTGTCGGTGAGGTACTTGTTGCCCAGACGGGCCAGGTTCATCATCTCGGCCAGTGCCTCGCGGAAGCGGTAGGTCTCAATGCTACGGCCTATCTTTTCGGGGAAGGTGGCGAGTTCCTTGATGACCTCCTCGTCGCCCGAGTCGACGAGCACTCGGGCGGGCACGCGCCCACCGTAGAACTTGTGCGTCAGCACGAGGGTGCGGTTGACGAAGTTGCCGAGGATGGCCACCAGCTCGGAATTGTTCTTTAACTGAAAATCCTTCCAGGTTACTCGTGCAGCCAGACGGCCCAGTTGCGCGAGGTGCTGATTTTGTCGCCCTCGAGGTTGAGGAACTCGTTGGCGGGCACGTTGGCGGGCAGGATGTAGCTGCCGTCGGCGTGGAGCATGGAGGGGAAGATGATGCAGTGGAAGACGATGTTATCCTTGCCGATGAAGTGTACCAGCTTGCTGTCGTCGCTCTTCCACCACTTCTCCCAGTCGTCGCCGAAGAGTTCGCGGGTGAAGGAGATGTAGCCGATGGGGGCGTCGAACCAGACGTAGAGCACCTTGCCGTCGGTGTCGGGAAGCGGCACCTTCACGCCCCAGTCGAGGTCGCGCGTAACGGCGCGGGGCTGCAGCCCGGCATCGATCCACGACTTGCACTGGCCGTAGACGTTGGTCTTCCAGTCGCTTTTGTGGCCCTCGAGGATCCACTCGCGCAGCCAACCCTCATCTTGGTCGAGGGGCAGGAACCAGTGTTTGGTCTCTTTTAAGACGGGTTTTGACCCGCTCAGGGCGCTTTTCGGGTTTATCAGGTCGGTAGGTGCCAGCGAGGTGCCGCAGGCTTCACACTGGTCGCCGTAGGCGTGTTCGTTGCCGCAGCGGGGGCAGGTGCCGGTGATGTAGCGGTCGGCCAGGAACTGCTGCGCCTCCTCGTCGTAGTACTGCATGGACACTTTCTCGACAAACCTGCCCTCGTCGTAGAGCTTTTTGAAGAATGCCGCCGCCGTCTCGTGGTGCAGGGGGCTGGAGGTGCGGCTGTAGATGTCAAACGAAATGCCGAGTTTGGCGAAACTGTCCTTGATTATCTTGTGGTAGCGGTCGACGATGTCCTGCGGCGTGCAGCCCTCCTTGCGGGCCTTGATGGTGATGGGCACACCGTGCTCGTCGCTTCCGCCGATGTAGACCACCTCCTCGCCCTGGGCGCGGAGATAGCGGGCATAGACGTCGGCCGGGACATACACGCCGGCCAGGTGGCCGATGTGCACGGGGCCGTTGGCGTAGGGCAGCGCCGAGGTGATGGTGTAGCGCTTGTATTGTTTGTCTTTTTCAGTGTAAACCATTCGGGAAGTTTATTGTGCGTAGATGATTTCTCTTGTGCGGTAGCCGTCGTCGACGTGGGAGGGGAAGCCCTTGTCGTTGTACTGGTATGAGTAATTGTCGTCGTCTTCATCCATGGGGATGGAGCCTTCGACGGGGAATTCGATGCCGTAGTCGGCGAGGTTGACTCCGAGGGCAGCCAGCATAGCCGGGAGGCCATCGGGGAGGGAGAGGGAGTAGTTCATGGTACTGGAGGAGGCAACGTGGGTGGGGTTGTTGGCGGAGAAGAGGATGTGGAGATTCTCTATGTCAAAGGAGCCAAAATAGCTTTGGAAAGGGTTGTGCTTGTTGTCGTAGGAGGCCGAGACGGAACTGGTCATGCTGAAGATGAGCGGGAATTGGAAATTAGCAAGTAGGTTGGCGAAGGGAGCGATGGGTTCGAGCATTTCGTCCAAGCCCATCATTGCGGCCATATCCATCAGTTCACTGCCGGAGATGGAGGTGGTGAAGGTGGCGGCAATATCCTGGCGCGCGACATTGTTGCCCGCCCATGCGAAGTCAATGTTCATGGCGCCCGTACCGCGGGTAATGAATTCGGGGAACTCGTCTCCGGCCAATTCTTCCATGGTCTCGCGCGAGAAGGGGAGGGTCATGCGGCTGACCTTGTCGTTGCTGTACTCAAGGGAAAAGGTGCCGGAGATGCCGTCCTGGTGGAACTCAATTTGGGTCAGTTGGGTGCCGGAATAGGAAAGGCGGGCGGAGGTACTGTATGGACCCGTAACTTGGACTAGGCGGTTGTTTTCGTAGGTGAAGAAGGCTGACGTGGGGGACTGGTCGCTGTGGTAGTTCACGGTATCGAGTCGGTTGCCGTTCCAAATCCAGGACTGTTCGAGGGTGCCTTCGCTACGGATTTCGGTGATTTTCATTCCTGGCGCATACTGGCCAATGTTGGGACTAGCGTTTTCCTCGTCATCAGAGCCGCAAGCGGAGAGGCTCATGATTGCAACGGTGCCGAGCACCCAGAGAGCTTTCTTCATAAATGATGGGGATTATTGGTTTGTATTTTCGTCATTGTTGCTGGAATCGTCCAGGGAGGACTCCAGTTTGCCGGCTGTCAGCAGCACGTTGTACCACGAGAAGAGTTTCTTCACGTCGGAGGCGTGTACGCGGTCGCGGTCGTAGTCGGGGAGCACGGCCGCCAGCAGGTCGAACATCTCCTTGCTCTCGGCCTGCCTGGGGTCGAAGGGGGTGGTTTGCCGTTGGAGGTGGTCGCGGAGGACACCCATCACCTCGTCGAGGGGTTTCTCGTCGGTCTCCGTGAAAATGCGTATCTCGCCCAGCGAACTGATGCGGTCGTTTTTGAATACGGGGTACTTCTGTCCCGTTACGAGGTTTTTCACTACGGCGCCGCCTTTGGTCTGCGACACCAGTTCACTCAAGTCCGGTTTGCCGGCAATGACCAGGATGTTTGTCAAATCCATTTTCTGTCTAGTTTTTGTGGTTAGTGTGATTCTCTAAAACGTGCCGCCCCATTTATTATTATTGCCACAAGTGTTAAAAAACATTAACGAATGCTGCCCGAGTTTACAAAAATGCACTAGGAGTCATGTACGACCCACTTCGGCATGGTATGCCCGAAGCCCCTCAATGGGGGCGGCTGTAACAATGCCTGGCTCGAGGCCGTTATCGCGGCAGAAACCCGCCAGCAGGGGCTGTATGGCGGCACCGAACGAACCCACGACATGCAGCTGGCGGCAGTCGGCGGTCAAGGCAAGGTCGGCCAACTGGTAGCAGTGCCAGTCCTCCAAAGCGGCACAAAGGCAACCGTTGCAGTAGGGTTCGGCCATGTGTTGGGTGGCAAAGGGGGCCAGCGAGGCCAGGTAGCGGTTGGGGTGGGGGAGGTGGTAGACGGCCTCCAGCCATTCGGTCTCAATGTTGGGATAAGTATCATGGAATATGGTACTTATGTCGTCTGGCATCTTGTCGGTAAGGTAGTCTTGCAGCAGCATACGCCCCACGTGGTTGGCCGAGCCGTGGTCGCCGAGTACATAGCCCAGGCTGGGCGCTTGTTGGCTGATGGTGTGTCCGTTATAGAGGCAGGCGTTGCTGCCCGTACCCAAGATGCCCACCAATCCCGGGCGGTTGCCACAGGTGGCGCGGCAGGCTCCGAGGAGGTCGGTTTCAACATGTATGTTGCTTGTCCCAAATACTTTGGATAGCAATTTCGCTACGCGTGAGCGTTGCTTGTCGCTGCCACATCCTGCCCCATAGAAGTGAATAAGGGGTGAGGAATGAGGGATGAGGAGCTGGTCGCGCACGATGGCAAAGACGGCGAGGAACTGCTCGTCAGTGATGAAATGGGGGTTGAGACCTTCTGTAACCATCATGTTACCAGTCTCTACCTCCATCCAAGTGGTCTTGGTGCTGCCACTGTCGGCGATAATCGTCATACGATGCCGATAATTTCGTTTATATCGTTGATACCATGACGCTTGCAGTAGTCTTCAAGACCGTCGACAATCTTCATGGTAACGGTGGGGTCGATGAAGTTGGCGGTGCCGACTTGGATGGCCGTGGCACCGGCCATGAGAAACTCCAGGGCGTCAGCTGCCGAGGCAATGCCGCCGAGGCCGATGACGGGAATCTGCACGGCGTGGGCCACCTGCCACACCATGCGGACGGCCACAGGCTTGACCGCCGGGCCGCTCAAGCCACCGGTGATGGTGCTGAGCATCGGGCGGCGGCGCTCCACGTCGATGGCCATGCCGAGCATGGTGTTGATGAGCGACACACTGTCGGCACCCGCACCCTCGACCGCCTTGGCGATGTCGACGATGCTCGTAACGTTGGGTGTGAGCTTTACTATCAGGGTTTTACGGTACACCTTGCGCACCCCCGAGACTACTTGGGCGGCCATCTCGGGGTTGGTGCCGAAGCCCATGCCGCCTTTCTTGACGTTGGGGCAGGAGATGTTGAGTTCAATGGCGGGGATGTGATCCAACTCGTTGATTTGTTCGGCCACGGAACAGTACTCCTCGATGGAAGAGCCGCTGACGTTGACGATGATATTGGTGCGTAAGTGCTTGATTCTATGATATACCTCGGAACAGAATTTCTCCACGCCCCCGTTCTGGAGCCCTACGGCGTTGAGCATGCCCGAAGGGGTCTCGGCCATGCGGGGGTAGGGGTTGCCCTCGCGGTGGGTGCCGGTGGTGCCTTTGACGATGAAGCCGCCGAGGCGCTCAAGGTCGACGAAGTCGGAGAACTCCTCGCCGTATCCGAAGGTGCCGCTGGCGGTGAGTACCGGGTTTTTCAGGCTGAGATTGTGTATTTTGACGTCTAGCATTGGTACCATTTTTTCATTGTGGATATGTCGAATACGGGGCCTTCCTTACAGACGCAGCGGTGTCCATGGTCGGTATCGGTTACGCAGCAGAGGCAGGCACCCACGCCGCAGGCCATCATGTTCTCGAGGCTCACCTCGCAGCGGATGCCGCGTTCGGCGGCCGAGCGTGCCACGGCCTTCATCATCGGCGTGGGGCCGCAGGTGTAGATGATGTCGTAAGGGAAGGCGAAGTCGGGGTGTGTGGTAACGATGCCGTGGTGGCCGAGTGAGCCGTCGTCGGTGGCGATGCCGACCTGCGCGTAGGGGAGGAAGGCGTCGCGCACGGGGATGAGGTCGGCTGTGCGGCCGCCGAGGAGTACGGTGGGGTGCAGACCCTTGGCGGAGAGTACCTTGGCGAGGTGTAGCAGAGGTGCGATGCCTGCGCCGCCACCCACCAACAGGGCGGAGGTCGGAGGTCGGAGGTCGGTCGTGAAGCCGTGCCCGAGGGGGTAGACCAGGTTGAGGCTCTCGCCCACCCCAAGCCGGGAGAGGCGGCGTGTGCCGGGGCCCACAATCTGGATGAGCAGGGTGAGGGTGCCGGCCGCGGGGTCGGCGTCATGGACGGAGATGGGGCGGCGCAGCATTACCTCGCGCTCGCCCTCGACGAGTACCTCGACAAACTGCCCGGGAGACACAGGTTGCATGGTATCAGTGTGTTGCAGCACGAGCGAGAAGTACTGGCTGCCCAGCGTGTGCCGCTCCAGGATGGTGAAGTTGTGTATCTCTTTCATGTCTGAAAAGGGTTCGTAATCGGTTGCAAAATTACAACTTTTTTTTCAATGGCGAGGAAAAAAATGCGCGGCACCCGGCAGGGGTTCTCCTAATACTCCCTAGGTACTCTCTTAATGAATACATAAACTCTGGTGCGATATGGAACCATATGGTCTCACGGCGGCTCATGGCCCCTGAAAATGTTAATTTTTTTAACCGTCCAATTTTTTTTCGTAATTTTGCAGCCGATGAGCATCGACGAGGCCATAGCGAAATTCCACGACTATATCGCCCACGAGCGGCGGTTGGCGGTCGGTACGGTGGGCAACTATATGGCCGACCTGCGCGACTTTTCCGACTTCCTGCTGCGGCTGGAGGTGCGCGAGCTGGAGGAGATTTCCTCGCGCGAGGTGCGCGAGTGGCAGATGGAGCACCTGGGGCGCGGCGAGGCCGCCGGCACGGTGAAGCGCCGCCTGTCGTCGGTCGGCAGTTTCTTCCGCTACCTGCGCCGCCACGGCCTCTTTGACCGCGACATCATGGCCAAGGTCAGTGCGCCGCGCCAGCCCAGGCGGCTGCCGGTCTTCTTCAAGGAGGGCGAGGTGGAGCATTTGTATGACGAGGGCCTCTTCGGCGACGACTTCCTGGGGCGCCGCGACGCGCTGATGCTGCGCCTGCTCTACGAGACGGGCATCCGCCGCTCCGAGCTCGCCGGCCTCAGGGTGGGGTCGGCCGACCTCTCGGCATTGACCCTCAAGGTGCTGGGAAAGAGGAACAAGGAGCGCATCATACCGATAGAATCGGAACTGGCACACAATATTTCGGACTACCTTGCGTTAAAGCAACAGGAGATGGGCGAAAGCGAGTGGCTGTTCGTCGGTCGCAAGGGGCGGCAAATCACTGTGGACGAGGTGTATCGCGTGGTGAGGAAGTACATGTCCATGCTCTCCAACGCCGACCGCATCAGCCCCCACGTGTTCCGGCACAGCTTTGCCACCCATATCCTCAACGAGGGAGGCAACATACAAGCTATCAAGGAGTTGCTCGGCCACGCCGACCTCGCCACCACCGAGGTGTACACCCACGTTACGCGGGAACACTTGAAACAAGTGTACAAGCATGCGCATCCACGCAGCAGGAAAAGTGAGTAAACAACATAGTATCAACCCAATAAAAAAAGGAGATTGTTATGAACACTACCATCAACGCCGTCAAGTTCCGCACTGACGAGAAACTCGAGAAATTCATCCACGACAAGGTCGGCAAGCTCGACCGCATGATTGACAACGCCGTGGGGTGCGAGGTAACCCTCAAGGTGGACAAGCCCGAGAGCGACAACAACAAGGTTGTCGACATGCGCCTCAACGTCCCCGGCAAGGACCTGTTCGTAACCAAGCAGGCCGACACCTTCGAGCAGGCGGTGGCCGAGTGCGTCGACACGCTGAAGGTGCAGATTGAGAAATACAAGAACGCGTAGCCTCCGGGCCACTGCGAGCAAAAAGGCTGCGGGCCGCCATCCGGCGGCCCGCAGCCTTTTGTGTAGCGCTGGCGCACAGGCGGTTAGCCCAGGCGCTTGAACTGGCAGGTGAAGTGGCGCATCAGCTCGGCCTCCCAGGTAATCTCCAGGCCGCGCTTGATTTCGTGGCGGCGGTCGTAGACATTCTTCAGGGCGGCGGCGATGACGTCCATGTGGTTGTTGGTGTAGACGCGGCGCGGGATGCAGAGGCGCACGAAGTCGAGGCCGCCGAAGCGGTTCTCACGCGTA
>CACZLT010000043.1 GCA_902782185.1 uncultured Bacteroidota bacterium | reverse complement strand
ATTACCGACCAGGACCCCTATCAGGTGCCGATGATGATCTACCCCGCCATCCACTACACGATGGGCGGCCTGTGGGTGGACTACGAGTTGCAGACCACCGTGCCTGGCCTCTTCGCCGCCGGCGAGGCCAACTTCAGCGACCACGGCGCCAACCGCCTCGGTGCCAGCGCGCTGATGCAGGGTCTGGCCGACGGATATTTCGTGCTGCCCTACACGCTTCAGAACTACCTGGCCGACCAAATCTATGTGGGCAAAATCAAGGCCGAGGGACCCGAGTTTGACGAGGCCGAGGCTTCGGTGCGCAAACGCATGGACGCCCTCGTGGGCATACAGGGCGACCGCACGGTGGACCACTACCACAAGGCCCTGGGCCGCGTGATGTGGGACTACTGCGGCATGGCGCGCTCGAAGGAGAGCCTGGCCATCGCCAAGCAGAAAATCGAAGAGCTAGAGGCCGACTTCTACCAGCATGTCTACATCCCCGGCCGTGCCGCCGAGATGAACCCCGAGCTGGAGAAGGCCTACCGCCTGGAGGACTACTTCGAGCTGGCTCGCCTCATCGTGGCCGACGCCACCCAACGCGAGGAGAGCTGCGGCGGACACTTCCGCGTGGAGCACCAGACTGTGGACGGAGAGACCCAGCGCGATGACGAGCGCTTCATGTATGTGGCTGCCTGGGAGTACCAGGGACACGACCAGCCCGAAGTGATGCACAAAGAGGAGCTCAACTACGAGCATATCCAGATTGTCCAACGTAATTATAAGTAAGCCATGAAATTCAAACTGCATATCTGGCGTCAGGAAAACGCCCGCGCCAAAGGCCACTTCGAGACCTACGAGATTGACAACATCTCGGACGAGTGTTCATTCCTCGAGATGCTGGACCAATTGAACGAGAAGCTGGTGGGCGACAAGATAGCGCACCCAGTGTGCTTCGACAACGACTGCCGCGAGGGCATCTGCGGCATGTGTGGCCTCTACATCAACGGCCGTCCCCACGGCAACGACGACGGCGTTACCACCTGCCAGCTCCACATGCGCCACTTCAACGACGGCGACGAAATCTGGATCGAACCCTGGCGCGCCAAAGCCTTCCCCATTATCCGCGACCTCGTGGTCGACCGCACCGCCTTCGACAAAATCATCCAGGCTGGCGGTTACATCAGTGCCACCACCGGTGGTGTGCCCGACGCCAACAATATCCTCGTTCCCAAGCACAAAGCCGACCAGGCCATGGACGCTGCTGCCTGCATCGGCTGCGGTGCCTGCGTGGCTGCCTGCAAGAACGCCTCCGCCATGCTCTTCGTCGGTGCCAAGGTCTCGCATCTGACTCTGCTACCGCAGGGTAAGCCCGAGGCACAGGACCGCGTCTACAAGATGGTGTGTAAGATGGATGAACTCGGCTTCGGCTCCTGCACCAACACCTACGCCTGCGAGGCCGAGTGCCCCAAGGAAATCAAGCGCCAGAACATCGCCCGCCTCAACCGCCACTGGCTGGGCAGCCTGCTGAGCAGGGATCGAAGAGAATAGCACCTCCCCACACAAAAGGTCACTGCAAAGGCGATCCTCCCAAACATGGATGGATCGCTTTTTTTGTGATTCATTCTTGGATATTTGTTCGTTCCGTGGCAGCCGTTATTAGGTATGTGTCTGTTGAAACAAAACCGCTTATATATACCGATTGTTTCTTTATCAAGATAAATCATCAGAACCTCATTACGTTGAAAGCATTTTTGATATGCTTGAGATGGAATCCACTGTCATCCTTGACAATAGAGATGACGTCGAGCCTCACTGTTTCTTTGCGTCCGTGGCTCTTGATATACTGATTTCCGAGGCGTATCAAGTTGAGGCGTTTCCTGTGGTTCACTGCGTCCTCGGGTTGGAAGACGGTATTGTGGGTACGAGTTTTTACCTCTACAATAATCAACTCATTTGTTGTTTCCTTGCTTGGAAAGCGGGGTTGAGCACACTGTGGATTAGGATCCAGCGCAATGATGTCTATCTCCAGATGTCCTTTGCGATAATTGCGTTCAAGGATGGTGCATCCTTGCTCCTCAAGGTGTTTCGCTGCCATCTGTTCCCCGAGTTTGCCGAGTTCCAATGCCTCACGCCGTTGTTCGGGAGTCAACTTGTTTTCTCGATGTATATGGACGTTAAGTAGAACCATGGGATGTTTGGTTATATTATTTGATTGTCCTCAGTTTGCATAGCCTTGAAGTGATGCCACTACGATTACTTCGAAATAAGGACATTAGTTTTTCCATTCCCTTGCTTTCTATTGCGTTGGCTCTACCGAGGCGAGCAAAGTATAGATAGTCCGGATCGTTGGGGAGGCCACCGATTCCTAAAATCAGGAAAATTGGCATGCGGCGTTTATCGGAGAATTTCTGGTAGATGGCCAGCCGGTCGGCGGGGAGGAGTTCTTTTTCGATGTCCTTGGGCATGTGGTTGCGCCATTTACATTCGACTGCGAAAGGCTTGCCGTCGTATTCAAACACAAAGTCGGGGGCGCTGTTGCCCTCGGGATAGATGCCGGGGAGCGACTTGTCGCCACGCCACTCTTTGAGGACAAGTTTGTCGTTGTTGGGAATATCAAGGAGTGCAAGCACATGGTCTTCAAACTCGCGTCCTTTCAGCAGTTCGTCGTTCATGGTTAGCGCCTTGACACGATTGTATATAGTGCTGTAAGGGCGTTTGATGGCTTTGTGGATGGCGTGGATGCCCATGTCCTCGTAAAACATCCGTAGCAGACGTTTGTCCTCGGCTACCGTCCAGCGGTATGGCTTTACCTCTGGCTTGGTGGCCTTGCGGATATCCTCTTTGTCTAACAGATAGGTGATATTGCTTTGTCCCGCCAGCAGGCCGAAGATACTACCGTTGGGGTTGATATATCCGCAGACGATATGCTGGACCTGGCTGATGGTGTACTGGTTGCGTAGCCGTGCGAGGTATCCTTTGCCGTCGCTTTCCTCACGTTGCATGACAACGATGAGCAGCCGCTTCTCTTCCAGCGCCTGCTCAATCTGCACATTGTAGGTGTCGGTGAACTTGTTGGTCACCACCAGCACCGTCGGCACACGGCATACCAGCAACGCTTTCAGCACCTCCTCTTCGAACTCCGACGTGTTGAAGCATACCGCGCACTGCCACTTGTCGAAACTCTCCACCCACTCAAACACCTTGCCCCACGTCCCGATGGGTACCTGTCTGGAGGTGAGGAATAGCGTCTTCTCCCGTTGCCAAAGAGATTTGTTGCCGATGGTGCGAATGATTTTCATGAAAATATCGCACTATTTTTTGCTGGGAATCGGGCAGAACGCCGAGAGGGTCTCGAAGCGCTGCCATAGGTCGACCAGCACCTGTTCGCGGTCGTCGGCCTTGTAGGCGCGGGCCAGGAGGTCATCTTGGAGGATGTTGGTGATGCGCGCGAAGGTCGAGACCATCGCCTCATTGTCGCGGAAGTCCTTGATTTGGCTCACCTCGGCGAGCATCATGCGCAGGTGGCTGTCGTCGAGGTAGAATATCAGCGTGCTGAATATCTCGGTGCGCAAGGCCAGGAAGTCGTCGCACGACACCTGGTCGTCCTCCAGCAGTTTGTACATCTTGGTCACGAAGCGCGAATAGACGGCCACCTTGCTCTCGTATATCTTAATGCTCTTCTCCTTCTCCTCTTCGGTGGCGCGCTGGCCGTGCATCAGCAGCATGGTGACCACCGCCACCACGATGGCGCCCGTGCATGCGGCGAAAATCTGCGACCACAACTCGGGAATCCTCCACACCCCGATAACATTGGTCAGCGCCAGGAATCCCAGCGCCAGCACCAGAACCAGTCCCACCACCAGCGGCCAGAAAAGTTTGCCTTGTTTCATACCTTGCCTCTTTCTTGATTGTTACTTGCCGCTTTTAACGGCGGTGACGGGCATTTATTGCGTTGCAGGGTAATAAAAACAGGCTGTAGATTCAACTACGCAAAGATAGCAAAAATTCTTGTTTAGGAGTAGAAAAGTTCAAAAGTTTTCTTGGACGGAGGTTTAGTTCAGTTTGTACGGAGAGGATAAAATCATCGGATAGAGAGTGGAAATCGGTGCCGTTAGGGATGTACTGCCGGATGAGTTTGTTGGTGTTCTCGATGAGGCCTTTCTCCCAGGAGGAATAGGGGTGAGCGAAGAAGACCTTGGTATGAAGCATGTGGGCGATATATTTGTGGTCGGCGAACTCAGATCCGTTGTCTGTGGTTATAGAGAGGACATGTCTTTCAAATGGGCGCAGCATCTGCACGACGAGGCGTGCCACAGACTTGGCGTTCTTGCCTTTGGGGGACTTGGCCATGAGGAGTTTCTTGGTTGTGCGCTCGACGAGGGTGACGATGGCTCCCTTGCCGTCCCTGCCGATGATGGTGTCCATCTCCCAGTCGCCGAAACGGGTTTTCGCGTCCACCACGGCGGGTCTTTCGTCGATGCTCACGCGATCCTTGATGGGGATGTGTGTTCCGACCGGTCGCCGTCGATGTTTCAGATGGTGGGGGAGGTAGGTGTAGAGCGTGCCTCCGCGTTCCTTGTCCCGCCGGATGATGTGGTACATCCACTCGATGGAGACACACGCCTTCCCGTCGCGTTTCCTGACACCTGCAATAGTCTCCGGCGACCAATGCCTCTTGAGGCACTGCTCGATGTCCTGCCAGTCCTCTTTCGACAGTTTCCTCGGCCTTCTGGGGATCGATTTTCTCATCTCGGAGAACTGCTGCGCGTCGGTTGCGACGTAGTGCCGGTACATGTTGGAGTTCCTTTTTATCTCCCTGCTGACGGTTGATTTGCTGACTTTTATCAGATTTGCGATTCCCGACAATGACATTTTTTCCTTCAGACACACAGAAATTGTGTATCTTTGCACTTTGGTAAGGTGATTGTATTTTTTCATATTTCAACACAAAAGTAGTCATTTTGCCTGAGAGCGCCAAATTTTGGTGCTCTTTTTTCTACTCAGTGTTGCACTTGTAACTGGAATTTAGGCGGCGGGACACGGGGGATGGGGTGGGGTTCCCTAGGTACTCCCTAGGTACTCTCTTAATGAATACATAAACTCTGGTGCGATATGAACCACTTGGCGTGGCCTACCGTCCCATAGCGCACCATGCGGGATGCGTTGCCTTCCGGTGAACGAAAAAAGTTGTATCTTTGCAACGGGTTTCTATCCGCAGAAAACGGTATGGACATCGCATTGTCAGGACATTACGGTTACCGAAGGATTGTCAGGTCGGTGCTGCCCAGCATCGGCATGGTGCTGGTTACGTCGGTCTATTCGATTGTGGACGGTTTTTTCGTGTCGAACTATGCGGGCAAGAGCGGTTTCGCGGCGGTGAACCTCATGTGGCCGGCCATGATGTTGCTGGGTTCGGTGGGTTTGATGGTGGGGACTGGCGGCGCGGCGCTGGTGAGCAAGATCAAGGGCGAGGGCTATCCCTCGAAGGCCGACCGTGTGTTTTCCATGCTGGTGCAGTTCGCCCTGCTGGCGGGACTTGTGATGGGTGCGTCCTTCGCCTTGCTGGCGCGGCCGGCGGCGCTGCTGCTGGGGGCGGACGAGGGGATGCTCCGCGAGTGTGTGCTCTACACGCGCCTCTGCATGGTCGGCATGCCGGGATTCGTGCTGCAGATGGCCTTCCAGTCGTTCTACATGGCGGGCGAGCGGCCGCAGCTGGGTACCGTGATGGCCGTCGTCAGCGGGGTGGTGAACATCGCGCTCGACGCGCTCTTTGTGTGGCTTATGGGCTGGGGCGTGGCCGGTGCGGCGGTGGCCACGGCGGCCTCGCAGCTGGTGGGCGGCCTCTATCCGCTCTACTATTTCCTGTCCGTCCGCAACCGCTCGAGTATCAGGCTGCTGCGCACACGATGGATGGGGCACTACATCCGCAAGGCATGCGCCAACGGCCTGTCGGAGTATGTGGGCAACATTGCCATGAGCGTGGTGAGCATTGTCTACAACCTGCAGTTGATGAGGCACATGGGCGAGGACGGTGTGGCGGCCTACGGCATCCTTATGTACCTGGGCTTCATCTTCGCCGCCCTGTTCATAGGCTACAACATCGGCATCACGCCCGTCATCGGCTACCACTTCGGGGCAGGCGACGTGGCCGAGCAGCGGTCGTTGCTGCGCAAGTCGCTGGTGCTGACCGGTGTGGCGGGCGTGGCCATTACCCTGACGGCCGAGTTGTTGAGCGGTCCGCTGGCGCACCTTTTCGTGGGCTACGACGCGGCGCTGACGGCCTTGACCACGCGCGCGATACGTGTCTATATGCTGTGTTTCCTCATCTGCGGGTGGAACATGTTCGTCTCGGCGCTGTTCACGGGGCTCAACAACGGGGTGGTTTCCGCCGTGGCGGCTTTCGCGCGGGCCTTGGTGTTCGAGCTGGGGGCGGTACTGCTGCTGCCGCCGCTGGTGGGCATCGACGGCATCTGGTGGGCGGTCAACGTGGCCGAGGTGCTGGCCCTGCTGCTCTCCGCCGCCCTCGTCTGGTGCTACGCCCCGCAGCTGGTGCGGCCCCGACAATCGTGAGAAATGCTTGTTCTGTGAGAAAAAGGGCGAGAGATGAGGGATGGATGGAGAATGTCAAAGGTTAGAAATCAACATATTTTAGGTTCTCCACCAGGTCGCTGGCTATCAGCGAGGCCTCGCTTTGGCGGGTGGTAGCGCAGTCGCCGCTCTCGCCGTGGATGCGTACACCGGTGCAGGCGATATGGAAGGGGTCGGGGTTGCGCCACTGCTGTGCGGCAAGGCCGAGGAGGATGCCGGTGAGCACGTCGCCGCTGCCGGCGGTGGCCATGCCTGCGTTGCCGGTGAAATTTGTGTAGACTTCACCGTCGGGGGAATAGACGTGGGTGTGGTGTCCTTTGCATACAAGGACGATATTGTTTATAGTGGCCACCTTCTGCGGGTTGTAGTGTCGGAAAAGGCGCTCGTATTCGGCCGCATGGGGCGTGAGGATGGGGGCCAGGCGGCCGACGAAGGGCTTCGCTTTCCAGAAATCGGGCATGTGGAGGGCTATGATGTTGAGGGCGTCGGCGTCGAGGATGAGCTGCTGGTTTGGCGATGTGTGGTAGATGATGGTTTTCAGCACATTTATGGTATTGTCGTGTGTGCCGATCCCCGGGCCGATAGCAATGGCGTTGTAGCGTTTCATCTGTTTGGCTGTGATGTTGGTGATGCGGACTTCGCTGCTGTCGGGGATTGTCATCGCTTCTGGGCATGCCACTTGCATGGGGGTGATGCACTGTTTGGGCAGGAGTGCGGTGAGCAGGCCGCAGCCGGTGCGCATGGCGGCCTTGGCGGCCAGGATGGCGCAGCCCATGCGGCCGTACTGGCCCGCCACGAGGAGGGCGTGGCCGTAGTCGTATTTGTTGGTTTCGGGGTTTCGCATAACGAAAATAAAAACGCTATTGGTGGCAAGATATTGCATGGATGGGACGTTTTGCAGTTTTTTTTTGTGGGTTGGTAGATTTTTCGTATTTTTGCATTTTGTTTTTTATCAAGGATTCCATATAGTATGAATACGTACAAGATATTCAAAGAGAGCGTTAAGACGATTACGCGCTATTATATGCTGCTGGTCGAGGAGACAAAGTCGAGCCGCCTGGTGGGCAGCACCAACGAGTGGGTGCTGGACAACTACTACCAGGTGAGCGAGCAGGAGAAGGTGCTGCGCGAGGAGCTGAAGGGGCTCGGGAACCGCCGTTCGGGAGTGGGGAGCCGCCGACTCGAAATGCTATGGAAACTACTCGAGGGCTACCTGCGCCGTAGCCACTTTGCTATTGACAAGGGGTTACTGTTCAGATATTTGAGCCAGGTACAGGTGTCGCAGAAGGACTATTTGAGCTATCCCGAGGTCTATGCCCTTACTCCCATCATCAAAACCCTATTGCTTAAGGAACTGGCCGACCTTTGCGGCGAGCTGGAGCGCCAGCATGCCTACCGCTACTCGCCCACCGACAAGAGCCAGGCCGACATGGAGCATCTGGGCGTTGCCGCGAGGCAGAACCTGCTGATGATGAATATCTTCAACTCGCTGAAGAAGATGGCCAAGTTGCCGCTGGCCGAGCTGGTGGACGCCGTCAGCTTCTCCGAGCGCATGCTCAAGGCCGAGAAGTCGAGCATGTACGACCAGATGCAGGACAAGACCAAGGAGGACTACCGCGACCAGGTGGTGCGCCTTTGCCGCAAGCGGAAGGCCAAGGAATACGACCTGGTGAAGGCTTTGCTCGCCGTCGCCGACGAAAAGGGCGAGCACGTGGGCTGGCAGCTCTTCCCGCCCAAGCGGTGGAAGGCCAGGGCGCACAGCTACGTGTGGATTGTGGTGCTGGCCAGTGCGGCGCTGTCAGGACTGGTGGCGGGAGCCACAACGGGATTTTCAATTTCCAATTTTCGATTTCCCATTCTGACATTGCTGCTCTTGGTGCCGATGAGCCAGGTGGTCATCGACCTCTTCAACTGGCTGCTGTCGCGGCTGCACAAGCCCGTGGGCACCTTCAAGCTGAAGTTCAAGGACGGCCTCATCCCCGACGAGTACGCCACCATGGTCATCATGCCCACCATCTTAAAAAACAAGGAGAAGACGGTCGAACTGCTGGAGCAGCTGGAAGTCTACTACCTCTCGAACATCAACCGTGGCGAGGGTAGGGTGGACGGCGGCCACCAGACGACAGCCGGTGGGCAGAACCTCTACTACACGCTTGTCGGCGATGCGGCTTCGTATAATGAGGCCGACGCGCCGTGGGACCAGGACGTCTACCGCCGCCGCGCCTGGAGCGAGGGCGAGCGTACCTGGCTGGGACACGAGCGCAAGCGCGGCGCCATACTCCACTTCAACGACCTGCTGCTGGGGGACACGGAGGAGGAGGAGAGGCGGAAACGCTTCCGCTGCGAGACCGTCAGCCAGCACGACTATTCCATCAGATTCATCATCACCCTCGACACAGATACCGAGCTGGTGCTCTATTCGGCGCAGAAACTGGTCGGCGCGATGGCGCATCCGCTGAACCGTGCGCGGCTGTCGAAAGACGGCCGCCGGGTGGACAGCGGCTACGGCATCATGCAGCCCCGCGTCAATGTCGATGTCGAGGTTACCAACAAGAGCCGCTACGCCCAGCTCATGGCGGGGCTGGGCGGCCTGGATGTCTACACCACCGCCAGTTTCGAACTCTACCAGGACATCTTCAACGAGGGTTCCTTCTGCGGCAAGGGTATCTACGACCTGCGCGTCTTCCAGCAGGTGCTCAAGGGCACCTTCCCCGAGAACCTCATCCTCAGCCACGACCTGCTCGAGGGCTGCCACATCCGCTGCGGCCTCATCAACGACGTGGAGCTTTTCGACGACAACCCCTCCAACTATATCGACGACGCCAAGCGCCACCACCGCTGGACGCGCGGCGACTGGCAAATCATCTCTTGGCTCAAGAACACCGTCCGCAACGAGCGCGGCGAAAAAGTGAAGAACCAGGTCAACACCATAGGCCGCTGGAAGATATTCGACAACTTGCGCCGCTCGGTGTTGAGCCTGGCGGTGCTGGTGATGATACTGGCGGGTTTCGCCGCCAAGATGCCCTTGTTGGCCGTGGTGCTGGCTCTGGTGGTGGTGGCCAGCCCCATCGTCTTCTTCATCGTGGGACAGATGACCAAGGTGCCGCACCTGGGTCGGCACTACAAGTACTACATGACCCTCATGCGCGGTTTCCGCGTGATAGCCTACCGCTCGCTGGTGCAGTTTGCCCTGCTGCCCAAGGAGGCATGGATGTACACCGACGCGCTGGTGCGTGCCTGCTACCGCATGTGGTTCTCCCACCGCGACCTGCTGGCCTGGATTACCAGCGACGAGGCTGCCAAGGGCACCAAGGGTACCCTGGGCGACTACCTCGGCAAGTTTTGGTTCAACTATGTGGCGGCATCGACGGTGCTCGCCTTGGCGATTGTGCTCTATCCGACGAACCTTGCCGCCCATGTCGCCGCACTGTTCTGCTTCACCATGTGGGTTGGTGCGCCGCTGCTGATGTACTGGCTGGGCAATAAATTCCCGCAGGGCAAGAGGACGCTCACGGAGAGGGAGACCGCCGAGGTGCGCCAGCTGGCACAGGACACGTGGCATTTCTTCGACACCCTCCTCACCGAGGACAACCACTGGCTCATCCCCGACAACTACCAGCTGGGGCGCGAGCCGTTGACCGACTACAAGACCTCGCCCACCAACATCGGCTACTCGCTCACCGCCCTCATCTCGGCCGCCGAACTGGGCTTCATCACACACGCCGACGCCCTGCGCCGGCTGGAACATGTCGTCGACACCGTGATGCAGCTGGAGAAATGGAACGGCCACCTATTCAACTGGTACAGCGTGGAGACACTGAAAGCCCTCCCCAATTTCTTCATCAGCACCTGCGACAGCGGCAATTTCGTGGCCTGCCTTTACACGGTGAAAGGCTACCTCTCCGACTGGGAGGGCGCTGAGTCGCTGTCGGCCAAAGTGCAGCGCCTCATCGACCAGACCGACTTCTCCAAGCTCTACAATCCTGAGCTGGACGTGTTCAGCATCGGCTACGACACCACCAACTACACCTTGCTGCCCTACCACTACAACAACTTCGCTTCCGAGGCGCGCCTCACCAGCTTCCTCACCATTGCCCAGGGCGATGCGCCCTACAAGCACTGGTTCTGCCTCGACAAGACCCTGGTGCAGTACCGTGGCTACAAGGGCGTGGCCTCGTGGTACGGCACCATGTTCGAGTACTTCATGCCCCTCATCTTCCTGCCCACCTACAAGCACACGCTGATGGACGAGACCTACAGTTTCGCCATCCGCGCCCAGCGTGCCTTCATCCAGAACGCCGAACTCCCTTGGGGTATCAGTGAGACCGCCTACAACGAGCTCGACGATGCCCGCAACTACAAGTACCATGCCTTCGGAGTGCCCTACCTCAAATTCCAGAACACCACGCCCGACCGCATCGTGGTCTCTCCCTACAGTTCGCTGATGGCCATCGGTGTGGACGACCGCGCGGTGTACGACAACCTGCTGCGATTCAAGGCACTCAACATGTACGACCAGTTCGGATTCTATGAGAGCTATGACGAGGAGGACCATGTGCCTGTCAAAGCCCACTACGCCCACCACCAGGGCATGATACTGGCCTCGCTGGCCAATTATCTATCGGGCAACTGCCTGCAGCACTATTTCATGCAGGAACCCGCCATGCGCTCAATGGACACCCTGCTCAAGGAAAAGGCTCAGGTGAAACCCTACATCGACCTCAAGGTAACGCAGTACAAGCGCTACCAGTACAGCAAGGTGCAGACCGAAAGCGATGCGCGCGACTTCGACACCATCGCCAACGTGCCGGAAATAGGTGTGGTGAGCAACGGGCAGTACACCGTATTGATGAACGACCGCGGCAGCGGATTCTCGCGCTACAAGAACATACTGCTCAACCGCTACCGCAAAATCAGTTCCGACCATTACGGAACCTTCCTCTACATACGCGACCTGCGCACCGACCGCCTCTGGAGCGCCACCTACGCCCCGCTCGACGTCATGCCCGAGAGCTACCGCGTGAGTTTCGCCAGCGACAAGCTGTGCTACCTGCGTGTGGACCACGGTGTGGAGACCAAGACCGAGGTAACGGTACTCAAGGATCGCAGTGCCGAGTTGCGCCGTATCACCTTCACCAACAACAGCGGGCAGGATGTGGACTTGGAAATCACCACCTATGGAGAGGTGGTGCTCGCCCCAGCCGCCGAGGACGAAAGCCACCGCGTGTTTGCCGGCATGAAGGTGCTGTCGGAATACGACTCCGAGCACGAAGCCTTGCTGTTCAGCCGCCCGGGTACCCACGGCAGCCGCAACCACATGCTGCACCGCCTTTGGGTGAGTGCTGAGGGCGGGGGGCGGAATCCGGAGTTGTTTGATGCGTCAGACAACCCCGACCGCCGGCCATCGACCTCCGACCTCGTGGAGTACGAGACCTCACGCTTGAAATTCCTCGGCCGGGGCAACAGCCTGCGCCGCGCCGACATCATCGAGAGCCGCCGCACACTGACCGGCACCGTGGGAACCACCCTCGACCCCATCATGTCCATGCGCCGACGCCTGCACATCCCGGCAGGCAAGAAGGTGGAAGCCTATCTCCTCACCGCCTTTGCCAAGGCCAAGGATCAGCTTCTGCAACTCTCGGAGCAGTACCAAAGCCCGATGGATGTGGAGTATGCCTTCAAGACCTCCAGCGTGTTCAACAATATGCGCACCAGCATGTCGCTGCTCAAGGGCAGCCAGATGCGCCTCTATTGCAGCATGGCCAAATACATGGCACAGACCGCCACCCTCGGCAACGAGCGCAACGAGTTGCTGGATCGCAACACGTTGTCGCAAAGCGGCCTGTGGCGATTCGGTATCAGCGGCGACCTCGCTATTCTCCTTATGGAAATCGACAGCATGGAGCGCTCCGGCCATGCCAAAGAGATGCTCCGCGCATTCGAGTACTACAAGGTACACGGCCTGCAGCTCGACTTGGTCTTCATCAACGATGCCCCCGACAGCGAGCGCGACGGCCTCACCCACTTCATCAACGGCATGGCCAACACCGAGCACCTCTGGGCCGAGCACAGCGATGCCGGACGGGTCTATGTACTCAACGGGAATGACGTCAGTCCCGAGGAGCGCGTCCTCCTGCACACCGTGGCGCGATTGAGTTTCACCACCAGGGACGGCATCTCCATCGCCGAACAGCTGCACACCCTCGAGGTGGAAAACCAGCACTACCAGGACAAGATAGAATATCCCGTGCTGAAGCCCAGGAAGGAATTCCGCGTGTGGAGCAATCTGGAGTTTTACAACCAGTACGGCGGATTCGACGGCGGGGAACGCGACCGAAGCGGAGCGAACCATGCCAAAGGAATTTGGCATAGCGACTATGTGGTAACCAATACCAACACCCCTATGCCGTGGGTCAACGTGCTGGCCAACGAGCAGCATTTCGGCTGTGTGGTGAGTTCCACCATGGCCGGCTTCACTTTCGCCCACAACGCCCAGCAGTTCAAGCTCACAGCCTGGAGCAATGATATCGTGCGCGACACCGCCAGCGAGATGCTCCTCATCAACAAGAAGCAATTCGTCCCCGCCACGGCGCGCCACAGCCAGGGATGGTCGGCCTTCGATGCCGACTACGACGATATGACGGTGGCCGTGCGGGTCTTCGTGGCTTGCGACAAGCAGGAGAAATACTATCAAATCAAGGTCTGCAACAAGACCACCGAAGCCATGTCGGTACAGCTCGACATGGTCTACAAACTGGTGCTTGGCATGAGCGAGGAGCAGACCGCCCGCCACCTGCACTCCGAGTGGGACGAGGCGGCGAACACCCTCTGTGTGCGCAACGTCTACCACCCCATCTACCACGACCAGGTGGTGCGTCTCACCGCCACCGAACTGCTGGCCGACATCAGCCTCAACTACCCCAACCGCAAGCGCCTGGGCATGACGGTCAATGTACCCGCTGGCGGCGAAAAGGCCGTGGCCTTTGTCATTTCCAGTGATACTAGTGGTACTAGTGAAACTAGAAATACTAGTAAAACTAGTAATACCAGAACCGTGGCTTCCATCAACGCCGAGTTCGACCGCGTGGTCGCCTACTGGGACGAAAAACTCTCCCACATCCAGGTGGAGACCCCCGACCCGTCGTTCAACCACATGCTCAACCGCTGGTACCTCTACCAGGTCTACGCCTCGCGCCTCTACGCCCGCGCCGGCTTCTACCAGGTGGGCGGCGCCACAGGCTTCCGCGACCAGCTGCAGGATGTGATGTCGCTCCTCTACAGCGACCCGGCCTATGCCCGCCGCCAGATCCTCGACCACGCGGCGCACCAGTTCGCCGAGGGCGATGTGCTGCACTGGTGGCACGAAAGTCTCCACCTCGGTGCCCGCACCACCTTCAGCGACGACTACCTCTGGCTAGTGTTTGTAACCTACCAGTATGTGCATGTTACCGGCGACACCTCCATCCTCGCCGAGCAGGTCCCCTTCTGCCAGGCCGACCAGCTGGCCCCCGGCGAGGCCGAGCGCGGCATGAACTATGGAGCAAGTCCCGACCACGCCTCTCTCTACGAACACCTCAAGCGGGCCATCAACCGCACCATGTCCCGCATCGGTGCCCACGGCCTGCCGCTGATGGGCTGCGGCGACTGGAACGACGGCATGTCCGCCGTCGGTGTCGGCGGCAAGGGCGAGAGCGTGTGGGTGGCCTTCTTCTTGGCCGACCTGCTGCCCAAGATGGAGCAGCTCACGCAGATGATGCCCGGAGCCGACCTTACCTACTGCGAGGAACTGGCGGCTTTCCGCCAGCGCATGGTCGACGCCCTCCAGAACGCCGCCTGGGACGGTGCCTGGTTCCTCCGCGCCTACTACGACAACGGCGACCCCATGGGCAGCCGCAACAACGTCGAGTGCCAAATCGACCTCATTAGCCAGGCCTGGAGCATCCTCACCGACGTAGCCACGCCCGACCAGAAACGCTCCGTCATGCGCGAGACCGACAACCGCCTCGTCAACCGCGAGCACGAGATTATCCAGCTCCTCACGCCCGCCTTCCGCGACTCCCAGCCCTCGCCCGGCTACATCATGAACTACCCCGTCGGCGTGCGCGAGAACGGCGGCCAGTATACCCACGGAGCCATGTGGTACATCATGGCCCAGCTCAAAGAGGGGCGCTACGACATGGCCTACTACCTCTACTCCATCATCAACCCCATCCACCGCACCCACTCGCTGGCCGACGTGCTCAAGTACAAAGTCGAGCCCTACTGCATGGCCGCCGACATCTACTCCAACCCCCAGCACCCCGGCCGCGGCGGCTGGACTTGGTACACCGGCTCCGCCTCATGGGCCTACAAGACCGGCATCGAGAACATACTCGGCCTCCGAAAGGAGGGCGACACCCTCACCTTCGACCCGCGTGTCCCCACCGACTGGCCGTCATTCACTGTCCGTTACCGCCACGGCGGCAGCACCTATATAATAAGATACGAGCGCGAGACCACCGCCATGTCCATCCCGACCACCATCCAGCTCGTCGACGACGGCCAGGTGCACGAGGTACGCATCTGCTAAACATTCGTCAATGCATAGGGCGCCGGAAAGTTCTTCCGGCGCCCGCTTTTTATTCTACTGTCATTCTCCCAAAAGATGGGTGGGGTTTGGAGACGGCAGTTCAATAGCCCTCGTGGGGCATGTTGCGGTATTCTTCGAAGAGCTGCAGGCAGGCTTCGCGGTCCATCTCGGTGAGGTAGTCGGCCAGCGCCTCGCGGCCGGCGAAGAGGTCGTTGAAGTGGTCGTCGCGGAAGCCGATGAGGGCGTTGTCCTTGATGGTGCAGCCGTAGTGGATGCGGCGGATGTTGGCCCAGAGGCAGGCGCAGAGGCACATGTGGCAGGGCTCGCCCGTGGTGTAGATGTCGCAGCCCGAGAGGTCGTGGGTTCCCAGGCGGGCGCCGGCGTCGCGGATGGCCTGCACCTCGCCGTGGGCAGTTGGGTCGTGGATGCCCAGCACGCGGTTGTGGCCGCGTCCCACCACCACGCCGTCTTTCA
Source organism: uncultured Bacteroidota bacterium (assembly GCA_902782185.1). Lineage (GTDB taxonomy): Bacteria > Bacteroidota > Bacteroidia > Bacteroidales > P3 > Colimorpha. The sequence continues at coordinate 7,197 of CACZLT010000043.1, read as the reverse complement.
CCACCACGGCGCCAAAGGGACCCCCGTAGCCGCCACGGATGCCGTAGCGCGCCTCGTCGATGGCCATCTGCATGTATTTGTTCGTTTGCATAACTATCTTGCTTTTAATGGATTATTCTAAATAAAGAACAGGCACACGCCCGCCACGCTCACCGCCGCACCCACCACCTGGCGCACCGTTACGCGCTGGCGGAAGAGCCAGGCGGCGGGTGCGATGATGAGCACCGGCGTCAGCGCGAAGAGCGTCTGGGCGATGCCGGTCGAGGTGTACTGCGTGGCCAGCAGCGAGGCGCTGACCCCCACGAAGGGGCCGAAGACGGTGGCGCCGAAGACGCACCACATCGCCTTGCGGTCGTGGACGGCATGGCTCAGCTTGGCGCGCCAGCCCCTGTCGAACAGCCTCAGCGCCAGGAAGAAACCCGCCAGGCCGATGGTGGCGCGAATCATGGTGGCCGCAAAGGGTACGCTCAAGAAGAGTGGCAGCGGCAGCAGTGCGCCTTCCACCGCCGCCTGCGGGTCGGCGCCGACGGCGGTGATGGCCGCGTCGTAGTGTTGTAGTCCTATCTTGCTCAGCACCAAACCGAAGCCCTGGCAGATGCCCGCCATCGAGGCGAAAAACACCCCTCGGCGCGGCAGCCCCAGGTCCACGTGGTCGCCTTTCTTCGAGAGGATTGACATCGCGATGCCGCCCAGCGTAACCGCCATGCCCACCAGTGCCAACGGCCCCATGCGCTCGCCCAGCAGCAGTCGGCCGGTCAGCGCCGCCGTCGGTGCCGAGAGGGTCATGAAAAGCTGCCCGAAACGCGATCCAATCAGGATGTAGCCCTGCATAAGGCAGTAGTCCCCAATCACATAGCCCACCACACCGCTCAGCAGCAGCCAGCCCCATGTGCCCAAGTCGGCATACTTGGGGTAGGGGACACCCATGGTGAGCCACAGCGTGAGCACCAGCAGTGCGAGCGACATGGTCATCCTCACCGTGTTCAGCGGCAGCGACCCAATGCGCTTCGAGCCCACCTCGGCAAAGAGCGCCGTGGCCGTCCACGCTACCGCTACAAACAGTGCTATCAACTCACCTACAAACATTTGCGTCCCTTGTATGTTCCTTTTTTCGCGCTGCAAAGATACGAAATAAATGGGAATCCCCGAGCCGAAAACCGCCTCCCCCCCCAAGGAGGGTCGAAGAGAGGTAGAAGAGAGGAAGAAGAGGATACCTTTTGAATACTGACAATCAGTCTGTTGTGTATGGCCTGAAATGACCCTGTTTTCGGCTTTTTGCAGAAAAATGCACAGGTGATGTAACATGGTTGTAGTCAGTGCCTTGTGTAGAAAATTCACTTTTTTTCACCATGACGCACAATAAAGCCGGGCGATTGCAGTTATTGTCTTGTTTTTGGCCCCGTAGTTCAGTTGAATAGAACGTCGGATTCCGGTTCCGAAAGTCGTGGGTTTGAATCCCGCCGGGGTCACATAATCGGGCAGACGGCGGACTGGCAACAGCCCGCCGTCGCGCATAGTATAAACAATGTATATGGACAAAACCACACATCCTTTCCTGCAAATGCTCATGTTGTTTGCCGTCGCCCTCGGTCTGTTGGGCGTGGACTCGGCCTTGACGCTCGTCGCCGCCGCCTTCGGCTTCGATATCATGTCCCCATCCAATATGCGGATATTCCAGACCATCTCGCAGCTGCTGATGTTTGTTGTGCCGGTGGTGTTGGTCGTCTGGCTCTACCATCGCGACGAGGTGCGCCCCTTCCTGCGCCTCGATTTCTCGCGCCGTCCTTGGCTGCTTGCCCTCGTCGGCATTGCCGTCTGGGGGCTGCTCATGCCGCTGATGGACTGGAGTACCGTCTGGAACGACAGCTGGCACTTCGGCGCACCCTTCGAACCCGTGGAGAAAATATTCCGCAAAATCGGCGAGCAGACGCAAGGCATCATGGAAAAACTCCTTTCCGGCAGCAGTGTGGGTATCCTCGTGGCCAACCTGTTGGTCATCGCCGTAGTCCCGGCGATCTGCGAGGAACTCTTCTTCCGCGCTGGCATGCAGAACCTTATGCTCCGCTGGGTGAAGAATCCCCATGTGGCCATCTGGGTTACCGCCGCCGTCTTCAGCCTCTTCCATGGCGAGATTTTCGCTTTCGTCCCGCGCCTCATCATGGGCGCCATCCTCGGCTACCTCTATTTCGGTTCCAATTCCATCCTGCCCAACATGGTGGCCCACTTCTTCAACAACGCCACGGTGGTGGTGGTCTATTGGCTCATTGCCCGTGGTGTGCTGGATGTAGATCCCGAGGCTCCCATGGCGGCAGCCTGGCCCATCACCCTCGGCTGCACCGTTGCCGCTGTCGCAGTGTTGTATGTTACGGTAGGTAAAAAACTAAAAATTAGCCGTTAGGAGACATCCGAAACCCCTCTATTTATCCCTCCGCTGGCTAGAAATGTAAAATTATTTTTGTGTAATCAATATGCTGTTTTTTAGTTGTTTACAATGTGTTTTGAATAAAAAAACAGGTGTGGAAAGAAAAAAATATTCGCGGTGTGAAAAAAAAGTCTTATTTTTGCACTCCGTTTTTGATTAAGAAACAGTTAGCAAAATATAATAATTAACATTAAAAAATACATCAGAAATGACAAAGGCAGAAATCGTAGCTGAGATAGCTCAGAAAACCGGTATCGAGAAAGTCGCCATCCAAGCCACCGTGGAAGAGTTTATGGCAGTCATCAAAGAGAGCCTCTCCGAGGGTGAGAATGTCTACCTCCGTGGCTTTGGCAGTTTCATCGTCAAGAAACGCGCCGAGAAGACCGGCCGCAACATCAGCAAGAACACCACCATCATCATTCCTGCCCACAACATCCCCGCTTTCAAGCCCGCCAAGACCTTCATGCAGGATGTGAAAAAGAAAGTCAAATAATCATTTAATCACGCGAAACAATGCCCAACGGAAAGAAACACAAGAGACACAAGATGTCTACCCACAAGCGTAAAAAACGCCTGCGCAAGAATAGACATAAGAAGAAATAAGCCCACGGCCTGACTGTTTGGCGTAATGCCAAAGGCCGCCTTATCCTAAAGACTAAAACAAATTACACACTGCCCAGACCAGGGTGGTATGTGATTTGTTTTTATTTTTTGTGTTCAAAAAATGTTACTCCCATAGTGAACAAAGAACTCATTATATCCTCTACTCCAGAAGGCGTGCAGATAGCTCTCACCGAGGAAGGCCGTTTGGCTGAGCTCCACAAGGAGAGTCCGTCCAGCCAGTATGTGGTAGGTGACATTTTCTTCGGCAAGGTACGTAAAATCATGCAAGGCCTCAACGCCGCCTTCATCGATGTGGGCGGCGACAAAGAGGGCTTCATGCACTATCTCGACCTCGGCCCCGATTATCTCTCTGTCAACAAATACCTCCGCCTTGCCATGAATGGCGATGCCGGAGCCAAGACATTGGATAACTTTGCAATAGAACCCGTTTTGGAAAAAGTGGGTAGTGTGGATGCCGTGCTGAAAGTGGGTGACCCTGTGCTGATGCAGGTAACCAAAGAACCCATATCCACCAAGGGACCCAAACTTGGTGGAGACATCTCCATCGCAGGACGCTATCTGGTTCTCGCTCCCTTTTCCGACAAGATTTCCGTCTCGCAGAAAATCAGGAAGAAGGAGGAGCGAAACCGACTCCGTCGGCTGCTGGAAAGTATCCGACCGAAGAATTTCGGCCTCATCGTGCGTACGGTGGCCGAGGGGCGCACGGTGGCCGAGCTGGATGCGGACTTGCGCCATCTGCTGGACTGCTGGACGCAGATGACCGACAAACTCAAGCGTGTCAACGCACCCACCAAGGTTCATGCCGAGCTCGACACCACCACCGCTCTCCTGCGCGACCTCATCACCGACGAGTTCAACGCTATCTATGTGGACAATGCCACTCTCTACGAGGAAGTTAAGCGTTTTGTCAAGACCACGCTGCCCGACAAGGAGGACATTGTCAAGCACTACAAGATGGAGACTCCCATCTTTGAGCAGTTCGGTGTGCAGCGCGACATCCGCCGTATGTTCGGCCGCATCGTTACCATTCGCTCGGGCGTGTACCTATATATAGAGCACACCGAGGCCATGCATGTCATCGACGTCAACAGTGGCAACCACATCAAGGCCGGCACCAGCCAAGAGGACACCGCCCTGCAGGTCAATATCGAGTCCGCTGTCGAGATAGCGCGCCAGATGCGCCTGCGCGACATGGGCGGCATCGTCATCGTTGACTTCATCGACATGAACAAGTCGGAGAACCGCAAGAAGATCTACGAGGTGATGTGCGAGGAGATGAAGCGCGACAAGGCCCGTCATACAGTGCTGCCGCTCAGCAAGTTTGGGTTGATGCAGATTACCCGCCATCGAGTCCGCCCCGCCATCGAGATCGACGTGCAGGAAAAATGCCCCCTGTGCGACGGCACCGGACACATCAAGCAGAGCCTCGTGGTGGTCGATGAGCTGGAGTCGAGCCTCTCCTACCTGCTCACTTCCAGCAATGAGAAGCACATCATCATCATCATGCACCCGTACGTCCACGCCTACCTCACCAAGGGGTGGCTCCGCAGCATCCGCAACCGCTGGCAGCGTAAGCACCATGTGCGCCTAGACATGAAGCCCTCCGAGCAGTACGGGCTGTCGGAATTCAAGTTCTTCCATGCCAACGGCGATGAAATTCAGATGTAAATATTTGGTTCTGATATTGTGTCTGTGTGCTTATGTTGCACAGGCACAGGTGCGCACCCGCGGCATCGATGTCTCCAAGTTCCAGGGCACCATCAACTGGACCAAGGTGGCCAAGGACTCCACCATCAAGTTTGTCTACATCAAGGCCACCGAGGGCACCTCCATCCAGGATCCATTCTACAAGACCAACGTGGCCAAGGCTCGCAAGGCGGGCTTGCTGGTGGGGAGTTACCACCTCTACAGCAGCAAGACCACGGCCTACCAGCAGTTTGGCAATTTCAAGAAGATGGTCAAGAAAAGCGAGCAGGACCTCATTCCCGTTCTCGACATTGAGGGGCACCATTCGGGTCGTCTCTACATGGCCCGGGTAGACAAACTGCTCGAACTGATGGAAGTCGAATATGGTGTCAAGCCCATGATATACACCTCCGAGAAGGTCTACAAGACCCACTTCGCCGGCAAGAAATACGCCAAGTACCACATCTTCATCGCCAACTACCGCCGCTACCCCTCCACACGTTTCACACTTTGGCAGTATTCCGAGACCGGCCATGTGAACGGCATCCGCGGCTACGTGGATCTCAACCGCTTCCACCGCAACCACTCGCTCTCCGACATCCGCATGCCCAAGAAGAAAAAGAAGCAGGCCTCCACGTCTCCAGCCACCACCGACAGCACCGAAAAGAAATAATCCATGAAATACGGGGAATATATACTAAATTGGATTTTTTTCCTATCTTTGCAATTGCAAAAGAGACCGATGGAATGACGAGATGTTGTCATAACTCATTGATTTTCACCCCCCCACCCCAGTTGCGGAGAGATAGGAGGGAGGGTTTCTGACCCCTGTTTCCACAGCGCCGTCCCTTCCCGCAGCCATGCGGGAGGGGGAGGCGTTCTTCTTTTTGTGCAATCCATTCAAACAAACATTTTATAAACAAATTAAAAAAAGAACAGATGAAAAAGACATTCAGACTGATGGCCCTGGTGGCCATGACTGCGGGGCTGGCCTTTGCCTCCTGCGACAAGGACAACGGAAACGACGGCGGCACCTCTGGCGGCGGAGGCACGGAGACCGCCGAGTGGGTCGACCTCGGCCTGCCTTCTGGCCTCTTGTGGGCCAAGTGCAATCTCGGTGCCAGCAGCCCCGAAGGCTACGGCGACTACTACGCCTGGGGCGAGACCTCGACCAAGGAGGTCTACACATGGGAAACCAACAAGTACTGCACGGCAGTGGATGAAGAAGGCTGGGTTAAGACGCTGTCGAAATACAACACCGACAGCGAGTACGGCACGCCCGACAACCTGACCACCCTGCAGCCCTCCGACGACGTGGCGACGCAGAAACTCGGCAACGGCGCCCGCATGCCGACCGAAACAGAGTGGCGCGAGCTCATTGCCAACACCACCTCCGAGTGGACCACCGAGAACGGCGTCTACGGCCGCAAGCTCACCGCCTCTAACGGCAAGAGTCTCTTCTTCCCCGCCGCCGGCGACCGCCACGGTTCCGAGTTGCACGACGCGGGTGAGTACGGCATCTACTGGTCTTCGTCGCTCTACGCGGACAGCCCGATCGACGCGTGGGGCTTCTTCTTCTATTCGCTCGGCCAGGGCGTGAACCACTACGGCCGCCAATATGGGTTCTCCGTGCGCGCTGTGTGTGCCAGTCAGAACTAACCTTTGTAACGGGTACCTGACTCGTCAAAACCGACCGCCACGCAGCGCGAAAGATGGTGTTTGCAAGGTGGTTCGGTGATTCCAAATAGCGCTTTTTCTCCTCGCCATACAAAGGCGGGGAGATTTTTTTTTCAATGGTTAAGATTTTTTTCGTACCTTTGCATTTTGATTTACAATATAAAAACAATAAACGAACAAACGATACAACAATGCAAAAAAGTAAAGTAGGACTTGATTTCGTGGAGGTTGAGCACGCGCGCGATGTGGCCCGCCGCATCGCCGGACAGGTGCAGGATTTCGTCGAAGACTACACCACAGTGGCCGTCGAGCGCACCCTTTGCCGCTTCCTCGGCATCGACGGCGTGGACGCCAACGAGGTGCCCATGCCCAATGTGGTGGTCGACGAGCTGAAGAGCAAGGGGGCCCTCGGGCAGGGCGTGATGTTCTATGTGGGCAACGCCATGGCCGAGACCGGCAAGAACCCCCAGCAGATTGCCGAGGCCATCGCCGAGGGCAAGCTCGACATCACCCAGCTGCCTATCCATCCCAAGGCAGAGATCGACAAGGCGTTGGCTCCCGTGATAGAGGCCACCGTTACCAAGGTGCGCTCCAACCGCCTCCGCCGCGAGAAGTACATCGAGACGATAGGGGAGGGCAGCAAGCCCTACCTCTACATCATCGTGGCCACCGGCAACATCTACGAGGATGTCGTCCAGGCCCAGGCCGGCGCGCGCCAGGGTGCCGACATCATCGCCGTGATCCGCACCACCGGCCAGTCGCTGCTCGACTATGTGCCCTACGGCGCC
>CACZLT010000042.1 GCA_902782185.1 uncultured Bacteroidota bacterium | reverse complement strand
TCCCCGAGCGCCGCAACCTGGCCTACTGCCGCACCGGCGAGTACGAGAGCCTCTCCTCCCGCCTCGGCACCGAGCAGTGGAAGCCCGACTTCGGCCCCAACGCCTGGAACGACCACACCGCCCGCACCGGCGCCACCCAGGTCGGCGCCCGCGACTTCCTCGTGGCCATCAACTACAACCTCAACACCACCTCCACCCGCCGCGCCAACGCCATCGCCTTCGACGTGCGTGAGAAGGGCCGTCCCGCCCGCGAGGGCGGCAAGCCCAGCGGCAAGCCCCTCAAGGACGAGAACGGCAAGCCCGTCATGATTCCCGGCACCCTGAAGGGCACCAAGGCCATCGGCTGGTTCATCGAGGACTACGGCATCGCACAGGTCTCGATGAACATCACCAGCATCAAGGTCGCCCCCGTGCACCTCTGCTTCGACGAGGTGTGCCGCTGCGCACAGAACCGCGGCCTGCGCGTAACGGGCTGCGAGATTGTGGGTCTCATCCCCAAGAGCGTGCTGATTGACGCTGGTAAGTACTACCTGGCCAAGCAGCAGCGCAGTCTCGGCGTGAGCGAGGACGAAATCATGAAGGTGGCCGTCAAGAGCATGGGCCTCGACGACCTCAAGCCCTTCGACCCCAAGGAGAAGGTCATCGAATACCTCATCGAAGACCACTCGAAGAAGAAGCTGGTCGACCTCACCTGCCGCGGCTTCTGCGACGAGACCGCCAGCGAAAGCCCCGCCCCCGGCGGCGGCTCGGTCAGCGCCTACATGGGCGCCCTGGCCGCCTCGCTCGGCACCATGGTGGCCAACCTCACCGGCGGCAAGGCCGCCTACGACGACGAGTGGGAGAAATTCTCCGACGTGGCTGTCAAGGGGCAGCAGCTCAAAGAGGAGCTGCTCCACCTGGTGGATGAAGACACCGAGGCTTTCAACCGCATCATGAACGCTTTCGGCCTCCCGAAAAAGACCGACGACGAGAAGGCCGCCCGCACCGCTGCCATCCAGGATGCCACCCGCTACGCCACCGAGGTGCCCTTCCGCACCATGCAGCGCTCGCTCGAAGCCTTCGAAGTCTGCCGCGCCATGGTCGAGTGGGGCAACCCCAACTCCGTCACCGACGGAGGCGTGGGCGCACTGGCCGCACGCTCGGCCGTCATGGGTGCCCACCTCAACGTGAAAATCAACGCCTCGTCGCTCACCGACGAAGCCTTCAAGGCCGACATCCTGCAGCGCGCCGCCGCCATCGAGGCCGAGGCCCTCAAGCAGGAAGCCGAGATACTGAAAACCGTCAACGAAAAGATTGGACTCTAAATGAAGAAGAAAGCATTTGCCCTCCTGGCCGTCGTGGTGCTGACGCTGGTAGCCGCCAGCTGCACCCACCACACCTGTCCCGCCTACCGCGGCTCGGTGGTGATGGCCGACGAGGTAACGCTCGCTGAATAAGTGATTTGCAGACACCCATTGCCTGCTGTGGGATGCATCCAGGGATGCACCCCACAATAGGTTTTTGTATCTTTGCAGTTGCAAAAAGACCGACGAAATGGCGAGGTATAATCGTAACTTATTGATTTTTACCCACCTCCGTCTCATATTAACCAAAAACAACACAATCATGAAGAAAACTTTCAGACTGATGGCCCTGGTGGCCATGACGGCAGGGCTGGCATTTGCCGCCTGCGATGACGACAACAAAGACAACCCCGGTGGCGGCGGAACGGAGACCGCCGAGTGGGTGGATTTGGGCCTTCCCTCTGGCCTGCTGTGGGCCGAGTGCAACCTCGGGGCGACCAAGCCCGAGGAGTACGGCGACTACTACGCCTGGGGTGAGACCACGACCAAGGAGGTCTACACATGGGAAACCTACAAGTACTGCACGGCAGTGGATGAAGGAGGCTGGGTTAAGACGCTGTCGAAATACAACACCATCAGCAGGTACGGCTCGCCCGACAACCTGACCACCCTGCAGCCCTCCGACGATGTGGCCACGCAGAAACTCGGCAACGGAGCCCGCATGCCATCCGCCGATGAGTGGCGCGAGCTCATCGCCAACACCACCTCCGAGTGGACCACCGAAAACGGCGTCTACGGCCGCAAGCTCACCGCCTCTAACGGCAAGAGTCTCTTCTTCCCCGCCGCCGGCGGCCGCTTCGGTTCCGAGTTGCACTACGCGGGTGAGCGCGGCATCTACTGGTCTTCGTCGCTCGACGCGGACTCCCCGGGCTACGCGTGGGACTTCGACTTCGGTTCGGACGGCCAGGGCGTGGACGACTACGACCGCCCCTATGGGTTCTCCGTGCGCGCTGTGTGTGCCAGTCAGAACTAACCCTTGTTCCGTTCCCCGCAACGGGCACCGAAATACGATTGGACGGCAGCCCCGAAGGGGCGGCACGAGCCGACTATCCGGCTCCGCCGCCCCTGTCTTATATCCTACTGTCCCCCCATCGGGCGGAGTGGGGCGGTTTGTTGAAAAAATATTTCCTCCGTGTCGGAAAATTGTTGTAATTTTGTACCCCAATTACAATGTACCAATTATGCCCACTACCGCCCCAAGACGCAAGGACAGAATAACATACGCGCAGGCGTTCGACATCAACGGCAACACTCCCCCGCAGGCCATCGCCCTCGAGGAGAGTGTGCTGGGGGCGCTGATGCTCGACCAGACGGCTCTCATCAACGTCATCGAGACGCTCCATCCGGAATACTTCTACAAACCCGAGCACCAGGCCATCTACCGCGCCATTTTCAAACTTTTCAGCCAGAGCCAGCCTGTGGACATCTACACGGTGGTGGAGCGGCTGCGGCTGGACGGCGAGTTGGAGACGGCCGGCGGAGCCTATGCTGTGTCGAAACTCACCGAGAACGTGGTCTCGGCCGCCCACATCGAGTTCCATGTCCGCGTGTTGAGCGAGAAGTTCATCCAGCGCGAGATGATACGAATCAGCACCGAGACCATCACGCAGGCTTACGACGAGACGACCGACGTGGTGGACCTGCTGGACAAGACGGAGCAGCGGCTGATGGATATCAACGACAAGAACTTCCGGTCGGACTATAAGCCGATGGGCGACTTCGTGTCGCTGGCGATGGACCAGATCAGGGAGGCAGGTGAGAGTGTCGACGGCCTTTCGGGTCTCGAAACCGGATTTATGGCGCTCGACAGCATGACTACCGGTTTCCAGCCCGGCACCCTCATCATCCTGGCGGCGCGCCCCGCCATGGGTAAGACGGCCTGCGCCTTGAGCATGGCACGCAACATGGCGGTAGACTTCAAGAAGCCCGTGGCCTTCTTCTCGCTCGAGATGACGGGTCAGGAGCTGGCCATGCGCCTCATCAGCAGCGAGGCGCGCCTGGACGGCAAGAAACTCAAGACCGGCAAGCTGGCAGGCTACGAGAAGGAGCAGCTCAAGCGCGGCGCACAACCCCTCGCCAGCGCACCCCTCTACATCGATGACACACCGCAGCTGACCATCTTCGAGCTCCGCGCCAAGGCGCGACGCCTCAAGCAGCGCTACGACATACAGATGATATTTATCGACTACCTGCAACTGATGACCTCCGGCACGGCCGACAACCGCAACGGCAATCGCGAGCAGGAGATCAGCATGATTTCGCGCCAGTTGAAGGCTCTTTCCAAGGAGTTGAACATACCGGTGTTGGCCATGTCGCAGTTGAGCCGCGCCGTGGAGAACCGTGTGGGCAACAAGCCGCAGTTGAGCGACCTCCGAGAGTCGGGTGCCATCGAGCAGGATGCCGACATCGTGATGTTCATCTACCGCCCAGAGTACTACGGAATTACCGAATATGAAAATGGCGACTCGACCCACGGCATGGCCGACCTCATCATTGCCAAGCACCGCTCGGGAGCGGTGGGTGACGTACACCTGCGCTTTGTCCAGGAGTATGCCCGCTTCGAGAACCCACAGCAGGTGTTCGAGGGCGGCAGTGGCATGCCGCAGAATACCGCTTTCGAGCAGGGCGGTAGTATCACTGTCGACTCGCGCATGAACGATGAGGTGAAACCCGACGACGAAGTTCCGTACTAACCATTGAAACACAAGAGAATGGAAGAAAATACCCGCATACAACTCAAACAACTCCTGCAACAGGAGGTGGTGCTGGCCACCGGCTGCACCGAACCCGGTGCCGTGGCTCTTTGCGTAGCCAAAGCCTGCTCGCTTCTTGGCTGCGATCCAGAGCGCATCTGCTTGCGATTGAGTAAGAACGTCTTCAAGAACGCCATGGGCGTGGGCATCCCCGGCAGTGGCATGATAGGGCTTCCGATAGCGGTGGCGATGGCCGTAACGCACGGAGATCCCGACCGCGGACTTGAGGTACTCACCATGACCCAGGCACAGGTGGAGGACGCCAAGCGCTGGTTGGCCGACAACGCCCACCGCATTGACATCGGAGTGAAGGAGACCGACGAGAAGCTGTACATCGAGTGCACGGTGCGGTGTGGCCAGTTTAACGCCACCGCCATCATCGCCCACCGCCACACCCAGTTCGTCTTTCTCTCCAGGAAAGAGGATGGCAAGAATGAGGAGGTGGTGTTAAGTGAGCAGCCGGAGAAAGCCGCCCCCCACTCCGATCTCCGACCATCTACCTCCGACCTGGAGCTTACCACCCGCATGGTATACGAATATGCCACCACTGCCCCCATCGAGGAACTTGAATTCATCAATGAAACTGCCTGTTACAACGATGCCGCCTCGCAATGGGGTCGTAGCGGTGCGGGACTGCACACGGGCGTGCTGCTCATGCAGCATGCGGGCAACGATTTGATACATAATGTGGTGGCACGTACTGTGGCTGCATCGGATGCCCGTATGGACGGATGCCCGCTGCCGGTCTACTCCAATTCCGGCTCTGGCAACCAGGGCATCACCTGCACCCTGCCGCCCTACTATTATGGGACGATGAAAGGGTGTGATTCCGAACATGTTACACGCGCTTTGGTGTTGAGCCACCTGATGTCCATCTATGTTAAGGGAGGCATAGGTCGTTTGAGTGCCTTGTGCGGTATCGTCAATGCCTCCATCGGTGTGGCCGCCGCGATGGTCTACTTGAACGGTGGTGGCTACCGCGAGGTGTGCTTCGCCATCAAGAACATGATCAACACTCTGGCCGGCATGGTGTGCGACGGAGCCAAGCCCAGCTGTGCATTGAAGATGGCCTCGGGCGTGTACAGCGCCTACGTCTGCTCGCTGCTAGCCACCGAGGGGCATGTGGTTGATTCCACCGACGGCTTGAGCGAGGATTGTGTCGACTGTTCGATTCGCAACCTGGGCCGTCTGGGCAAGGAGGGTATGTGCGAGACCGACGACTGCATTCTCGACATCATGACACACAAGACGCTGTAATACATTGCACTACGCCTGTTGTTGAAAACTTTTCAACAACAGGCGCTTCCATATGAGAAAAAAAGAGTACTTTTGCACCGCAAAAATAGTAATAAATAACAGAGAAATGGACAACAAAGAGCAAAGAAAAGAAGAACTGTACAGCCAGGCCATCCCTGCCGGAAAACGCAGATATTTCTTCGATGTGAAAGAGACCCGTGGGGGCGACAAGTTTATTACCATTACCGAAAGCCGCAAGCTGTTCGACAACCGCACCGGCGACTTCTATTTCGAAAAGAACAAAATGTTCCTCTACAAGGAGGACTTTGACAAGTTCCGCCAGGGTTTCGAGAATGCCCTATCCTTCATCGAGACCGGCATAGTGCCCCCGCCCGTGATGGTGGAGGACGACTGGCACTCCGATGAGTTGGGAAGCAAACTGGACGACTTGGACTTCAAATTCTGACGCACGATGGCCAAAATCATCTCCGTCGCCAACCAGAAGGGCGGGGTGGGGAAGACCACCACCGCCGTGAACCTCTCGGCCTCGCTGGCCGTGCTGGAGAAGAAGGTGCTGCTGGTGGACTGCGACCCCCAGGCAAACGCTACCAGCGGCCTGGGCATCAACCCCGACGAACTGGAACACAGCGTTTACGACTGCATCCTCGGCCAGGCCAACGCAGAGGATGTTATCTACGAGACCGACACCCCCAACCTCGACCTGCTGCCCACCCGTATCGACCTGGTGGGTGCCGAGGTGGAACTGGTCAATGAGAAGGGACGCGAGCAGTTCCTTGCCCGTGTGCTGGAGCCGCTGCGCGGCAGTTATGACTTCATCGTCATCGACTGCTCGCCATCGCTCGGACTCATCACCCTCAACGCGCTGACCGCTTCCGATGCGGTGCTCATCCCCATCCAGAGCGAGTACTTCGCCCTTGAGGGGTTGGGCAAGCTGCTCAACACCGTGCGTATCGTGCAGACCCGACTCAACCCCAAACTCACCATCGAGGGACTGCTGATCACCATGTACGACAACCGCCTCCGCCTGGCTCGTCAGGTGGTGGAGGATGTGCGCGAGCACTTCAAGCAGTTGGTATTCGAAACCGTCATCTCCCGCAACACAAAGCTGGCCGAAGCCCCCTCCTACGGCAAGAACATCATCATGCACGACGCAGCATCTACTGGGGCGGTGCAATACCTCCATCTGGCCCAAGAAATACTCAACCGAAACAAAGCCAAGAAATGACAGCCAAACAGAAGAAACCCAGTGGCCTGGGGCGTGGTTTGGGCTCCATATTGCCTGACATCGACATTGATGCCGCCCAGGGCAACACCATGGCCGCCGCCATCAGCGAGGTGCCGCTGGAAAAGGTAGTGGCCAACCCCTACCAGCCCCGCAAGGAGTTCGACGAGGAAGCCCTCGAGGAACTCGCCCAAAGCGTCCGCCAGCAGGGGATCATTACCCCCGTAACCGTGCGTCGCATGCCCGACGGCACCTACCAGCTCATCGCCGGCGAGCGCCGCACCCGCGCCGCCCGTCGCGCAGGCTTGACCGAGATACCAGCCTACATCCGTGTGGCTACCGACATGCAGATGATGGAGATGGCCTTGGTGGAGAATATCCAGCGTTCCGACCTCGGTGCCATCGAGGTGGCCTTGGCCTACAAGGCTCTCATCGAGGAGTGCCAGTTGACCCACGACCAACTCAGCGACCGCGTGGGCAAGAACCGCTCCACAATCACCAACTATCTCCGCCTGCTCAACCTCCCTGCCGAGACCCAGCTGGCCTTGAACGGCAACCGGATTAGCATGGCTCACGCCCGCGCCCTGGCCAGTGTGGAGGACACCGCCCTCCACCTCGAGTTGCTGCACACCATCGTCTCGCGTCACCTCTCGGTACACCAGGCCGAGCAGCTCATCAAGAACGCCAAAACCAAGCCCGCTTCCAAAGTGAAACACCGCGGCGAATTGCCGGAAGCCCACTCCGAGGCACAATCCCGCCTCAAGAACCGCCTCCAGTCCGCCGTGGAAATCAAGCGTTCGCAGCGTGGCAAAGGGTCGCTGACCATACATTTCAACTCCGACAGTGACTTCGAGCGTATCCTGGCGTTGCTCGAAAATGGTGGGAAATGAGACATGCGTGGTTGGCGATAGTGTTGCTGTTCGCAGTGCCCGCCCTGCGCTGCACCGCCCAGGACCCCCTGGCAGTGGAATCTCCCGAGGTGAAGATGGTACCTGTCCATGAGGAACACTCCGCCACCCGCGCCCTGCTCCTCTCGCTCATCCCTGGCGGCGGGCAGGTCTACAACCGCCAAGCTTGGAAAATCCCCGTCATCTACGGCGTATTCGCCGGTATGGGCTACCTTGTACACTACAATTACACGCGCATGGACATGTTCAAGACAGAATACCTCCACCGCGTGAACAACAATGGCGAGCGGGTGCTCGAAGGTTACCAGTCGTATCCCGACCACAGCATCTACAGCCTCTACAATTCCTATAACCGCAACTTCCAGCTCATGGTCATCATCACCGTGGGGGTCTATGCCCTCAATCTGGTGGATGCCTACGTCTTCGGACACCTGTTTGATTTCCAGGTAAACGACGACCTCACCATGAGCCTCGCGCCCTCCCTGCAGTCGCTGCCTTCCGGCTTACACCCTACAGTGGGCCTCACTTTTTCGTTCTGAAACACAATAATAAAGAATCACACGCGTTATGGCATAAAATCACAAAAAAACAATAACACATGATGAACCCAATCCTCCTCATTCAGTCCGACTCGGCGGTGCAGGCCGTCGCCGATACCCTTGCCACCCCCGCCCCGGAGCGCATCACCCTTTGGGATATGGCTCTCAACGGTGGTTGGATCATGTTGGTGCTGGCCTTGCTGCTGGTGCTGGCCGTCTATATCTTCATTGAGCGCTACCTTACCCTCAACGGCGCCCTCAAAGGCGAGGCCGACTCCCTGTTCATGAACACCATCCGCCAATATGTCCACGAGGGCAACGTCGACGGAGCCCGCGAACTGTCCAAGCAGACCGACTCGCCCCTGGGCCGCATGATCGCCAAGGGCTTCTCGCGCCTCGGCCGCCCGCTGCCCGACATCCAGGCCGCCATCGAGAACGAGGGCAAGCTCGAAGTGGCCAACCTCGAGAAGCGTGTGTCGCTGGTCGCCACTGTCGCCTCGCTCGGCCCCATGCTCGGCTTCCTCGGCACCGTTACCGGCATGATCACCGCCTTCCAGGACATGGCCCACGCCGGCAACAACATCGACATCCAGCTGCTGGCCACCGGCATCTACCAGGCCATGGTTACCACCGTGGGCGGCCTCATTGTCGGCATCATCGCCTACTTTCTCTACAACCTCCTCGTAACCCGCATCAACAAGGTGGTCTTCGACCTCGAGGTGCGCGCCAACGAATTCATGGATCTTCTCCACGAACCCGCCTAAAGCCATGATACAGCTCCAGAACAAAGTGCGCATCGAGTCCAACTCCTCGTCCATGTCGGACTTGGTGTTCCTCCTGCTCATCTTTTTCATGATCACCTCGACACTCATCAGCCCCAACGCTGTCAAGCTCCTGCTGCCCGAGAGTTCGAGCAAGACTATGGCCAAGCAGAACGTAACGGTCTACATCGACGAGGGCTATAATTTCTATGTCGGTGAAACGGCAGTGCCTGTCGAGCTGCTTGGAAGTGCTATCGCCGCCGGCATCGAGCAGGGCATCGACGACGCTTGCGTTGTGCTGCGCTCCGACAAGACCGTGCCGGTGCAGTATGTGGTGAACGTCATCGATGCGGTGAATAACCTCAACGCCGCCGCCGGCACCAAGCACAAAGTCATCCTCGCAACATCCCCCAAGCCATGAGCAACCAACTGAAATCGGGTCTCGGCACTGCCGCTTTCGTGGCAGTCATCGTCATGATACTGCTGGCTTTCGGCTACAACCCGCCCGACCCTCCTATTCCCGAGGAGGGTGTCGAGGTGAATGTAGGCGACAGCGACTTCGGAATGGGTGACAGCCCTGAACCCAGCAGCGAGACCTCCAGCTACGCCCCGCCGGCGGCGCGGCAGCAGGTGGCCACTCAGCGCACCGAACCGGCTCCCTCGGTGACCTCCTCGCCCAATTCCGGCAATGTTACCAACCCCACGGCGCAGGAGCAGCCCCAGCCCGAGAACAAGGAACCCGAGATCAATCGCAATGCCCTCTTCCCCGGAAAGCGCAACACGCAGGGCGGCGGCAGCCAGGGAGTTACCGAGGGTACCGGCAACCAGGGCAAGCCCGACGGCAACCCCACCAGCAACAACTATTCCGGCAACGGTGGCGGCACCGGGGTTGACTTTCAGTTGCAAGGCCGCAGTGCGGTTGCACTGCCCCGCCCGCCTTCTTACACCGGTAGCGACCAAGGTAAGGTTGTCATCAAGGTGTGGGTCAACCAGCAAGGCCAAGTGGTCCGTGCAGAGGCCGGCCAGAAAGGCACCACCTTGGCCAAGGATCAGTACGTCCGCCAGGCACTTGAATACGCTAAGAAAGCCCGTTTCTCCGCCTCTGCCTCTGCCCCCGAGGAGCAGATAGGCTACATCACCTACATTTTCAAGATATGAGGCTCGACAAGTACCTCTGGGCCGTACGCCTCTACAAGACCCGCTCCCTAGCGGCCGATGCCTGCCAGAACGGGCGTGTGAGGCTCACTGCCGAGGGGCGCGAGCTGAAGCCCTCGCACGACGTCAGAATTGGCGAGCGCTACAGCCTCAATATCGACCAGTTGCACAAGGAAATAGAAGTTCTCGCCATCCCGCCCAACAGGGTGGGGGCGCCCTTGGTGCAGGGCTTCATGATTGACCGCACACCGCCCGAGGAGTACGAGCGCATCCAGATGGCACGCCAGTACGCCTTCGAGAAACGCGACCGCGGAACAGGCCGCCCCACCAAGCGCGAAAGGAGGGATATAGAACGATTCAAGTACGAATAGGAAAAATTTCAAAGAAAACATATTTTTCCAACACAAGTTGCAATAATTCATATCGCAGTTGTACCTAATGACGAATTGAACCCGTGGAAGACAAGCAGATAGTGGAGCGAATACTGGCAGGCGAGACTGAGTTGTATGCTGTCATAGTGAAAGAATACCAGCAGATAGTGGCCAACCTGACGTACAAGCTCTGTGGCAACAAACTCGAGGTGGAAGAGGTAACGCAACAGGTGTTTGTTGAACTCTACACCGCCCTGCCGCGCTTCAGGTTCGACTCGAAGTTGAGTTCTTTCATCTACCGCATCACCGTCAATGTCGTCTGCAAGATGATGAACAAGGCCAAACGCTTCATCAGTGCCGACGAATACGAAGACCGCCCCGAGACCCCCTCCGACGACCGCAACGCCGAGCAGCAACTCATCCATCAGGAACAGCTCGTTCAACTGCGCACCGCCATCGGGCACCTTAAGGACGAGCAGCGCACCGCCCTGGTGCTCTACTCTTTCGAAGACTTCTCCTACAACCAAATCGCCGAAGTGATGCAGTGCAGCCTCAGCAAAGTCGAATCGCTTATCTTCCGGGCAAAGAAAAACCTGGCAAAAGAAATGAAACAATGAATACAGAGCAACTACTGAAGGAACTTTCGCGGATGACCTGCCCCAAGGAGGTGGATGTCGTCGATGCCGTGATGGCCGAGGTGCGCCAGCATCCCTATCTTATGCCCCGTCGCCGTAATGTCCTCCTCCGCCGCATTGCCCTCTCCGCAGCAGCTGTAGCTGCCGTTGCCATCATCGCCGTTCCAGCGCTACTCCCGCGTACCTACGACGAACAGGGCATCGGCGAGATGATAGCCTCGGTGCAGAGTTATGACTACTACTCCCATGTTGAATCCTTGGCCGAAGATCCTATTGCCTACCTCTACGACGACTATACGTCCGACATTGACTTTGATTATTGATTGAATTAAACCATGCTAATATTATGAAAAAGAGCATTCTATCCGCCGCACTTCTCCTATTGGCATTTACCCTTCCCGCCCAGCAGTCTCACAAACATCAGGGCAAAAAAAAGCACCCCGAAATCACCGAACTGGTCAGCGACCTCTCCGCTGCGCAGAAACGCAAACTCGAAACCATATCTTCCGACTCCAAGCAGCGTGTCGAAGGTTTGCGCAAGCAGCAGCGAGCTGTCCACGATAGCATCGGAGCCTACATGGAGCGCGAGGGCGACCAGTCCAAGGTACTATACCCCCTCTTTGACCGCGAGTCCAAACTCCATGCGCAGATTTCCCGTGAGATGTACGCCACTAGGGTACGCATTGACGAGGTACTGACACCTGCACAGCGGCAGGAGTTGAAGCAAAGCATGAAGCCCCGTGGCAACAAGAGAAAGAGGTAGACAGGAGACCGGAAGTTGGCACATTTTCTGCCTATAACGTTGGACGAGGTGAAGCGCCTCGGATGGGAGCAGGTGGACGTGGTGCTGGTTACGGGGGACGCGTATGTGGACCACCCGTCGTTCGGCACAGCGGTGATTGGCAGGACACTTGAGGCATCCGGCTACCGCGTGGCGATTATTCCGCAGCCCAACTGGAGGGACGACCTTCGCGACTTCCGTAAGTTCGGCGCGCCGCGCCTTTTCTTCGGCGTAACGAGCGGTGCGATGGATAGCATGGTGAACCACTACACGGCGGCGCGCCGCCTGCGCCACGACGATGCCTACACCCCCGGCGGCCAGGCGGGCTTCCGGCCCGACCGCGCCACCTACGTCTACAGTCGCATCCTCAAGCAACTCTACCCCGATACGCCGGTCGTCATCGCCGGCATCGAGGCGAGCATGCGCCGCCTGGCGCACTACGACTACTGGGACGACCGACTCTTCCCCTCGATACTGATGGACACGCCTGCCGACCTGCTCAACTACGGCATGGGCGAGCGCACGACGCTGAAGATTGCCAGGATGCTGGACGAGGGGTGGGGGATAGAGACCTGCTGCGAGCTTCCGCAGGTGGCGTATACGACAGATGCGATAGATGAGATAGATAAAATAGATGTTCTAGAGTTGCATTCTTTTGAGGAGTGCCGGAGGAGCAAGCGCGCGGAGGCGGAGAACTACCGAGTCATCGAGCAGGAGAGCAACAAGGTGGAGTGCGCCACGCTGGTGCAGCGGCACGGCGACCGCTACGTGGTGGTCAACCCGCCCGAGCCGCCGATGACCGAGGCTGAGATCGACGCCAGCTTCGACCTGCCCTACCTGCGCCTGCCGCACCCCAAATACCGCAAGCGCGGCCCGATACCTGCCTTCGAGATGATACGCTGGAGCGTGAACACGCACCGCGGCTGCTTCGGCGGTTGCTCGTTCTGCACCATCAGCGCCCACCAGGGCAAGCAGATTGCCAGCCGCAGCGAGGCGAGTATCCTCCGTGAGGTGAAGGCCATCACGCAAGACCCTGAATTCCGCGGTGTACTGACCGACCTTGGCGGCCCCTCGGCCAACATGTGGCGCATGAAGGGAAGGAATCCCGACCTCTGCCGCAGGTGCAGCCGCTACAGCTGCTCGATGCCCACCCTCTGCAAGAACCTCGACAGCGACCACCGGCCGATGATTTCGCTGCTGCGTAAGGTGGCGGCTCACCCCAAAGTGAAACACCTGTATGTGGGCAGCGGAATCAGATGCGACCTGTTTCAAGTGGAAAGAGGAAAGAGGAAAGAGGAAAGCACTTTTAACTACGGGTGGGAGTATTTTAAGCAGGTGGTGCTGCACCACACCAGCGGGCGCCTCAAGGTGGCTCCGGAGCATACCTCGGACCATGTGCTGTCGTTGATGCGTAAGCCCTCCTTCGAACTCTTCTGTGAGACCAGGCGGCGCTTCGACGAGATATGCAAGCAGGCAGGCCTGCGCTACCAGCTCATCCCCTACTTCATCAGCAGCCACCCGGGATGCCGCCTGGAGGACATGGCGCAGCTGGCTCTCGACATGAAGCGCATGGGCTACCGCCTCGAACAGATACAGGACTTCACGCCCACGCCCATGACCCTCGCCACCGAGATGTACTACACCGGCATCGACCCGACGACGATGAAGCCCGTCTACGTGGCCACCACTCCGGCCGACAAGGCCGACCAGCGGCGCCTCTTCTTCTTCTACAAAGCCGACCAGCAGCGCGACATCGCCGCCAGCCTCCGCCGCCACGGCCTCGCCCACTTCATCCCCCGCTTCTTCCCCGGCAAGAGGTAAGACGGTCGGCTGGAAATCCGCTACCAATCATCCCTTATTCCCCTACCACACTCTATTGCCAAATCTACAAAGCTATATCCTCATTCTCCTTGAAATTCTCCACCTGATCCATCACTTCCCTGAACACTTCAGGGGTGTATTGCGGTGGGTAGCCGTTTTTCACCAGACATATCTTGATGTCAAGTTTTAGCTGGTCACGGATGTTCTGGTTGTTCAGCCAGTCGGCAAAGGATGATTTGGCATCGATTATTTCACGTATCTTGCAGGCCAAACTCTTGCACTTCTCGTTCACCACAATGCCGTCCAGCATCTTGTCTTCGCCGTACTCGAAGTTGTTCTTGTCGCGCAGCTGTATCAACCCGAGTTCGATTTTAAATATCGTGTTCTCAATATGTTGAATTTAACACTTAAAAAGTGTTAAAACACTTTGCCATATCAAGGGATTTTCGTATCTTTGCATTTGGGTAATGTGTGCTTTTTTCATATTTCAACACAAAGGTAACACTTTTTCCCGAATGCACCAAGAACTTCCTGTTTTTTGGT
>CACZLT010000041.1 GCA_902782185.1 uncultured Bacteroidota bacterium | reverse complement strand
GGTGGTCTGCAACTCGTAGTCCACCCACAGGCCGCCCATCGTGTAGTGGATGGCGGGGTAGATCATCATCGGCACCTGATAGGGGTCCTGGTCGGTAATCTTCTGGTACATCTGGAAGAGGTTGCCATACTTCTGCTCCACCACGTCGCGGCCGAGGCGGCGGATGGCGTCGGCAAAGTCGAGGTAGACGGCCAGGCCGGTCGAGCCCACGCCGTAGCCGGCATCGCAGCGCTCCTTGGCGGCGCGGCTGGCCACGTCGCGCGGCACCAGATTGCCGAACGCCGGGTAGCGACGTTCGAGGTAGTAGTCGCGCTCCTCCTCGGGTATGTCGTTGGGGCCTTTCTCGCCGCGGCGGATGGCCTCGGAGTCCTCTTTCTTCTTGGGAACCCAGATGCGGCCGTCATTGCGGAGACTCTCACTCATGAGGGTGAGCTTCGACTGATAGTCGCCGTGGACGGGGATGCAGGTGGGGTGAATCTGCACGTAGCAGGGATTGGCGAAGGCGGCGCCGCGGCGGTGGCAGACCCAGGCAGCGCTGCCGTTGCTGTTCATGGCGTTGGTGGAGAGGTAGTAGATGTTGCCGTAGCCGCCGGTGCAGAGCACCACGGCGTGGGCGGCGTAGCGCTCCAGCTCGCCGGTAACGAGGTTGCGGGCGATGATGCCGCGGGCGCGACCGTCCTTGACCACGAGATCCATCATCTCGTGGCGCTCGTGCAGCACCACGGTGCCACGGGCAATCTCACGGCTCAATGCGCCGTAGGCGCCCAGCAGCAGCTGCTGGCCGGTCTGGCCACGGGCATAGAAAGTGCGGCTCACCTGCGCACCGCCGAAGGAGCGGTTGTCGAGCAGGCCGCTGTAGTCACGGGCGAAGGGCACGCCCTGGGCCACACACTGGTCGATGATGTCGCCGCTGACCTCGGCCAGGCGGTAGACGTTGGCCTCGCGGGCGCGGTAGTCACCGCCCTTGATGGTGTCCTTGAAGAGGCGCTCCACGCTGTCGCCGTCATTCTGGTAGTTCTTGGCGGCGTTGATGCCGCCCTGGGCGGCGATGGAGTGGGCGCGGCGCGGCGAGTCGCTGATGCAGAAGATGTCCACATGGAAGCCCAGCGCGCCGAGCGAGGCGGCAGCCGAGGCACCGGCCAGGCCGGTACCGACGACGATGATGTCAAGCTTGCGCTTGTTGGCGGGATTGACCAGCTTCTGGCCGGCCTTGTAGTTGGTCCACTTCTGACTGAGCGGGCCTTCGGGTATCTTGGAGTCTAGTATCATGATATGCAGTGAATTATAATCCTAAATAAACCAGTATGGCCACGGCGGCAAAGCCGAGGCAGACTATCCAGGTGTAGATTTTGCCCAGCACCTCGATGGCGCCGTTGTACTTGTAGTTGTTCAGGCCGAGGCTTTGGAAGGCCGAGGGGAAGGCGTGGCGCAGGTGCATGAAGAGAATGAAAAAAAAGACGAGGTAACCAATGACGATGTGCAGGTGGGAGAACTTCTCGCGGGTGAGGTAGTAGAAGTCGGGCTCCACGCCGCAGCCGGGGGCTTTCTCGCGAAGCATTTGGCGGCCGGCGTAGTCGATATGGCGTATCCACTTGTGGTCTTCACTGAGGCTGCCGTTGACAATGAGGTCGGCCACGGGGACGGCGTTGCGCAGCCCCAGAAGGTTGGCATGCAGTTCGGCCTGCTCTTCGGAGGACATTTGGTCGGCGTACATGGCCATCTGAGCCTCGATACCGTCCACCACGTCGGCGGGCTGCATCCGGTTCTGCATGGCGTATTGCACGAGGGTACTGACCTCCTCGGACTGGAGTTTCTCCACCTCCACCATATACTCGCCCTTGACCAGGCCGGTCTTGACGAGGTAGAAGTCGTAGGCGTGGATGCAGAGGCAGACGAAGATGAGGATGCCCGTCCAGACCATGAGCTTGGAGGTGGAGTGGCTCTTCGAGCGCTGGCGCTGGCGGTAGCGCGTGGGACGCGCTAGGCGGTTGGTAACAGCGAGCCACAACGTCAGCAGGATGTGCAGGGCGATGACACCGAGCAGTACCAGCTCGAATATCTTCACCACCCAGTTCGTGCCCATGAAGTGGCAGAAGGCGGAGTACCATGCGCCGTCGTCGTGGCGCAGGATGAAGAGGTTGGCCGTCATGTGGAACAGCAGGAACAAGAGCAGGAATGCGCCAACGAGGGCAACCAGCATCTTCTTTGTGATGGAATGGATTTGTGGTAATTTCATATATTTTAATGTTATACGATACGAATCGGGTTTGATTTCGGGGGGCAAAGATACGAAATAAAAATGACATGGCGCAAATTTCCATTGTGTTTTTATCGAAAATTTTTCGGAAATACAAACAACACAATGATTATCAATGTATTATGCGGATTGTGGATTTTTCGTGAAAGTGAGCAAATCAAGGGAATCATAACAGGGTGAATATCAATACATAAGAGCGCTCCCCTTTTTCTCAACTTCTTCTCAACTTCTTGTTCTGTTGGTGGGGGGTGGCGGGAGGGGAAGAATGCAAGATGAATAACAGAGCAGGAAACAGGTGGGGACGGAGCCGTGGGTTCCGCTGGGTGCTGTGGTGGGGCTTGAGGTTGTGGATAGGTGGAATGGCGGGCAGGGCTTTGGGCGAGAGCGAAAACGTAAGAGGTTCCCGAGTTGTTGGGATAAGAGGCGGGCTGTGGGTGGCGCTGCATGCAGTGGGCATTGTGATGCCGGTGATTGAGAATTCCGTGCGGCGGGATCGCGAAAAATTCCTCGCCTGCCTGGAGGGGCGCCACGGCCTGCGGGTAGAGCCGCTGGAGGGGCAGTGGATGAGGGTGGTGGAATTCGGCACCGGCAGCGAGGTTTTCCGACATCACGGCCTTCCGCCATCCGGGGAACAGATTCACCAATGTTGGTGAGGCTGCGGATGGCAAAAAAGTTCGTACTTTTGCAAAACAAAAACCAGACACGACATGACACACGAACATCATCATCACCACGAGGGGCATCACCACCATCACCATGCCCACTCGATTGAACGCCTCTCCACCATATATGTCATTGCGGTGGCGCTGAACCTGGCCTTTGTCGTCGTCGAGGCGGCGGCGGGCTTCATCGGGAACTCGCTTGGGCTGCTCTCCGACGCCGGGCACAACCTGAGCGACGTCTTCTCGCTGCTGCTGGCCATGGTGGCGCTGAAGCTGGCGTCGAGCCGCGCCACCAAGCGCTTCACCTACGGGCGTCGCAAGGCGTCGGTGCTCATCTCGCTGCTGAATGCCATCATCCTGTTGGTTGCCGTGGGTGCCATCATGGTGGAGAGTGTGCAGAAATTCTTCCACCCGTCCGAGGTGAACGGCACGCTCATCATCTGGACGGCAACGGTGGGAATCGTCATCAACGGGCTGACGGCGTGGGCGTTGAGTCGCCAACAGCAGCACGACATCAACACCCGCGGTGCCTTCCTGCACATGCTGGCCGACACCCTGGTGAGCGTGGGCGTGGTGGTGAGCGGCGTGGTCATCCACTACACCGGCTGGACGGCGATCGACCCCGTCATCGGCCTGGCCATCGCGGTTGTCATCCTGGTCAGCACCTGGAGACTGCTGGGCGAGAGCCTGCGCATGAGCGCTGACGCGGTGCCGGAAGGATTCGACGTGGACGATAT
Organism: uncultured Bacteroidota bacterium; assembly: GCA_902782185.1. GTDB lineage: Bacteria > Bacteroidota > Bacteroidia > Bacteroidales > P3 > Colimorpha. The sequence goes on along the minus strand of CACZLT010000041.1, from coordinate 10,637 downwards.
TGCGCAAAAGATTGGTACACAGGAAGGTGTGCTGGATGTACACCACGTGCACATCTGGCCCATCTCGACCACCGAAACGGCGCTGACGTGCCACGTGGTTATTCCCGACTCATCGATGCTTGAGGAGGTTACGCACCGCGTGAAGCACCTGCTGGAAGAACTCGGCATCCGCCACAGCACCCTGGAACTGGAAACGCGCGGCAGCCACTGCCACGATGAAAAATGTTGCTAGGACAGGCTATTCCACCTCGAGCAGCAGTCCTTTAAGGTATTCGCCCTCAGGGTGGTGTACGGAGACGGGGTGATCCATGGCGTGGGGCAGCCGGCGGACGATGCGTACCTGGCGCCCGGCATTCATCGCCGAGGTGAAAACCATGGTCTGGAAATCCTCTTTCGAGACGGCCTGGCTGCACGAGAAGGTCATCAGCAACCCTCCGGCCGGCATGGCCTCCATGGCACGCTGGTTGATGGCGCGGTAGCCTTTCAGTCCCTGCTGCAGCGAGCGGTGGTTCTTGGCGAAGGCGGGCGGGTCGAGGATGACAAAGTCGAAGGAGGAATGGTTGGCGGGCAGGTATTTCAGCACGTCGGCCACAATGCCCCGGTGCGGTGCGCCGGGGCCGAAGTTCAGAACCACGTTGCGGTTGCAGAGTTCGATGGCTTTCTTGCTGACATCCACCGTCTCCACACACTCCGCTCCGCCACGCAGGGCGGCGAGCGAGAAGCCGCCGGTGTAGCCGAAGCAATTCAGCACACGACGGCAATGAGCCAGTTGCTGCACCAGTGCGCGGTTTTCGCGCTGGTCGACGAAAAATCCCGTCTTTTGACCCTCAAAAAAGTTTATAATCAGACGATTGCCATGCTCGCATATTTCATGCTCCTGAGGCTCGATGCCCCAGAGGTAGCCGTCATTGCCGCCGCCCGGCACCGTGGTGCCGCTCTTGTCGAACACAGCCCGCAGTCGATTGCCGAGCAACTCGCGGAAAAGGTCGCCAAAGAGAGGAAACAGGCGGTGCATACCCACGCTATGTGCCTGCAGGACAAGCACTCCGTTGTACCAGTCGGCTACCAGTCCGGGCAGGTAGTCGCCCTCGGCATGGATGAGGCGGAAGACGTTGGTATTTGGGCAGTCGAAGAAGCCCAGACGTTTCCGGTAAGCAATTGCCGATTGAAACCGATGCTTGAAAAAGTCATCGTCAATTTGCTGTGTGTCAAACGAAAGAACTTTGCACACAATACTGTCGTTCTGGTAGTGGCCGGTGGCCAGCCAGCGGTTGTCCGAGGCGTGTACATCGACAAGGTCGCCCGCTTGAGGCTCGCCCACCACACGCTTCACGGCACCCGAAAATATCCACGGGTGGCGGCGCAGGATGGCTTTCTCCTTGCCGGGAGCGATGATCAGTCTCGGACGGCTCATTGCTTGAGGGCGAGGATGGTGGCCGCTGGGTCGTCGCTCTTGAACACTGCGTTTCCCGCCACCAGTACGTCGGCACCAGCCTCGAAGAGCAATGAGGCGTTTTGGGTGTTCACTCCGCCGTCAACCTCGATAAGGCAATGCGGATTCTTTCGATTGCAGAGTTCCTTGAGCTGACGTACCTTATTATACGTATTATCAATGAATTGCTGTCCGCCAAAACCCGGATTCACCGACATCAGCAGCACCAGGTCGCAAAGTTGCACCGAGTCCTCAAGCAGACTGACGGCGGTGTGGGGGTTGAGCACTACCCCACCCTTCATGCCGTGGTCCTTGATGCTGTGCAGCACCCGGTCGAGGTGGGTGCAGGCTTCGTAGTGGACGGTAAGGATGTCGGCACCGGCCTCCTTGAAGTCGGCCACATAGCGCCCCGGATCCATAATCATCAGATGCACGTCGAGAGGTTTCCGGGCGTGTTTCTTGATGTGCTTGACGATGGGCTGGCCAAACGAGATGTTGGGCACGAAGAGTCCGTCCATCACATCGACATGGAGCCAGTCGCACTCCGAGGCGTTGAGCATCTCGATGTCGCGCTGCAGGTTGCCGAAGTCGGCAGACAGTAACGAGGGGGATATGAGCTTCATAACTTCAGTTTTTCAAAATTCTTGCCGTAGACGCCCTGGGTCTTGTTGACCGAGATGAAGGCGTTCTCGTCGATGCGGTGGATAATCTGCATGACGTGCGACTTATCGGTGCGGTGCACCAGCATGAGGAGCACTTTCTGCTGCTGCCTGGTGTAGCTGCCCTCGGCATCGAGGAGCGTGGCGCCGCGCCCCACCTCGCGGGTAACGGCCTCGGCGATTTCCTCGTTCTTGAGCGAGAAGACCATGATCTGGTACGACTGCTTGTTGCCGTCGAGCACCATGTCGAGTACGTAGGTCATGACCCCCATGGTTACATAGCCGTAGACCACATTGCCCAGCTTGCCGGAGACGAAGTAGGAGCAGCCGACGATGACGATGTCGAGCAGCATGATGACGCGGCCGGGCGAGATGTTGTAGTGCTTGGTTACGATGAGGGCGATAATGTCGGTGCCGCCGGTATTGCCGCCCATGATGAAGCTCAAGCCGATGCCGAGGCCGCAGAGTGCGCCGCCGATGATGGCGCACATGAAGGGGTCGAACTGCATGGTGCCGTCGGGATTGACGAACAGGTTCTCCACGTGCAGCCCCTGCTGCCACATGATGAAGAAGACACTCGACATGGCGATGCCGTAGAGGGTGTTGGCGCCGAACTTGGAACCCAGCATCTTGAATCCGATGGCGACCAGTATGCCGTTGAACACCAGGTTGAGGATACCGATGGGGATATGGATTCCGACGGCATAGTAGAGGATGGCCGATAGGCCGCTCACGCCGCCGCCGACAATCTGGGCCGGCAGCATGAAGGCCGACCATGCGAAGGTGTAGGTCATCAGTCCCAGCGTAATGACCACGTAGGAGAAGACGATGTGCTTGTTCTTTTTGAATATCTGCATGACTTATTGCTTTTTACTGTAATCGCGTGCGCCAAATATGCTGCTGCCGAGGCGGACCAGGGTGCTACCCTCGGCAATGGCCAAGGGGTAGTCGTGGCTCATGCCCATGGAGAGCTCGCGGAAGTGAGGGCTGTCGGCGAAAAGGCCGGTCTTGAGGCGGTCGAAGAGGGTGCAGGCGGCATGGAAGTCGGCGCGGACACGTTCCTGGTCCGTAGTGTTCGAGGCCATGGCCATGAGGCCGCAGATTCTGGTATGTTCCAGTTCCTCTAGTGAAACTAGTTTGTCTAGTGATGCCAGTTCCTCCGGCGAGAAGCCGAACTTGGTCTCCTCCCGGGCGACATGCACCTGCAGCAGCACGTCGACAATGCGTCCCGCCTTGGCGGCGGCCTGCTCCACGTCGCGGAGATGCTCTATGGAGTCCACGCCGTGTATCATGCTGACAAAAGGAATATAGTACTTCAACTGCTTGGATTGGAGGTGGCCGATGAAGTGCCACTCGATGTCCTTGGGAAGCTGTGCGGCCTTGTCGCGCAGCTCGGTGGCGTAGTTCTCGCCAAAGAGGCGCTGGCCGGCACGGTAAGCCTCCATGATATCCTCCGCCGGCTTGAGTTTCGAGACGGCCACCAACCGTACCCCCTCCGGAAGGGTGGACTGTATGCGGGCAATGTTCTCTGCTATCATAATCAATGTGTATTAACGTAGAACTTGCAGTTTATTGTGTGGCAAGGTTTCTCAATTCCATCTCGCCGTCGGGACGGAGGAGGGCGTAGTTGCGGTTGTGGAACCAGTCGCCGGTGTTGATGTAGGTACAACCGTGGCCGAGGTCACGAGTGAGCGGCGTGTGGCGATGTCCGAAGATGCAGTAGTCAAGACGCTCCGTTTCGAGCAGTCGCTTGCAGTGGATGACGATACCTTCGCGGTCGTCGCCCAGGTAGCGCAGCATGTCGCGCTTGGCGTGGCGGCGCTTGTTGGAGTCGCTCCAGCGGTGGGCGATGCCGAAAGTACAGGCCGAGGGCAGCATCTTGAAGAGCCGCTGGCAGAAGGGGCTGCGGAAAAAGAGGCGGACGAAGTCGAACCAGAGGTCGGTATGGCCGAGGCCATCGCCGTGGCCGACGAGGATACGCTTGCCGCAGAGGTCGAACACCTCGGGCTCGGTATGGGTGAGGACGCCGAGTTCGGAGGTGAGGTAGTCGAACACCCACATATCGTGGTTGCCCACGAAGAAGTGGATTTCAATGCCGCTGTCGGAAAGTTCGGCCAGTTTGCCGAGGAGGCGCACGTGGCCGCGCGGCACGAGGTGGCGGTAGGTGAACCAAAAATCGAAGATGTCGCCCAGCAGGAACAGTTTTTCACAATCCTCCTTGATGCTGTCGAGGAAGCTGCACAGCTGCCGCTCGCGATTGGCCGAGTCGGCACCGCTGCCCAGATGGGAATCCGAAAGGAAGTAGATTCCTGAATTCTGAGTTCTGAATTCTGAGTTCTGAGTGTTCATAATTCAAAAATCATCTGAGCCATTGGCGCGGGTTTTGCGAGGTGGTGCCTTTCCAGAGTTGGAAGGAGAACTCGGCGGTGCCGTCCTCGGCGGGATAGACGGTGCCCAGATGCTGGTTGGTGCTGACCGACTTGCCTTCGCTTACGGCCACGTTGGCCAGGTTGGCGTAGACGGTCATGTACTCGCCGTGGCGCACAATGACTCCCTGGGTTCCGTTGGGACAGGTGAAGACACGGCTGACTGTGCCGTTGAAGACAGCCTTCACCGGCGCGCCGGCCTTGCAGATCAAGTCGATGCCGTTGTTCATGTTCTGCCCGCCCGAGGCGTGGGTGTATTTGCCATACTCGCGCGAGACCTTGTTGTAATAACAGGGCCAGGGCAACCTGCCTTTGTTGGTAACGAAGTCGTTGCTCAACGCTACCTCGGCGGCGGAGGTGGTTGTGGAGCCACTGCTGCCAGTGGCGGTGGAACCCTTCTTGTTGCGGGCGGCCTTGGCAATCTCCTCGTTGATGATTTTCTGTATCTGCTGCTGCAGCTGCTTTTTCTGCTGTTCCTTCTTGGCAATCTGCTGCTGGAGCGACTTCTCCTGCTGCTTGGATGCCTTGAGCGACTGCTGCTGCTCCTTCTGCTCCTTGGACAGCTCGTCCTTCTGTCGGCGCTGCTGGACGAGGAGGTCGGTCTGCTCGCGCTGCTGGCGCTGCAGGTCGAGGCTGATGTCGCCCAGTTCCTGCTCCTTCTGCCGGATATAGGCGGCCTGGCGGCGGCGGTAGCGGCTGTAGTCGCGGAAGTACTTGGTGCGCAGGTAGGCGTAGTTGTAGTTCTTGGTGTCAAGCAGCAGCACCAGCTTGTCGAGGTTGCCGCGGTCGTTGTAGAGGGCGCGCACCACACGGCCGTACTCCAGCTTGAGGCTGTCAATCTGGGTGCGGATGAGGGCGATGCTGTCCTCGGTCTGCGACATCTTGACATTCAACAGGTTGACCTGCCCGTTGATGTTGTTGATGAGCTTGGTACGCTCGGCAATCTTCTTCTCCAGGAGGTTGAGCTGCTGCTGGCTGGTACGGCTGTTCTTCTTGGCCTTGGCCAAATCGTTGTTGAGCTTCTTGATTTCCTGCTCCACCTTGGCCTTGTCCTTCTCCAGCTGCTTCTTGGTCTGCGCCGAGGCTGGCAACGTTGAAAATAAGAGACACGAACTAAAAACCAAGAGAGCCAGCACATGCCGACAACATCTTTGTTCGTAGTTCTTCGTTCTCACTTCCAGCCTACCAATTAAGAATCTTCTTGAAGTCATACTGCTCGGGGTTGGCGAGGTACTTCTTCGCGGCCTCGTAGTCGGCGGAGGTGATGTAGTCCATGATGTCGTCCACGTAGGACATCACCTTGTTGCTGTTGACATTGACCAGGCGCGGCGGGATCTTGCCGGTGGCGGGATCCTGGAGATCCTTGAGGTAGAGGGGCGAGACTGTGCCCTGGTGGTCGACATAGACCATGCAGCCGGTGGCACCCTCGTTGTAGAGTTTGTAGACACCCATGCCCATCAGCGAGCAGTAGGTGAGGTCGAAAGCGATGGGGGTGTGGCAGCGGATTTCGTAGCCGATTTCCACCGGACGGCTCTTCACCTTGAGTCCCAGCTCCTTGACCTTGCGCTCCAGCAGGTCGTTGAAAATGTGAGCCTTGCTGACCTTGCCAAGTTCGGGGTGGCCGTGCTCGTCGTAGGAGAAGTGGATACCGCTGTTGCGGATCTCCTCGTCGGAGAGGCTGTGGAAGACACCCTCGCTGATCATCGCCGCGCCGTAGTTGATGCCCATCAGCTTGCGCTTGACGATGCAGGAGACCACCATGTTGATGATTTTGTCGACGGTGATTTCGGTCTTGTTGAAGAACTCGGGGATGATGACCATCGGGTAGTGGCAGGCGCCGGCGATGCCGAGAGCCAGATGGCCGGCAGAACGACCCATGGCGCTGACCACGAACCAGTTCTCGCTGGTGCGGGCATCCTCCATGACGGCGGTGGCCAACACACAGCCCTGCGCCTTGGCGCTGTTATAGCCGAAGGTGGGGCTGGAGTTGGGCAGCGGCAGGTCGTTGTCGATGGTCTTGGGGACATGGATGTTGGCAATGGGGTAGTGCTTGTCAGCCAGGAACTTGGCGATGCGGTTGGCGGTCGAGGCGGTGTCGTCGCCACCGACGGTTACGAGGAGCTTCACCTCGTTGTCGGTGAAGAACTTGAGGTTGAAGCGCTGCTCGAAGTCTTCCGCCGTGGGCTTGAATCGGCTCATCTTGAGGATACTGCCACCCTTGTTGAAGATTTCGTCGGCGGTGAGGAAGTCGAGGTCCTGCATTCGGGGCTGGTCGGTGAAGAGGGCACTGTAGCCGCCGTGGAGACCGATGACACGGAATCCGTCGCGGAGGAAGGTCTTGGCCACCGAAGCCACCACTGTATTCATTCCCGGGGCGGGGCCGCCGCCCGTGAGTATTGCTATGCTTTTCATGATTGTTTGATGTTTAAATTGAAAGTGCAAAAGTACACATAAAATCGCACTCCGACAAATAAAAATGCAAAAAACAACCTATAAACACTGACACACAATGAGTTGCAAAAACGGTGGTTTTTCTGAAATAACATCGAAAAGAGTACGTTTTAGCCAATATGCACCAGGTTGATTGTCAATACATTGTAGCACTCCCCTTTTTCTCCTCTTCTTATCATCTTCTTCCTCTCTTGTGGAACGGGGGGAGAGTCTCTGGAATATGACTCCGGGATAGCCCGTGGTTGTTTTTTATTCCGCCTGTCTTCAACGGATGGCGGAGCAAACCCGGGTGTCGGTGCCCTGTCGCATTGGGGGCGACTGGGTTTACTGGGGCAATATATTCGGTTTTGGTGCGTTAGTGTGGTCATGAAATTCAATTTGGAGACCGCGCCGCTGTACAAGCGGCACTATGACGAGGAAGGTTTTTGGAAGAAGGTGCGCCACGTGGCGGCACAGGTGGGAGCCAAGGTGCTCTACCCTGCCCTGCAGCTCTACTATCTGCTCGGGGCGGAACATGTGCCAGCCAAGGCCAAGACACTGATAGTGGGTGCATTGGGATACCTGATATTGCCCACCGACCTCATCCCCGACTTCATACCCGCCCTGGGCTTCACCGACGACCTGACGGCCCTGATGGTGGTGCTGCGCACTCTCTACAAGTACCTCACGCCCGAAATCAGCGCCCGTGCCAAGGAACAGGCTGACAAACTTCTGAGAGGTGCGTCAGATGATTGAGTGCCAGGGGGGATTGATACCGGGGAAGGACTTGCGCAAGGTAAAGGAAAAGGGATGCCGACGGGGCATCCCTTCTTTGCTGAATGGGGGCGACGGTCAATCCTGTATGGCCTTGATGCCGGGGAGGACTTTGCCCTCGAGGTACTCGAGCATGGCGCCGCCACCGGTGGAGACGTAACTCATCTGGTCGGCGATGCCCATCTGCTTGACGGCAGCCACCGAGTCGCCGCCGCCGACAGCGGCGAAGCAACCCTGCTTGCAGCTCTCGGCCACGCTGCGGGCGATGGCGTGGGTGCCTTTGGCGAAGGTCTCGAGCTCGAAGACGCCGGCGGGGCCGTTCCAGAGGATGGTCTTGGAGTTCATGACGATGTCGTGGATGGCTTTGCAGCTCTCGGGGCCGCAGTCCATGCTCTCCCAGCCGTCGGGCACCTCGCCGGAGGGGACGACCTGGGTGTTGGCGTCGTTGCCGAACTTGTCGCCGACGACGCTGTCGACGGGCAGGTAGTAGCGCACGCCCTTCTCGTCCATACGGCGCATCAGTTCGCGTGCCAGGTCGAGTTTGTCGTCCTCGCAGATGGAGTTGCCGATGCGGCCGCCGAGGGCTTTGGTGAAGGTGTAGCGCATGCCGCCGATGATAATCATGTTGTCGACCTTGTCGAGCAGGTTCTCGAGGATGCCAATCTTGCTGCTCACCTTTGAGCCGCCGATGATGGCGGTGAAGGGGCGGGGTGCGTCGTGCATGAGGCGCTCGAGGTTGCGCACCTCGTTTTCCATGAGGAAACCGAAATATTTGGCCTGGGGGAAGAATTTTGCGATGACGGCGGTGGAGGAGTGCTCGCGGTGGGCGGCACCGAAGGCGTCGTTGATGTAGCAGTCGCCGAGGGCGGCCAGCTGGCGGGCGAGGTCTTCCCCACCCTTGGTCTCTTCGGGATAGAAACGGATGTTCTCGAGGAGCATCACCTCGCCACCCTTGAGTTCCTTGGCCATCTGCTCGGGAACGCCGCTGCCGAGGAGTTCCTGGGTGAAGCGGACGGGGCGGTTCACGAGGGTCTCGAGGTGCTTGGCGACGGGTTCGAGGCTGAGTTCGGGTTCGAAACCGCCCTTTTTCGGGCGGCCGAAGTGGGCCATGATGATGACGGCGGCACCGTCGGCGAGGAGCTTTTCGATGGTGGGCATCGACTCACGCATGCGGGTGTCGTCGGTAATGCGCTTCTGGTCGTCCATGGGGACATTGAAGTCCACGCGGAGCAGTACCTTGCGGCCTGCGAAATTTATGTCTTTGATTGATTTCATTATTATATATGTTTTAAGTTAATATTTCTGAAAACGGGCAGGGACTCTCTAAGTGTTCTCTAGGTACTCTCTTAATGAATACATAAACTCTGGCGCGATATGGGTCGATATCGTCCCATTCGGGTTCATGCCTCGGAGTGGTGGTGTTCGGGTTCGTGGACGGCCATGCCGATATAGAGCGCGGTGAGCATGGTAAAGACGAAGGCCTGGATGTAGACCACGAGGCATTCGAGCAGCGAGATGAAGACGCTCAGGAAGACGCTCACCACCGAGGTGGCTCCGCCGACGGCGGCTCCGCCGATGTTGCTCAGGATGAATATCAGGGCGACGAAGGAGAGTATCATGATGTGGCCGGCGGTCATGTTGGCGAAGAGTCGAATCATGAGCACGATGGGCTTGGTGAAGACACCGATGACCTCGACCAGGGGCATCAGCGGGAAGACCTTGAGCCAGGCTGGCACACCGGGTGTGTTGAAGATGTCGGTCCAGTAGTGTCGGTTGCCGCTGATGTTGGTGATGAGGAAGGTGATGAGGGCGAGGATGCCGGTTACGGCGAGGTTGCCCGTGATGTTGGCTCCGGCTGGGAAGAAGGGTATGAGGCCGAGGATGTTGCAGAAGAAGATGAAGAAGAAGAGTGTGAGCAGGTAGGGCAGGTAGCGACGGTAGTGCACCTCGCCGATCATGGGGCGCGCGATGCTGTCGCGCACGAAGACCACCAGCATCTCCACCAGCCCCTGCAACACGCCGTTGGGAGCCTGGTTGGGGCGGCGCCGGTAGGCGCGCTTGGCGGCGAAGACGATGACAATGAGCAGGATGACGGCGATGAGGATGGCCGCCGAGGTCTTGGTGAGGCTGAGGTCTATGGGGTTTCCTCCCTCGACAATGTTGCCGGTTTCGTCGACGCTTACAATGACCTCGCGCTCGGCACCGCCGCCGGTGAGGCGGTAGCCACGGTAGTCGGCGTGGCCGTGGTGGAATTTGGACGACATGAAGACGTCCAGCCGCCCGTTGTTCCAGAGGATGACGGGCAGGGGAATGGCGACGGCGTGTTCCTTCCCGTCCTTGGTCTTGTAGTCGAACAGGTGCCACGAATGGGCGTCGGTTACGTGGCCGATGATCATCGATCCGGCATCGAAGCCTTCGCCCTCTTCGGCGCGGGCGGTGAGCGGGGCGACCGCGAAAAGGGTCGCGAGGAGTAATGCAAGCAGTTTCTTCATAAAGCTATTCTTTGTTTTTCACCACGGAGGTGTTGTCGAAGATGTCGATTTGCAGGGTGTCGAAGAGGCCGAGCTGGTTTTTGTCCACCTTGTCCGGCAGGGCAGCGGCATTGTCGCGCAGCGACTGCTTGATCAGGCGGTGCAGGGCGGTCGGGCGGTCGATGCCGCTGCTGTCGGCGTAGGCGTTGAGGCGGCGCACATCAAGCTCGGTGAGGGCGACGGTGTAGCGCCGCAGCTTGGGTTTCTTCGGCTTGTTCATGTCCTGTTAGTTGTACATCAGGTTGGCGTAGGGCTGCATCGCTTGCTGCACCTGGGCCACCAGCGTGCTGTCTTTCAGCACGTTTTGGGCCTGGTTGCGCAGCAGGTCGAGGATTTCCAGGTTGTAGCGCAGTTTGGAGCGCACGCCCTGGGCTTTCTCGCCGCG